>JAGQXQ010000382.1:13124-19891 GCA_020436535.1 Phaeodactylibacter sp.
ATCTTTTTGGCCACCTCAGCCATTCGCTCCGGATGCTCTTCTTCGATGGTTTTCAGAGCCCGGGCGATGGTGTTGGTGCCGCCCCAGGCCTGGAGCCAGATGGGTTGGTCGTCCGAATCGTCCAGGAGGACCTTGACAATGTGTTGGGAGCCGGGAGTGATTTTATCCATCTCCCCCTCCGTTTCCACGTTTCCGAGGAACGTGCGGGACTGAAGGTACTCGGGTGTAGGATAACCACTGTCATGTTTGGCCAGATTGGGGTGGACTTTTGCATAGGCCTCCAGGTACGATTGAGCCCAGTCATCCCCGGCCCAATTGTGCCCATGCCAGTGGTATTGCGAACTCGATGTGACAATGCCCTCGATATCCCACTCATTGGCATAGAGCAGGAACCGGGCCAGGGAACACTCGTCGTCAATCTCTCCGTCGCTGGTAACGATCACACGCGGTTTCACTACAGATGTAAGGCCTGCATTAAACTCAGGCCATTCACTTTTTAAACGATAGTGAAAGGTGCTGTTACGGGCATTAATCCTATTTTGTTGAACATAGATTTTGTCGTTTTGCAATAAACGAATCATTTCTGCGCCGGCATAGAGCACCGGGCCATAGCCATGCGTCGCGTAGATGCTTTTGCCACGATAGTAGTAATAGGTATTGTCATGCGCAAATGTGGTGCCTTCGCAGGTGCCGTCCACTGCGCCATTTTCAAGCACGCGCGTTTGGATGGCGTTCCAGCCGGTAAGGGCCACCGGGCCGTATACATGGTTGATCCATCCCTCATTGATGCCTTTGGCAACGGCAAAAGTAAACATGGCGGTGCAGGACGTTTCCAGATAAGTATCGGTTTTATCCAGCATATTGTGCCAGAAACCGGTGCCGTCCTGCAGGCCGGCCAGGCTGCGAATCATCGACCGATATAAGTGAAGAATCTTATCCCGCCCCGGATGATCTTCCGGCAATACGCTGAGCAATTCCGCCATCGCCATCAGCGTCCAACCGTTGGCGCGGCCCCAGTAAAAGCGCGGGTCATAATCACCCGATGTCACATTCCAGCCGTGATCGAACAGTTCTTTCTCGGGAATATAGAGCCGATCGGCCATTTGCAAAATCTGTTTAACAGCATCATCGAAATATTTATGATCTCCGGTGAGTACCCCCATATTGGCGAGAAACGGCACGCTCATGTATATATCGTCGGCCCATAAGGATTGGTACTGTGGACGGTGGCGGGCCAGGGTGCCGTCTTCCAGGCGGAATTGCTGGTTGGAAATGTAATCTGCCGTGATGTTGATCAGCTCGAGATAGTCGTCATTTTTATCTTTTAAATACGTTTTGATCATCGCCGCGCCGATGGAGCCGCAATCATCGAGCGCGTGCATATCGACAAGCCCCCGCCAACCGCCTGAAGGGGTGCCAAATTGCTCCGCATTTTTGCGAAAATAGGGCAAGTGCTTGATCACAAAATCGTAGAACCTGGTGTTGTTGGCAAAAAACTTGGGGTCGCCGGTCACATCGTCAATGTAATCGAAGGCGGAGAGCACCACGCCATGGGTGTAGGACCATTCGCTGGAAAAGCCATCTGAAACCCGGGCATGCTTATTTAATTTCGAAAAGTCCGTTATCTCTTTGCCTGTTTCGGCATCGATTATTTTTTGTGGGCTGGTGGCTTCGTAATAGCCACGCACACGGTTTAGAACGTCTTTGATACCATCCACCGTCGGGTATTCGTAAGGGATAGGATATTCAGGAATTCGGCCCGGAGCGTCTTCCTGGGCGGTTAGGATTGTACTGAAGAGTACAATTAGAAGAAAAAATAACGCCGATTTGTACTGGTTCAGGAGTTTTCCTAACCGGTTTAAATCTAATGAAAAAACGAAGTTTGTCATGTGAATTTTATTTGTGAATCCTGAATTGATACGATCCGCTGTTTATTGAATAGGCTATGTAATTAGCTTCATTGCCTTTATACTTTACTTCATCTACTTCAGATAGCGGTTTGCCATTTTCTGTAATCAAAACAGGATTCGTAGTTGGAAGGTAAATAGTAGCAGAAGTGTTAGGTGGAATCGTAATATTCCATTCAAATTGGTTCGTGTTATTATGCCACTCGCTTAAAATTTCACCACGTAAGGAATGATAGGAGGCCTTCACGTGATTCAAATCACCTGCGATGTGTGGTTTCATGATAATATGCTTAAATCCGGGCTGGCCGGCATCGGGCATGATGCCGGCCAGATAACCAAACAACCAGGTTACAAAATCTCCAATAAGCATGACGTGGTTGCCGGAGTTCATGGCAGGGTCGGCTGTGTCGCCATTCCACAGCTCCCAAATGGTGGTTGCTCCCTGAGAAACCATATATCCAAATCCCGGGTAATCAGGTTGCGTGGCAATGGTATAGGCTAAATCGGCCCTGCCGTTATCAGAAAGAACGCGATATAGATACTGCCCGCCCACAAGCCCTGTGCTGACATGGCTGTTTGATTTTTCAACAATGTTTTTTACCAAATTATTGAAAACTCGGGTACGCTGACCTTCTGGAACCATACCGAAGGCGAGTGGTAAAATATAGGAAGTCTGAGTTCCATTATCGTATTGGCCCAATTCGGTGTTATAATAATCTCGGTTGAAGGCGTTTTTAAGGGTATCTGCAAACGTTGCATATAGACTTGCATCTTCTTTATGGCCGAGTAAAGCCGCATATTTTTCCATCAGCCTGGCATCGTGATATAAGAATGTAGTAGCCAACACCGCTTTACCTGTTATCCGGCTGGGATCATTGGTGTGGATCAATTTTGAATCCTCTGGCGGTACACACCAATCTCCATATTTGTCACACTCGGTAATTCCATTTTGAATATAAGTACTCATGAGCGTCATCCACCGCTTAGAACTCTCATAATTGCGGGCGATAACTTCCTGGTCAGCATACTGTTCAAACAGGGCGTTGGGAATGATAATGCTCGCGCTTGGCCAGGTAACGTTGTCTCCGTTGCCTGACCAATAATTCGGAGCTATATTGGGAATGCTCCCATTCTCCTGCTGAACATCGCGGATGTCTTGTAACCATTTCCCATAGAATGCGGCTACATCAAATAGATAAGCTTCACCGCGCATCACTTCGGTTCGGTCGCCCAACCAACCTTGCCGTTCATCGCGTTGTGGGCAATCCATCGGAATCGATTTGTAATTGCCGCGCACGCCCCACGTAGCATTTTTATAAATCTGGTTTAGTAATGAGTTGGAAGACGTAAATGTGCCTGTGGCCCGCATGTCGTCGTTTACCATCCTGCCTTCGATTGCTTCTATATCTGGTTTGCCAGGGTAGCCCCGAACTTCGACATAACGAAAGCCGTGGGTCGTAAAGCGGGGTTCCCATACTTCTATACCCTGTCCTTTCAGGGTATATACGTCCGTGACTTCCGCAGCACGCATATTGGCGAGCGATAGTGTTCCATCGGGAAGCAACGTCTCGGCATGTCGCAAAGAGACAATGGTACCGGCCTGCCCCGAAACTTTTAAACGGCACCAGCCCACTATATTTTGACCCAGATCGAAGATAAATCTTCCGGGGTCAGGTTCTGTTATTGCAACAGGTTTAAGCGTTTCAGTAATACGAATGGGCTCTATTCTCTGGGCTTGAAGTTTCCCTTCGGGCGCCAACGCTGCTTCGGCTTGTTGCCAATCAGCATCGTCGTAGCCAATATTCGACCAGTTGCCCAGCTCTTTACGGGCATCGTATTCTTCGCCATCGTAATCGTTATTGGCGATGATTGGCCCGTTGTCCGTCAGTTTCCAACTTTCATCACTTACTACTTCATCTACGGTATTGTCATCGTATTCAATACGCAGGTGAAGCCTAAGTTTCGGGAAACCTAAAGTTGGCATGGAAGCATAAGTTTCGCTTCGGGGAGCATAAAAACGCCCGTTTCCGAGGATTGCGCCCATCGCATTTTTTCCAGAGCGCAGTTGATTGGTGACATCAGCCGTGACATAAAAAATGCGCTTCGGGTATTCTGAAAGCCCGGGAGAGAGCACTTCATTCCCTATTTTTTCACCGTTAATGTAGAGCTCTGACCAACCTAAGCCTGCATAAAAAACAGTGGCTCGTTTTATCTTTGGTTTCGCTGCAAATTCCTTGCGTAGATAGCGGGCGGGCAAACGGCGATCTTCTGCTATTTGTACTTCGCCCCATGGCGCCCGGCCGACAGGGCCGAGGTTTAGGGCCGATTGCCAGGCAGAATCGTCAAAACCGGGCTTGTCCCAGCCATCCACTTCCACGTCAGAAACTTTCCATTTTTCATCGGTAGGTATTCTTATTTTATCACCGTCCATAAAAGTGATTTCTACTACAGCTACAACACCGCCGGAAGCAACTGTTTTTCCAGGAGTGGTGCCGGTTAATGTAATCACATTCTCGCCTTCTACTAACCGGAAAGCAATGGAGGGATTCTTAATTCGACGATGGTTGTTACGCGTGCCGAATTTAGCGCCATTCATTCCACCGTTACAAGAATAATCGCCGGTATATAAAAGGCTGGCACGCTTCACTTCTTTGCCGGCAGGGATGTCTACAATGCGCCTGTAAAAACGCTCCACAGGTTGAGTTGGCGGAGTGGTATAATCACTGGGAAAAACAATCCAGTTGGCGCCCCGCAGGTATTCCGGTTCAATCTCTCCTTCCAATCCGATCCACTTTCCACCCCATTCTTCCTCACGATGCAATCCCATCGTCCAGGTTGCAGGCGTACTCCAAGCCGAAACTTTACCGTTCTGATCCCAGGCCCGCACTTTCCAAAAAACCTGCTGGGCAGATTTCAATTGATGGCCTGCATAACGAATATGGGCAGTTTCATCGGATAATACTTTTTGACTATCCCATAAATCACCTTTAGCTGAATCGAGCAAATCAGAGGAGGATGCAACCAAAATCTGATAGGCCGATTGCTTGAGATTTCGGCCATTCCCTTCCAATTCCCACGATAGGCGAGGGGAAGGGATGTCTATCCCCATTGGGTTAGAGAGATATTCGCAACGGAGGTTAGACGGAGTCAGTGTTCCTTTTTGTGAAGCATTCGATGCAAGACAAGTTGTCACAAACAACAATAAACAAAATGCCCAATTGAATTTCATTATTATTTATTGAATTATGGTAACTGTTTAGGTGGATCCCTGATGCTTTTGCCTCTAAGGTTTTCGTGTTTTAGTGGCGAGAATACGGAAGCCAGCTAAATAGTTTCTAATTTTGTAATCACTTACCCTAACTACCGAATCACCCTCTTCCACCCTTCATAATAGCCCTTCACTTTCTCCGCATCCGCTCCAGCCAGGGTACTCGTAGAATCCTGATGGAAGGTTTTGAGCTGATCGATGCTCTGGTAAACGCCAACATTGAGGCCGGCAAGATAACCCGCTCCCAGGGCAGAAACATCCGCAATTTCTATGTTGGTCACTTTTCGCTCCAGCAGGTCAGTCAGGAACTGAACGACAAACTTATTGGAGGTAATACCCCCATCTATTTTAAGCTCGGTGAGTGGCGTACCGGAGTCGGCTTCCATGGCGACAATCACGTCCTTGATTTGGTAGGGAACGGACTCTACAGCCGCACGGATGACATGGTTTTTGGTGCTATCAAAGGACAATCCTTCTATGCTTGCTTTCCGGTTCATGTCCCAATGCGGAGCGCCCAGTCCACTAAATGCTGGTACGATATACACCCCTCCGTTGTCCTCCAGCGAAAGGCATATTTTCTCCAAATCGCGGGTATTTTCAAACAAGCCCAGTTGGTTTTTAACCCACTCAATGGTGGCGCCTGCCGAAACAATGATTCCTTCCAGGGCATAATCAACCCGATCCGCTGTGCTCCAGCAGATGGTTGTTACCATGCCATTTTGAGAGGCTTTGGGTTCGCTGCCGATATTCATCAAAATGGAACTGCCGGTGCCCAGCGTTGCTTTGGCATTGCCCGGTTCGAAACAGCCTTCGCCAAATGCCGCAGCATGCGAATCTCCGATCAGGGCGGAGATACTGATTTGATGATCGAGTAAACCTTCCAAATTGGTTTCACCAAAGTGATAAGATGACGGTTTCAGTTCAGGCAGGTTCAGGTTGGACAGGCCAAAATCAGCCAGCAATTCCCGGTCCCATTGCAAGTCTTTCAAGTTGAAAAACAGGGTTCGCGAGGCGTTGGTGTAGTCAGTCCGGTAAGACTTTCCTCCCGTCATTTTATAAAGCAGCCAGGAATCGACGTTTCCAAAATAAGCTTCCCCCTGATCAATGGCTTCTTTGATTTTGGGTTCGTTCTCGTAAAGCCAGATCACCTTCGTGCCGGAGAAATAAGGATCGATAATTAACCCTGTCTTTTGATTGATTTTGGATTCCAGTCCTTCGCTTTTGAGCCTGTCGCAGACTTCAACCGACCGTTTGCATTGCCAAACCACTGCATTGTAAAGCGGCCTGCCTGTTTTGTCCCAAAGCACAAAGGTCTCTCGCTGATTCGAGATGCCGCATGCGTTGATCTGGCTTATATCTCCACCACTTGACTGGAAACCGGCGAGACATTTTTTGACGGAAGCCAATACATTTTGATAAATCGCTTCCGGTTCCTGCTCCACTCTGTTACCCTCCAAATAATGGGTTTTGAGCGGCTCGGTTGCTTTAAATCTGGCCTTGCCCTGAGCATCGAAGATGATCGTTTTGGTGCTGCTGGTGCCTTGGTCTATGGCGAGGATGTAGGACATGAGTGATGAGTTGTGAGTGATGAG
>JAGQXQ010000383.1:0-152 GCA_020436535.1 Phaeodactylibacter sp.
TTGGAGGCTACTGTGGAGACGTTAAAAGAATACTTCGTAGATGGCTTCAACGAAAACGGCTCCAGGTTTGTATTATTTGAAAACTACCTCCAGTACATTGAAGGGTTCAAAGAAAAGGTATTTCCCTATTTTGAACAATGGGTGAATGGGAG
>JAGQXQ010000383.1:204-8760 GCA_020436535.1 Phaeodactylibacter sp.
GACTACCGGGTATTCCACGCAAAAGAAAAGCTGCTTGACGGTTTTCTAAGCTTTTCCCTTGAACCACAAGGGATAGATGCTTATATTGTTCCTGTGTTTCCGGATGGCCACGAACATTTTTCTGTTACAAAGAAGTTTGAAAGCCAGTGGCTCAACCGGTTTTCATGGACGAAAGCAGATAATGCCGACAGGATTTTCCGGAAAGGCTTTTTAAAGATTAAATTTAAACCAGAATGACGAACGCCTCCGATAATAAACATAAGGCTAAAGTCAATGCGATTGCCAGGCTGCTGGAATTGATCGAAGGGGTCAACCAGGACCTGGAGAGCAGCCGGTCGATCGACAATACGCTCCTTGTCAAGCAATACGCGCACTTGAAGAAAGACTATACCAAACAGTTGCTTGAATTATTGGAGGAGTTTAACCTGCCTATTCATTTGGACGAGGCGGCATAGGGTGTTCCACCGGGAGCCTGCCCCGCGGAATCATTACTATAAAGCATGCTGTATTCCACCGAGGCTTGCCCCAGGCAACCTCTCCCCGCTTCCCAACTGCCCCTTCGGGATGAACCATGATGGTCCATGGTACGCTACGGTGGCGCCGGAGAATAGGTATCTGTATAATGGGAAGGAGTTTAGCGAAGACTACGACATAAAGCTGATGGATTATGGGGCGAGGTGGTATGATGGGGCGATTGGGAGGTGGACGAGCGTGGATTTATTAGCAGAGCAAACTCCTTCTTGGAGCGCTTTTAATTATGTTCATGGCAACCCGGTTAGATTAATTGACCCAATCGGAAGTTCTGATGGAATTATTGATGGAACTGAACTAACAATTCCGTTTGGAGTAAGTAGTGGCCGCTCTTTTTGGTTTTCATATTTCAGTGGATTAGGTTCAACTATTGGGGCTTACAATGACGGAATGGGGACGGATACCTCTAAATGGATTAATGTAAGGCGAAATGGCATACTTTTTAGGCTTGTTCCAGTAAAAATGACCAAAGCAGAATAGGCTAATTTCAGGATTAAAACTGAGTGATTTAAGGAGAAAGAATTGTTGCCCCTTCCCAATCATCAAGTTTTTAAAAGACGCAGATAAAAGGAAACTCAATGAAAATGTTTTTTTATTTTTTATTACTGCTATTTCTATTTACATGTAAGAGGAATGGCACAAATTCATCGTCTAATTGTGTCCTCCTTTTTGAGGGAGTTAAGTATAATTGTGCTTGTAGAGAAATCGATGGTGAAAAAGAAGGTATAACTTCCTGCTATAACAAAAATGGTATTCTTTTCTTGACTAGAAACTATGTCAATGATATTTTAAATGGCCAGGAAAAGGCTTATTACCCAAATGGGAATATCAAATCTGAGATGATGTTTGAAAATGCGATGCCCGTTGGAGTGGCCAAAAAATTCTTTCCAAATGGGCAAATAAATGAGTATTTATATTTCTTCAAGGGGGATAGCATGGCAAGTTACCATAAAGTTTGGGATGTTGAAGGAAATTTAGTGGCTTCTAAGCTTCCGGTTACAATCGAATTTAATGGGCAACCAACTAACAAAATTGAACCAGTATCTTTCATGGATTCATTTGATGTTGTTTTACAGTTGGAGTACTCTGAATACGACACATGTTATGCCATGGTAGTTATTAATGATGTTTCAAATAGTATAACGATGAATGACACTGTATTCAATAACTCTACTGTTCTTCATTACTCAAATATCTCGAAAAGTATTGGAGAGCATCATGTAAAAGGAACATTTTATGAAATCTTACCTCCAAATTTGATAGGAGGAGTAACTCCATTTGAATTTCAATATGTAGTCAAATAAGCCACTCGCTGTCGCTGTCGGGGTTATCCAAGTTACTGGTTCGAAAGATAATGTTGTCCGTTTGGCATGAACCCAGCTGGACTCTACCTCTACCTTGCGCTCGTTACGATACCGCATAGGCGGCACAGGCTGTATCGTCGCATACGCCATTCAAAGTTTAGGGCTCTCTCTGGCTGCCGAAGCCTTGCGAAGGCATGCTGCCCTGTATAGAAAGTATTGCCGACAGGGGCATTCATTTTGCTCCTAACATTATTGAACTAAAAATCGTATTTTGGCCTTAGCCTAAAGACAATAAACTTCTTTTATGAGGATTACTATAGAAACGACTAGCATACAAGAGATTGAGGTTTTGCTGAAGTTGCTCCATCAATGACCCCCGAGAGCTATTCGGAATATGGAAAGATAACCCCAGGGATATCGATGAAATGAGAAGCAAATCCTGGACTCGTAACTGGAGTTAGGCCATGATCCTTTGTGACACCAATATTTTCATTCACGCATTCAATGGGAACGCGCAAACCATTGAGGAGATCAATCAAATCGGCCACGAAAATATAGCGCTCTCCACCATCACGGTCATGGAACTCCACACTTATAATATCAAGGATTTTAGGGCGACACAAGTCAAAATCGAGGTTTACAATTACGATAAATTACATTCCTATGTGATTCCGAATGATCAGATCAAAATTATCAAGGATAAAGCTTTCGTCAGGGGTTCTGTATTTAAGCTGAAGTTTTTTCAAAACAATGAGCTACTTTTCAATCAGTATCAAGTTATTGGTTGGCGAGATCGAGAAAAAATCCTTTCCATTTATTCTCAATTCGAATAACGATCTCTCCCCCTCCCTGATCCAGTCAGGAATCTGCCCCCTCCTCACCCTCCCATCCACAACACCCATGGCGTACAAATCATATAAATGACAAAATTGGCCACTGTAATAATCGCCCCATTCCGATACATCTCCTGCTGCGTGAGATACCCACTACCAGCAAACATCACATTGGCGCTGGAAGCCTGAGGCGTCATGGCGGCAAAGTAGTTGGTGGCGAAGGCCAGCATATAAGCCATCAGGGCCACCGGGACCTGAGCGTTGACGCCCACTTCCAGGAAAACGCCGAACAGGGCCAGCAACTGGGCGGTCTGACTGACGAAGAGGTAGTGGATCAGCACATAGATCAGGATGAGCAGCACGTAAGCTTGTGGCCAGCTCAGCCCCTGCATCTGCCCGGCGATCTGCTTGCCGAGCGTAGACATGAAGCCCAGCTCGTTCAGGGCGCTGCTCATCACGTACATGATGGCAAACCAGATGAAGGTCTCCAGGGCGTCGCCGCCGTCCCGGCGCAGGCTTGCGATGCTGATAATGTTAAAAAGCAGCATCACTGCCAGCCCCAGGAAAGCGACGATGGCCATGCTAATGTGCAACAGGCCGGCCACCCCCCATAGTGCGACCATGCCCACGAAGGTGGCCGCCATGATCTTTTCCTTGTTGCTCAGCGGCCCCATCTCTTTCAGTGCCTTTTGAGCAGCCAGAGGGGCCTCCGGAGTGGCTGTGGCTTCCGGAGGGGACAGCCGGTAGAGAATGTAAGGCAAGGCTACCATAGCCAGAAGAGAGGGCAGAGAACTCACCAGCAGCCAGTGCATAAAATCCATCTGCACCCCATACTGCGCCCCCATTCCGGCGGCAATGGGGTTGGCAGCCATGGCGGTGAGCCACAACGCGGAAGAAACCGTCAGACTGGCGATGCTTACCATCATCAGGTAGCTACCGGAACGTTGGTGGGTCCCGTCGTCCGGATTGGAGCCGGTGTCCAGGCATAGCGCCAGCACAATGGGGTAAAGCACGCCCGACCGGGCGGTATTGCTGGGAATGGCGGGCCCAAGCAGTGCATCGGTGGCCACAATACAGTAACCCAGGTTGAGGGTGGAATAACCAAAGCGGCGGATCAGAACAAAAGCAATGCGCTTGCCCAGCCCCGATTCCACTACTCCTTTGGAAACGAGGAAGGCGGAGAGGATCAGCAGCATAAAATCTTCCGAGAAACCGGAGAAGGCCTTTTCCGTTGTCATCACTCCCGCCAGCACCGCCAGCACCATGGCCAGCAGGGAAGCCGTGAAGATGCTCAGCGCGTCGAGCAGCACCGCCAGGATGGCCGTGATGAAAATGGTGAACAGCTGCCAGGCTTCGGGCTGCAGCCCCCAGGGGACAGGGGTGAACCAGATGAGCAGGCCCACCAGTACTACCAGCGCCCGCCGGGCCCAGGTGTTTTTCCAGAGGTTTCGGATCACAATATTGTAGACTTTGGTTGGGCTTAAAGGTAATAATTCCCGTAGCTTTTTATTTTTTCTATCGTAGAATCTGTTCCAACAACCACTTCTTCTCGGCAATCGGCTCCAGTTGCTGCACCTCTTCCCGCAGCTTCTGGTAGCCCTCTCGTTCGTAGGGATTCAGCCGGAGCAGCTTCTGCACGCTGTTGATCAGGTTGAGGTAATTTTCCCGATGATATCCGATGATCTTTTTCCGGTTAATATAGGTGCGCATGGCCGCCAGGTGGGAGTGGAGTGATTCGAACTCCTGCAGTTGGTAGAATGTTTTTAGTAGCACCGTTTTGGCCGCCAGGTTGAGCAGCAGGTCTTTAAAATCCGTTTTTTGCAACAGGGCCAGGGTAGCGCCGTAGTTTTGGCGCTCGTACTCCAACCGGGCCAGGGCCAGGCTGAAGGCGGCTTCCTGCTGTTCCGGCGGCAGGTAGCCTCGGTAGTGGTGAATGAACTGTTCAGCCCAACTGTATTCTCCCTGCATGATGGCCGTCGTAACGATATTGCGATAGGTAAAACGGGAGAGCCGGCCGTCCTGGAACAGCAGCTTGTTTTCCAGCCCTTTTTTGTAAAGGCCGAGGGTTTCCCGGCTGAAGTCCGCTTGCCCTTCGTTGATGCGCCGGGCGCAGTAATTGATGGCCAGCAGGTACAACCCCCGGGCTTCCGTAGGCGGGAACAAATGCCCGTACAAAAAGATATGCGCTTTAAACTGCTTGAAATGCCCGGCCTCCGCTGGGTGGCTCAACGCCTGATAACAGTGGTAGTAAACAGCGACGGCGGGAATAGAATTGTAGGGCGGTTGCGCGGCTGATTCCAGGAGCTTAGGCAACAACCCTTGTTCGTATTGAGTGCGATAGACCGCCTGATGCGCCAGAGCCAGGCAGCTTTGGCGCAGTTTTCGGGCCAGGTAGGCGATGTCCAGATGGTCGGTGATAGCCTGCAGGTTGTGTGGTTCGGTACGCTTGCGGGCGGAGGCATACAGGTAAGCTTCGTATTCCAGCGAGTGGGTGTGGTGGTGAAGATCGGCATCCTGGTAAGGGTGAGCGGCTATCTGCTTCCGGCTCTTCCGGATGTGCTGCCGGAACCGCTTATTCAGGTTTCGCTGTCGGAATACTTCCGCCAGCCGGGCCTGGACAAACAGCTCGTCTTCAAAGATCTTTTGCTGCACCAGATATAGCTCCAGCAGGCGGTTGAGCAGGCTCATGGCCATCCGCAGCCGGTGGTCGTCATAAGGCTCCTCCGGGAACAGGCGGGCAAAGGCTTCCGCTTTGGAAGGCGCCACCCCGAACAGCGAATTGTATTGCTCCAAAAGCTGGTACAATTCTACAACATCCTCCCGGTGGTTGTAAAAGGGCGAGCGGATAAATTTTTCGCACTCCCGCACCTCCTTTTTGTCGAGGGTATGGAAAAGGGCCCATAAACGGCTGTTTTTCACGATTTATATTTATTTAAATATGTATTTACAAATTATAATGAAAAGCACTATAAAATGTCATCATAAATCTATATAAATGAATATTCATTTTTACAAATCTGGTAAATTGTTTTTGCAATGACTCCTGAATAATGGCACTTTGGAGTTAGGACTTTCGGTTTTATGGTGTCCGTCTGTACAGCCGGATAAATATTGCGCCTGGCGCATACTCGTACGGCGATCATCTTGATCGCACGCCAGCCTGCTCGATGGTTTTGCGCCTAACGGTGCGTTCGATCAGGCCTCCGCCTGCCATAGCAGGCTACTACCTGCGGCGGCAGGATGATCGAACCACGAGCAAGGCCTTCAATTAGGTTCCAAAACTTAATTGACAAAGTACAGAGCCATAACACCGAAATAGTTACGACATTTCACTTCCTGATGCGAAGCGTTAATACAAAAGGACAACTGATGAAAAAGTGCTGGATCTATGCCTTGAGTTTATGGATGTTGATTTCTTTTTTTCCATTGATGGCCTTTGGGCAAGGCTGGAAAAGGGTGCTGGAGACGGGCAATGTAAGCATGGCGCCAACGGTGGCTATCCCTACGGTGGATGGGGGATACGCTCTGGGTGGAAACTGGAAAGGAACCCTCACCAGTTTCGATGGTTTCATGCTGATCAAAACCGACAGCCTGGGGCGTGTGCAGTGGAGGAGGCAGTACGAACATCCCGGGGGCCGCATCGTTTTTGTCAACCTCCTCGAACAAGCTGGCGGTGGATTTTTGCTGCTGGGTATGGACGCCAGCTTCTCCGGCCTGCGGATTTTACAAACGGATGCAGCCGGCATTGCGCAGGGCTGGCAGTCGCTTAATATGGGCGTAAATCTTTCTCACCCGGTGGCAACGGTTACATCGGCGGGAACTTTTCTATATATCGACCTGCCAATCGGCAATGATTCGGCCCAGATACTGGAAGTAGGGGCTTCCGGGCTGATCAATCAAACGCCTGTTCTGTTAGACAGCCTTCCCTACCGCAAACTGAGCAGCGCCCTGTCCCTGCCGGATGGCTATCTGATCACCGGCGCCAATCGCGTTTTTACCGATCCGATGGGACAGCAACTGGCCGATCTCTTTGTAGCGAAGATCGGGGCCGGCGGCCAGCCTCAATGGGAAAGAACCTACCACCTGGAAGCTAATACTGCGGGCCTGGAACTTCTCCCTACCTCCGATGGCAATTACCTGGTCAATTCCAATGCTGCTTTTCCGGAATCCATGCGTCTCACCAAGATTGGGCCGGCCGGGCAGATGCTGTGGTCAAATACTTATCTGGGCGATTTCTCTCTCAATCTCGGTGCAGCCAGCAGCCGGCTCACCGAATTGGCCAACGGCAGTTATGCGGCCATTGGCCAGCGATACGACCCTCTGCGCCGCCGGCCCATCGCCGTGCTGCACATCATCGGTACGGACGGGCAACTGAAGCGCACCCACCAGTTCAGCCACGGATTGTCCTTGCCGGCTCCTCCGCTGGCCTGGGGTAATCTTCACGGCAGTTCCGTACGAGCCATCGGAGACGAGTTGCTCCTCTCTGCTTCCAGCCTTGCCTTCTTTGACGCCAGCCAGAGTGGAGACACCACGGGCTATGTCCTGTTGGCCCGTACTGATAGCCTGGGTAACTTCAGCAGCAACCTGCTGCGCGGGCAGGTGGTATGGGATGAGCAGGGCGATTGCCAGCCCGGGAATGACACCCTGGGGCTGAGCGGCTGGATCGTAGAATTGGAAGGGGCATCGTCTACCCTGGGCCTCACCGGGCCGGCCGGGTTTTTTGAAATCCCTCTGGATACGGGCGCCTATACGGCCAGGGTGTTGGGCAACGCCTACTGGGAATCCTGCCAGGGAGAAGTCCCCATCGTTTTTACAAACGGATACGATACCCTGGAGCTGGACTTTCCCGTCCGGGCGGAAGTGGACTGCCCCTTGCTGGAAGTCAGCCTCTCCGCGCCCTTCCTGAGGCGTTGTTTCGAGAACACCTATTTTGTCCGTTATTGTAATTGGGGAACAACGACGGCGGAAGATGCATACGTGGAGGTTGAATTCGATTCTTTCATACAAGTATTAAACAGCGGTATCCCCTGGAGCACGGTGTCCGGGCAAACCTATACCTTCCCTTTGGGGGATATCGGGGTGGGGGCATGCGGCGCCTTTGAGGTACAGGTGTACTTAGATTGCGATTCTTCCATCCTGGGCCAAACCCATTGTTCCACCGCTCACATTTACCCGGATTCTTTCTGCCTGCCCCCCGATCCGCTGTGGTCGGGCGCCAGCATTGAGGTGACGGGGAGCTGCGAGCAGGATAGTGTTCGTTTCCGGATACAAAACGTGGGCAGCGGTGACATGCCGATGCCTCTGGATTATTTTGTTATCGAGGATGACATCATCATGATGCAGTCCCCGTTTCAACTAAATGCAGGCGAAGCGGCCCAGGTATTACTGCCGGCCAATGGATCCGCCTATCGCCTGGAGGCGGAGCAAGCCCCTGGCCATCCGGGCAACTCCAAACCCAGCGCCAGCGTAGTGGATTGTGGCGGCTATTCCCCTCCCGGCTTTATCTCCCAGTTTGAAGAAAACGATGGAGACCCCTTTGTCTCGATCGATTGCCAGCCCAATATTGGCTCGTTCGACCCAAATGACAAACAGGGCTATCCACAGGGCTTCGGCCCAGGCCGCCTGATCGAACCGAATACGGATATCGAGTACCATGTTCGTTTTCAGAACACCGGTACGGATACCGCCTTTCGGGTGGTGATCGAAGACCGGATCTCCCACCATCTCGACCTGACAACTTTCCGGGCGGGCGCCAGCAGCCATCCTTATACAGTAGAAATAAAAGAACCAGATCTGCTGACTTTCATCTTCAGCCCCATCCAACTGCCGGACAGTACGGTCAATGAACCGGCCTCCCATGGCTTCGTCCGCTTCCGCATCAGCCAGCA
>JAGQXQ010000384.1 GCA_020436535.1 Phaeodactylibacter sp.
CCGCCAAGGTTACAGACGGGCGAGGCAAGATGATCGCGGCAATAATGAACACTAGCCTTGCGATCAAGATGATCGCGGCACGACTACTGCTTCCCAAAGATATCCTTCGTCCGGTTATCGAGAATGGGAGCAGGCCGTGGGGCCTCATCAGAAATCTGGTCGAAGACTTTATCTACGTGCCACCACAGGCCGCCTTCCAGCCGGAAGGCTTCGTAGCTGCCATCGGGATAATTGACCGGCCCTTCACCGTAAGGGCCATTCTGTTCTATGAAGTGGTCAAAAATAATAAGTTCGAGCAGGTCGTCGTAGTTACAGCGGGTACTCACTTCAGCTGAATACTCCCGGACCACCCGATGCTTCAGCTGATTGCCCTCATATACAAAAACCGGCGCCCCGAAAACCGGCTGCCCATCCTGAAAGGAGAGTACGTCGATCAGCTTGCGTTTGCGGAAAAAACTGTAGCCGTCGAAACCAAAAAGGAGGTAATACTTACCCTGAGGGCCCTCTACCTCCATCAGCCGGTAGTAAACGCTACCGTACCATTCTTCCGGAGTAAGCGCTGCGTGTTCTTCATCTTCGATTTTGAAGGAGCGATCGATCAGGGGATAGAGTTTCAATTCCGGGCTGTTCATCTGTATGGCTCCGTAGTAGCGGTAGTCGTCCTTATCGACATACAGCTGCCAGGTAAAGATCCGGAAACTGCTATCCTGTGGATATTGAATAGAAACCGATTGGAGGCGCTCAAAGGGATATTGGAAAGAGTTTTTCACCTTCAGGGCATTGACCAACTTGGGGATCATCTCCCGGCAGGCTCCAAAGCGGTGCTCCGGCAGCGAATCATTGATCACAGCGTAGGCCAGTAAGGCCAGGGTGTCTTCCATTTCCTTTAGGTATGCATGGTTTTCTTCGGAGAATACAGTAGCGCCATCCTGAGCGTATGACTGAGAAAGGCCGCAAAGGAACATAGCCAAAAAGAACATTACTTTTTTCATTAAAAGACTGCGGTTTATAACGTGAGAATCTGATCCTTTAGGAACGGGAAGAGGGAGAGACATAGTCTATGGCGGAAGTTAAAATTTGGAATGTCGTTTTTATTCAATATTCCAGATCGCCCCTCCCCTACCTTTGTACCATTATTAATCAACAAAAAATGACAAAATGAAAACGCAATCTGTAAAAACAGGACTGGACATGGCTGTACAGCACCTGTTCGATGAAGAAGTTTACCTGGCCGGGATTACCGAATATGGAGTAAGCTGGGAAAGCCTTACCGGCGGTAAGGCCTCCCTTCCGCCACAGGGCGCCCGTTTTGACATTGCCTTCGAAGGCAAACTCTTCGGAGATGAAATTAACGGGCAAGTGAAAGGCATTGATTATCTGGAGGTTAGGGCTGACGGCCAATTCAGGCTTCATCTGTTCGCCACAATCACGACAGACGATGGACAAAACATCGCACTCCAGGAAGAAGGAACGATGGTGCTAAAGTCAAACGGAACTGCCCAGCTGTACCTCCAAATGCAGTTCTCCACCGCTTCTCCCAAGTATCAGTGGATCAATGAAAAGCAGGTATGGGGCATCGGCACATCCTATCTTCAGAAAGGGTTGGTTACCATCTCAGGATTCACCAGCTAATCTCATTTTTTAACCTTTAAAAAACAATATATTATGATCACTGCAGATCTGAATAAACTCGAATTAACCGAGTTCATTGCTAAAGAAAAACCCGGGCAAAGATGTAAAGCCACTTTTCCATTGCTGGGCGCCCATGGATCCAAAGACAGCGCCACCGTATACGTAGAACTCGACCCAGGGGAAGAACTGGGAACACATACGGATAGCGCCGAAGAACTGCTGCTCATTCTTGAAGGATCTATTGAGGCCACTGTTGGTAATGAAAAAGCAGTAGCGTCTAAAGGACAATTGGTCCTGGTTCCCCGCATGGAGCCCCACAATTTCAGAAATATAGGCACTGGAAAAGCCAAAGTCCTGGGCTTCTTTGGAGGCGCTAACAATATTGTCGCCACTTTTGACCAAACCTGGTGGCCTACGGGCTCTAATCGGGTGGATACCGCCGCTATGCCCGGATAAACCTAATCCGGGTTGACGGATAACTTAGTAAGCCTCTGGCTAATAATAGCCGGAGGCTTACTCATATACCGCAACATCACAACCGGGCTTATTGTATTTTAAAACAAAAAGCTATGAGTGTCATTTTCAAAGAATACAAACCCACTCCGGCCCTCATGCCTTATGTGGAGCTATTCTGGGAAGGGCAGTTCAATGTGGATAACGCTCAATTGCTGACTCAGAAGGTATTGCCCAACGGTTACCTGGAGGCGGTTATTCACCTGTCCGACCTCCATTGTGAGTTGCCTCAGGATACTGCTTACCACCCCTCTGCCGACTTCACTCTGATCGGCCTGTTTTCCCGGCCCTACGAAGTGCGCTTCAAGGCTCCGGTGCATACCTTCGGTATTCGCTTTAAACCGGAAGGATTGCAATCGGTTTTGAGGGTGCCAGCTGCGGAAATAAAGGATGGATTTATCGATTTGGAAGCTTTCACGGGCCGTGATTTCAGGGAATATTGCTACCGGCTCAGAGCAGCCAGCCTCCCATCCGAACGGATCGCCCTGAGTGAAGCCTTTCTACAAAAAAAACTGGAAATTAACTCGCCCGAATTGTATTACCTGAACCGGGCGGCGGAAGTGATCCGCCGGCGAAAGGGCCTGATCACGCTAGAAGATCTGGCGGGCATCGCCCTGATCAGCCCCCGGCAGCTGGAACGGGAGTTTAAACAAAAAATAGGGATGACACCGAAACAATACATGAGAATAGCCCGCCTGAATGAAGTAAACCGGATACTGGAAAGTGGCAAGTGGAAGGGCCTTTCGGGCATTGCCTACGATTCGGGCTTTGCCGACCAGGCTCATTTTATTCGTGATTTCAAACATTTTACCGGCGAAAACCCTACGGCATTCATCAGGGATCGAGAGCAATTTATCGTCAACCCCAATATGGCGGGTATCAGGGGGTAATTAGGTACGTATCCTGTGCCTCGAAGCTCCAAAACGAGAACCAGCATAACTACTTCCGGTGCCGCTTTCCTTTATTGTTCTTATAGTCCATAAAGATGTATTCCCCCAGGCCCTGCAGGCTGCTGTAGAAAGCCTTTCCGTTATTGGCTTTTGTGAACTGGTCGACGAAACGCATAAGGTAGGGGTCCCGGGCGATCATAAAGGTAGTAACGGGGATATCGAGCTTCCGGCAACGCTGTGCCAGGGTAAGAGTGCGGGTCACGATCTTGCGGTCCAGGCCGAAGCTGTTTTTATAATAACGCTTGCCTTTTTTCATACAGGTAGGCTTGCCGTCCGTGATCATAAAGATCTGCTTGTTGGGGTTGCGGCGGCGGCGCAGCAGGTCCATAGACAGCTCCAGGCCGGCGATGGTGTTAGTATGGTAGGGGCCGACCTGCAGGTAGGGCAAGTCTTTGATCTCGATCTGCCAGGCGTCATTGCCGAAGACAATAATGTCGAGGGTATCTTTGGGATAACGCGTCGTGATCAGTTCAGCCAGTGCCATGGCTACCTTCTTGGCCGGTGTAATGCGGTCTTCCCCATACAAGATCATGGAGTGAGAAATATCGATCATCAGCACGGTGCTCATTTGAGCCTGGTAGAAAGTTTCCTGCACTTCCAGGTCTTCCTGGGTGAGCCGGAATTCATCGATGCCGTGGTTGATCTGAGCATTGCGCAGAGAGTCGGAAACGGCGAGCTGATCGAGGCGGTCCCCAAACTGGTAGGGCCTCTGATCGGAAGTAGGCTCATCCCCTCCTCCACCAAAGCGGGTATTGTGGTTGCCGCGACGGGATTTTTTCAATTGCCCGAAAACATCTTCCAGTGCTTTTTGCCGGATGGCGATCTCCATTTTGGAAGAAGGCACGAAGTTGGGGTTATCCTGACTCTCCTGTTGAATATATCCCTTATCGATAAGGTCCTGAATGAAGTCAGCCATTCCGTACTCCTCATTGGTCAGGTTATATTCCTTATCCAGTTCGGTAAGCCAGGAAAGCGCTTCGCTAACGTCACCGGAAGTATAAACAAGTAACTCCTGAAAGATCTTCAGCAGCTGGTCGAACAGGGAGCCCTCGCCTTTTCCGGGAACGAATTCTGAAAATTTCCAACCGATCATGCCTGTGCGCTCTGTTTTAAATTAAAGGAAAACATATTCCCTACTAAAAATAAGATCGCCCTGAGAAAAGTTCAGCGCGACCCTAAAAGTATATCTTTATATTTGCCAGGAAATGACAAAAATTATTCTTCCATAGCACAGCACTTCATCAGGTCGAAGTAATCCGGGCGGTCGGAGGCCAGCCGGTGGATGAAGCTGTTCTTTACTTCCCCGTCCTGTATCGCAAATACGCCGGGCATCTGAAAGCCGTCGCCCAATTGCGGGCCTACGCCATGGCCGGCCACTACGCCGGCGGAGAAACCCCGGATCCAGGAGGAAAGGCCGAAGAGCTGAGTAAAATTGCCCTTTACCAACCCGAAGGCTGCATAAAATTTGCACTCCGGGTCGCTTATATGAACGGCGCCTTCCAGGTCATAACGATTAAAATACCGTTCCGCAATGTCGTTAGAGGTCATATGAACAAAGATAATCCTGGAGCCTTGTTCTTCGATACTGGCGCGTTGTTTGGAAATATCAGCCAGGGCTTCCCGGCAGAAAGTACATCCGAAGTGGCGCAAAAAGACCAAAAGCACCGGTTGCCGAAGGGAATAATCAAAAAGTGTCTCACCGGTATTTAATACCATTTGGTTCAACAACTCTTCGCCCAGTTTCTTTGCCTCGACCATATGGCTACGAATTTTGGTTCTCTGACAATTTCTTAAACATAAATTGTCAAACAACAGTAAAGCAGGAAAGGTTGCATGGAAAATTGTTTCACACAGCGTTAAGGCTTGACAAGTTTCCTGTTAAATACCCGCAGGAAAACTTGTCAAGCCTGCAACAGGCTACCGGCGCCCTTACACGGCCATCTTATCATACACTTCCATCACTGCCCGGACGTGTTCGGCGGAATCTTTCAGCAGATTCATTTCATCACTGTTCAATTTCAGTTCCAGCATTTGCTCGATGCCCCTGGAGCCCAGTTTTACCGGTACGCCCAGGAATATGCCCTTCATACCATATTCCCCATTGAGGCGCACGCAGCAGGGGAAAATGCGGTTTTCATCGCGAACGATGGCCTCCACCATTTGAGCAGCCGCGGCGCCGGGAGCATACCATGCCGAGGTGCCCATCAGTTTCACCAGTTCGCCTCCGCCCATTTTAGTGCGCTCCACAATGGCGTCGAGCTTGGCGTCATCGATCATTTCAGTGACCGGGATACCAGCAACCGTCGTATAGCGGGGCAGCGGCACCATGGTGTCACCGTGTCCGCCCATCAATACTGCCTGAATATCCTTGGGCGAAACTTTCAGCGCTTCGGCCAGGAACGCCCGGTAGCGAGCGGTATCCAAGATGCCCGCCATCCCGAATACGCGAGAAGAATCCAGGCCGGAAGCTTTGTAGGCCGCATAGGTCATCACATCCAACGGGTTGGATACCACAATGATGATCGGATTCTTGGAGTGCTCCATGATAGACTTCGTCACCATATTGACGATCCTGGCGTTGGTGGAGATCAGGTCATCGCGGCTCATCCCGGGCTTGCGAGGCACTCCGGCAGTAATGACGACGATGTCGGAGTCGGCTGTCTTTTTGTAATCTTCAGTGCCGGTCAGGTGGGTACTGTAATAATCGATGGGGGCTTGTTGCCAGCTATCCAGGGCTTTGCCGCGGGCCAGGTCGCCTTGAATGTCCAGGAGGACAACTTCTTTTACCAGGTCTTTGTGCGCCAGAACATTGGCACAGGTGGCGCCTACATTACCAGCGCCAACAACAGTTACTTTACTCATGATATTTTCGTTTGATGTTATTTAGTCTTTAAGACAATTATTTGCATCGGCAGGGAGCAATACAGAATTTTTCCGATATTTGCTCAACCTTATGATGGTTCATGCTGTCTATCTGTTGAAACACTCGTTTTAATCTAACCTCTCTCCAATAACAGGCCCTCTGAAAACCGGTGCAAAGTTAGCTAATTTTAAGATTAATCTAAAATGATCAGGACACTCACCAGCCTGCGCCTGGAAAAAAACGATGGCCCTAAAAAAAGCAGGGTACTATTGTCCGACAGAGTATTATTGGCAAGCTTTATCACCCAGCTGACCAAATATTCAGTAACGTATCACCCGCTTATCGAGTGCATTTTTACTATTTTTGCGACGCTCCTGCGCCGATTTCAGAATAATAATTAAAATTTTCGACAATGTTTAGATCTCTTTTACTCACCCTTTTAGCTTTCACGGGCCTGTTTGCCGAGGCATCAGCTCAAGCCCAGGGTTGGTGTGGCACCACAGGAGAGGCTATCAAACTGATCACTGAACGGCTGCTGGCCAACAAAGAAGCATACCAACAAAGCCCGGTCCAGTTTCGAAACACCGTCTACGTTCCGGTCACCTTCCATCTGGTGGGGCGTACGGATGGTTCAGGAGTGATCTCCAGGCGCAGGGTTATGGAACAATTTTGCACCCTCAATGAAGACTTTGCCGAGGTGGGTATTCAGTTCTATATTAAGGATGAGCTGAATTACATATTCAATACAGCCGTATTCACGAACCACCAGAATACACTCAATTCCATCATGGCATTGAACCGGGATAATGGCTCTGTCAATATTTTCATCCCGGAAAGCGCCAACCAGGGCAATGCTCCCGGGCCGTCGGTAGTGCTAGGCTACAACGATCCTAACCCTACCCGTGACTGGCTGGTGATGTCCAAGGCAGAGATCAGAAAAGGAGGTTCTACACTTTCCCACGAAATGGGGCACTGGTTCAGCCTGTTACACCCTTTCAACGGCTGGGATAGCGAGCCTTATGACCAGGCCGAACACGGCAATCCGGTAACGTTGACCACTGCGCCCAGCCCATCCTTAGCTCCTCCCAATAATTTTATTCCGGTAGAATTTGTCGACCGCACCAACTGCGATGTGTCCGGCGACTTCCTCTGTGATACTCCCCCGGATTACAACTTCGGGCTGGGCTGGCCCAATTGTAATTACAACGCCGGAACCATGGACCCCAACGGAGAAGTGATCGATGTAGCGGAAGGCTTATATATGGGTTACTTTCTGAATTGCGACCGGG
The DNA here is from genome assembly GCA_020436535.1 of Phaeodactylibacter sp. Lineage (GTDB taxonomy): Bacteria > Bacteroidota > Bacteroidia > Chitinophagales > Saprospiraceae > JACJXW01. Next base: position 7,248 of record JAGQXQ010000384.1, read on the forward strand.
ACGAGTACTTCTTCTCCGAAGACCAGAAAGCCATGATGATCCAGGATTACAATAGCGGCAGCCGAGCTTATATCCGCACCGGCCACATTCCAAACCTCACTGAATACAACGAAGCGCCTGCACTCGTGGCCCCCGCCGATGATGAGCAGCTTGGCTTTTACAATGCTGTGAGCTTTGATTGGGAAGACACACCCGGAGCTGACTTTTACCTGCTGGAAGTAGCGAATGTTAATAGTTTCCAGGAACAACTGGTGGTGTATGAAAATTTCATCTATGGCAGCAGTAAAGTCGTGGAAGGCCTGCAAGCCAACAAAACTTACTATTGGCGCGTCACGCCCATGTCAGCATACCGGACCTGTGCCCCCAGCTCTGGTATTTTCAAGTTCCAGACCGGTGTTGCCGTAAACACTACTTCCAATGAGTTGGCCGAACGCTTCAGCGTAATGCCCAACCCATTGAACAGCAGCCAAACCTTGACAGTGAGCCTTAATGCCAATAGTGGTTTTACCGGAAGCTTTTCTGTCACCAACTTGATGGGGCAGCAGGTACGGGCTGTTGAACGACGCGATTTTCCCGCAGGCGAATCTACCTTTGAACTGAGCCTCGCCGGCCTTCAAGCTGGCCTTTATCTGGTCCATTTAGACACTGGAAAGGGCAAGCTCGTACAGAAAATTGTCGTAACAGAGTAAAGTAGCTTACCATAATACAATGGAGGGATTTATTTATTTACAATTAAAAAATTAACGCCTGATGCCCTGGCCCGGTCAGCAGATCGAGGAATTGGGCATTCGTCATTCAAACGAATCAAATTAGTATGAAAAGAATTGTCAGTTTTTTTGCCTTCGCCCTTTTGATGGGCCTTGGCGTTCAGGCACAGGAGGCCCAATTGGGTTTTTGCGGCACCCCGGCACATAAATCAGAATGGCTGGAGCGGTATCAGCAAAACCCCCAGGTGATCAACCGCACGATGATGGATACCATCTATGTACCGATGACCCTCCATATCGTTTCACAGGATAACGGCGCAGGGGCTATGTCTATGAACCGCCTGATGGACGCTTTCTGCCAGCTTAACAGTGTCTTTGAACAGGCTGCTATCCAGTTCTACATCAAAGGAGATATCCGCTACATTTCCAATAGTAATTACTATGACCACGACAACGCAGCAGGCCGTCAAATGATGGAGACTTATAACGTCCCCAATACTTTTAACTGTTACATCGTAGGCGACCCCAATGGCGCCTGCGGCTACTACCAGCCGTCCAGAGATGCCGTTGCTCTGGGGAAAAGCTGCCTGGGCCCGAGCGACTTTACCTGGGCGCATGAGGCGGGCCACTTTCTGTCTTTACCGCATACTTTCTACGGTTGGGAAACTACTGATTACAATTACGACAGCCCCACGCCCAATACTGTGACCTGGTCCAATATTACACGGGCGGTAGAGCGGGTCAACGGCACCAACTGCAGTTACGCCGGCGACGGGTTCTGTGATACTTCGCCGGATTACCTCAACTTCCGATGGAATTGTAACGCCGACAGCGAAAGCGGACAGATACAGAAAGACCCTAACGGTATAGAATTCCGGTCGGACGGCACTTTAATCATGGCGTATAGCGATGACGGCTGCGCCTCCATTTTCACCGATGGCCAGATCGGCGCGATGCGCGCCAACCTCGAACAGGAACGCCAGGGCCACATTGTCAATCAAACGCCTCCGGCCCCGATAGCCTCCACCGAACTTAATCCGATCTTCCCGGAGGCAGGTGCAGGCGTACAAAATTACGAAGCTTTCGACCTGCAATGGGAAGCAATTCCCGGAGCCGAGATATACTTTGTCGATATTTCGCGCTTATCAACCTTTAGCTTCACGATTGCCAATTATGTGGTGACGACCAACTCGGTATCGATCGGCGCCGATGAACTGGCCGCCGACAAAACCTACTACTGGCGCATTCGCCCCTTCAACCGTTACGATGCCTGTACCGGCTATTCCGACGTGTTTTCCTTTGAACTGACCGACCTGGTATCTTCCACTTCTGCCCGGGAAACAGTTGAGGGCCTGCGCCTTTACCCCAACCCGGTTCAAAAGGATCAGGAAGTGATCCTGGAATTTGCTTCCGAAAAGGCCAGCACTGCTACCTTTAGCCTGCTCAGCCTCACCGGCCAGGCTCTGCGCAGCCAACGTTCAAATATTACCATCGGCGCCAACCGCATGAGTATGAGTACCGCCGGTTTACCCAAAGGGTTGTACATGGTGCGCATTGACGCCAATGGGGGCGCTAATTACCGGAAGTTGGTGGTGCAATAAGGGGATTTTCTCTCATCAGAAATTAGAATAAACGCCCAATTGCTTTATCTTTATTGGGCGTTTATTCTTGAAGCAATATCATTATGAAAAAACTGCTACTTTTCTCGTTTATAAGTTCTTTTTTTCTTTTCACAGCGCAGGCCCAGGAAGTCGAGCAATACTGTGGCACTCCACCCGGGATCATTGGCTGGCTGAGGGATTTTCAGGAAAATCCGACGGCGTTCCTCCGTTCTCCGGAATTACTGTATGTGCCCCTCACTATTCATATTGTGGGCAATGACGAGGGCAACGGTTACTTTCCGGTACAACGGGTTTTGGATGCCTTTTGCACCTTGAATAAAGATTTTGAAGCATCCAACATACAATTCTTCATTGAAGGAAGCCTCAACTACATCGATAATTCGAGCTATTTCGACCATGACTATGGGCAGGGTATAGAGATGATGGAACAGTACAATGTTCCCAACACCATCAACTGTTACATTGTAGCCAGCCCGGCGGGGAATTGTGGTTATGCTTTCTATTCTCTGGGCATCGCTCTGAATAAAGGGTGCACCTCTGCCGACGACCATACCTGGGCGCACGAGATCGGCCACTATCTCTCTCTGCCCCACACCTTCTCCGGCTGGGAAGGCACCAACCATCAGGATTTTAATCCAACACCTTCTTCTATCAATGGCCGCCCGGTGGAACGGGTGGATGGTTCGAACTGCCAGAATGCCGGCGACGGGTTCTGTGACACACCGGCAGATTACATCAGCAACCGCTGGCCCTGCCGGGAAGATAAATTGAGCAACTCGCAGCAAACCGACCCTGCCGGCGTCACCTTCCGGTCGGATGGCACCCTCATTATGAGTTACTCCAATGACGAATGCGCCAGCCGTTTTTCTGAGGGCCAATCTGACGCTATGCGGGCCAATCTGCTCAACCAGCGCGCCAATCTATTGTACGACCAATCACCAGCTATTTATCTGGAAAATATCAACCCGATACCGATTACCCCTATGGAAGGGGCGATGATCACTGATGTCAGCGCTATAACCCTGGAATGGGAACCGGTAGACAATGCCGAAGGATATTTTGTTCAGCTTAGCCTGCTTTCCAACCTGGGTATTGAAATTGTCTATCGCACTTTCAATACGACGGACAATCAGGTGGAAGTTACCAACCTGATCTCTGACCGGGACTGGCTCTGGCGTGTACGGCCCTATAACCGCTACGACGGCTGCGCCGGATACTCCAATGCCTTCTCTTTTGAGACCGGCAATTTTATCAACTCCACCCGGGAAGAAGTCTCCCCAACGGATTTCCACATTCGGCCTAACCCTCAGGATGCCGGAGCGCCCCTAACTGTGGAATTTGACCTGCCGGTAGCGCTGGACCTTCAGCTCAACCTCTATTCCGTAGCCGGCCAGCGCATCCACGGAGTCCAGCTCAATGCGCACTACGGGCTGAATAAACTGGTGGTGCCCACCGATAACCTCGAACCCGGCTTGTATGTCATCGGTTTGGAACATGCCCAGGGCAGGCAGTTTCAGAAGATCGTTATCCAATAAAAAACCTCTGAGGTTTTGATAAACCTCAAAGGTTTAGAAAAAAGTAAGGGGTAAGGTGAGAAAAACCGCTCATCTTACCCTTTTTTATAATCATTGACATTATGAGAAGAGTTGTAATGTTTATCGCCGCAATACTAGGATTCGCTCCACTGCTCATGGCTCAGCCGGCAAAATCTGATCTTCGCCCCTGTGGCGCGCCTCCCGGCAAATCGGCCTGGCTGATGCAGTACCAGCAAAACCCACAGTTACACTTTCGGAGTATAGACACCATTCTGTATGTGCCCCTAACCATTCATCTGGTTGGGCAAGATAACGGAAGTGGGTATTTCAGCCAAAATCAACTACTCGATGCCTTATGCCGGCTGAATTCCGATTATGAAGAATCCAACATTCAATTCTTTATAGAAGGCGACATCCGTTACCTGCCCAACAGCGCATGGAATAACCACGCTGACGTTCTGGAAGGCGCGGAAATGATGTTCCTCAACAATGTGGAACATACCATCAACACGTATTTTGTCTCCGACCCCGCCGGCAATTGTGGCTACAACCTGCCCTACGCCGGTGTGGCTATAGCCAAGGGCTGCGGAGGCCCTTCCGACCATACCTGGGCTCACGAAGTGGGCCATAACCTCTCGGTTCAGCACCCCTTCCTGGGATGGGAAGGCGGCGTTAGCTACGATGGCAGCATCGCCCACAATTTCAGCGACCCCGCTCCCTTTACGGTAACGTATGATTATACCTATTTCAAAGATACCCTCATCGTCGATACCCTCATCATCGACACCGCTCTGGTGGAACTGGTGGATGGCAGCAACTGCACCATTGCCGCCGATGGCTTCTGCGACACCAGCCCCGATTATATTGCCGGCCGCTGGAACTGCAATGGCAACGGCCAAAGCCCTCAGGAGCAGACCGACCCCACCGGCGCCAAATTCCGGTCGGATGGCAGCCTGATCATGGGCTATTCCAATGACGCCTGTCAGGCCCGCTTCACTCCCGAACAGATTGCCGCCATGCGCGCCAATCTGTACGAGGTAAAGGCGGATTACCTATACAATCAAACGCCGCTTGCTTCGGTCAGCACCGCACCCATTTCCATTACCGCCCCCCTTCAGGACGAACTCGTTCAGTATGATGCCGCCTACCTGGAATGGGAACCGCTGGAAAATGCTACCCACTATCTGGTTCAGGTCAGCCCGGTGCCGAGTTTTACCGGCGCCCTGGCCAGCAATTACATCATTACTACCAACTCCATCACTCTGCCGGAAGCCCTCACGATCGACCGCAACTACTACTGGCGGGTGCGTGGGTACAACAGCCACTCCTTCTGCAACCCGGCGACGGGGGCCTCGCGGTTTCGCACGGCTGGAATCACGGCTGTCAACAACATACCTGCGGCGGCCAATCTTCTGGTAATCCCCAATCCGGTGACTATAGGGCAACCTTTCTCCCTTGAATTCGAAGCGGCCCGGCCCTTCTCCGCCACGTTAAGGCTGATGGCGGCTACCGGCCAGTTATTGCAGGCTCAAACGCTTGCCGTACAAGCCGGCAACAACCGGTTTCCCATTGCCCATTATGAACTAGCCCCGGGCTTGTACTTTGTATGGATAGAAAGCGAGGAAGGGCGTGCGGTGGAGCGGGTGGTGGTTCGCTGACCGATTCTTTCAAATAATGAGGAATGCCGCCCATGGCCATGTACAACTGTGCGATTTGATATCTGTCTAATAGGCAAAGTTTTTCAGTTGCCGCTGAAGGGGCGTATTCTCGATCCCGGTTATTTCAAAATCAATATTTGTCCCATAAACGGTATTGATCAGAAATGTTTTTCCTACTCTTCTTCTCCCGATGACAGCGACCATTTCCGCCTCGGCAGATTCTAATGCTTTTTCCAGAATGGCTCGTTCTTTCTGGCGGCCTACCGAACTCCGAATAGCGAATACCGCGCCGGCAGAAAGTTGGGGCCTACATATCGAACCCAGGTTAAGATGTCTAACTGCTGCTAAATCTCTTCTCTACTCCGCCTACCCCCTAAAGCGCTGGTAAGAAAGATGAAATGTAACACCCAGTCAAACATCGGCAACACCTGTGAAAAGCATTTCCCCTCCCTCTCCCTAAGTTTGTAAGGCATTCCTCACCCTCCCTGTACGCTCATCCTGTAGCACAAGTGTGCAGGGCAGCGCTACAAGGCAAGTAACTTACGATCATGACACAGGCAGAAGTCGCCGCTGCGGTTCGAACCATATTGATCCAACACTTCCATATCCAGGCCGAGCAGTTTTCCTGGGAATTGCCCCTGGAGGCACTGCATGAGGACTTCAAGATTCTGGGCTATCTGGTGTTTCTGGAACAACTGCTGCATCAGCGGTTTGGCAAAAAAATACCTCTACTTGAAAATTGCAGCACGGCTTTTCATACGGCACAGGATATTGTAAAGTTAACAATGAATGAATTATGAATACAAAATACCCACATGTAACAAGAAGTCAAAGATTGGTAACACTGGTGAAACCGTTTTTCGGGTAATTGCTGCTCTTTTGCGTTCGGGTCAAGTTCCGCCCTTGCCGAGGCAGAGAGGTTTTATCCGACAAGTTGTTAAGGATCAAAAATGTTATAAATTAAACATAGAAATTGGAACTCTTTACACTGCTAAAACGGGAAATAGAAACTATACCGAAGCCCCCCTATCCGGTGGCGGCTTACAGTGTCGTGTCGGGAATTTCCAATGCCATTCTGATTGCGGTGATCAATTCTGCAGCCGAAACCGTGGCCAACAATGAATTGAACTGGAAGTACCTCATCCTGTATCTGTTAGGGTTCGGCACCTTTGTGTATACCAAGCGTTACGTGCTGGATCGGTCAGCCGAAATAGTAAAGTCTATCGTAAACGGGATCCGCAACCGCCTGGCCAACATGGTGCGGCAGACAGAACTGGCCACGTTAGAAAAATACGGGACTGCTTCTATTTATGCCCGCATTTCACAGGACGCTACCATGCTGTCCGGTTCGTCTGTTTCTATCATCAATGGCGCCCAGCAAGCCATCATGATCGTTTTCACCTTGTTTTACATCGCCACGGTATCTTTCTGGTCTTTTGGCCTGGTGGCCGCAGGGTTGGCTACGGGCGGGTTTTATTATGCGGGGCACACCAAAGCCTTCCGGGCCATGTGGCAGAAAGTGTCCCAAAAAGAAACGGAGTTTTTTGAAAAACTCGGGCATATCCTTCGGGGTTTCAATGAGATCAGGATCAACCGCCGCAAGAATGAAGACGTTTTCGAGGCTTATGCTGGCGTGAACAACGAGGTTCGGAATTACCGGATCAGGACCGGCAAACGCTATAACATCACCCTTGTTTTTTTGGAGGTTTTTATATACCTGCTCCTGGGCGTGATTCTCTTTGGCCTGCCCAAGCTACACGCGGAATATTCAGAAGCAGTCATCAAAGTAGTTGCTGCTTTACTCTTTATGGTCGGCCCCTTAGAGGGCATCATTTATTCCGTTCCGGTTTTGGCCAATGCCAATAATTGCGCCCGCAACATCATGGAGCTGGAAGCTCAACTGAAAGAGGAACTGAAAAAGAAACGCGAGTTGCAAATAGACAATGATTCCCCGGCAGCCTATCAGGCGCTCCCTTTTGAAAGCCGGATAGAGCTGGAGGGAGTGTCCTACCAATACCCTCAAAAGAACGGTAGCGGAGCAGGATTTCAGGTCGGCCCGGCCGACTTGGCGATCCGCAAGGGGGAACTTATTTTCGTAACTGGCGGCAATGGCTCCGGCAAATCCACCTTTCTCAAATTGTTTACCGGTTTGTACCAACCGGATAGGGGGCAGATTCGGCTGGACGGCGATGAAGGCAAAAAAGGAAGAGTGGTCAACCTGCACAACCGCCAGCAATACCAAAACCTGTTCTCGATCGTATTCAGCGATTATCATCTTTTCGACAAGATATACGGTATCGAACGGGAAATCGATCCGATAGAAGTCAACGCTTTGCTCGGCAACCTGGACCTGCCCGAAGAAAAAACCGCCTATAAAAATGGGGCATTTACCAATACCAAACTTTCCAGCGGCCAGAAAAAACGCCTGGCCTTGGCTACTGTCTTGCTGGAGGACAAACCCATCTATGTCTTCGATGAAGTGGCCGCTGACCTGGACCCAGCCTTCCGGGATAAATTTTATTACGAGCTGTTGCCGGAATTAAAAGCGCGCCATAAGACCCTGCTGGTAGTGTCGCACGACCAGCAGTACTGGAACGTGTCCGACCGGTTGATCCAGTTTCAGGATGGGATGATGCGGGAATTATCCAGGGAAGAAGTCCGGTCGTTGGTGCGGATGGCAGTTAAATAGCTATAAGGTTGCTTGCCCTGTAGTGCAGCGTACAGGGAAGGGAGGTTAAGATTGTTTTCGAACTAAAAAAATATATGAGCCAAAAGCCTGACATACAAGAGAAAGAACAAATAGGCCGGTCCTATATGATAGAAGTGCTGATCTTGATCATGCTGCTCCTGCTCTTAACCGTCTTTTTTTGGGACAACATGTTTGTCACCATTCCGGCGGGACATAAGGGAGTGCTATTCCGGACTATCGCCGGTGGCACAGTGACCGACAAATACTTCAACGAAGGCCTGGTATTTATTTTTCCCTGGAATGAAATGTACGTTTACGATACGCGGGTCATCAGCGGGCAGGATACTATAGATGCCCTGACCGAAGACGGCTTGCAGGTGCGTGCGGAGATATCCTATCGCTACCGCCCCAAAATCGATTCCCTGGGCAAAATGCATAAAAACCTGGGCTTAGATTACAGAGACAAGATCATCGTTCCGCACGTTACCGCCGCTACCCGGGATGTCATCAGCCGCTACCGAATCGACGCTTTGTATACCACCAGCCGAAGCGACATTCAGGAGGATATGCTGGTGCAGGTCAGAAACCAGGTGGATTCCGTTTACCCGATCACTACCCTAGATTTGATCGTCAGGAATATCGCCCTGGATGAGACCGTGGAGAAGGCCATATCCGATAAGTTGGTGAAGGAACAGGAAATGCTGGGGTATGATTTTCTCATCGAAAAAGAACTCCGGGAAGAGGAGCGCAAGTTGATCGAAGCCAGAGGAATCCGGTATTTCCAGGACACTTCCGGGATCGACATCCTCAAGTGGAAAGGGATCGAGGCTACGAAAGAGCTGGCTACTTCACCCAATGCCAAAGTAGTGATCATCGGCACGGATAGCGGGGAGATGCCGGTGATATTGGGGGGGAATTAGACGGCGGACGGCGGATGGCGGCCAGCGACAACAATTTAACAATTTCACCCTGAGCTTGTCGATTTACTCTGAGCTTGCCGAAGGGAAGGGACAGCCATAAAACAATTTAACATTCCATTTCACCAATAAAAAAACCATTCAAAATGGCAGAAGACGTTCAAATTCAAGAACAGGAGGCGGTCCTGAAATCCACCGAAGAACTCAAGCAGGAAGCCGACCGCATTACCAAACGCAGGACCCTGTACGCAGCCGGAGCCGGCCTGTTGCCCTTCCCGGTAATCGACGCCGCCATCCTGCTGGGCATTCAGCTCACGATGATCCGTTCCATTTCCCATTTGTACCATGTAGAATTCAAAGAGAACATTGTAAAATCCATCATCGGTTCTTTAGTTGGTTCTATCGGAGTGGCAGGCGTGATGAAGGCTATTCCCGGCTTGGGCACCATCCTGGGAAGTTTGACTACTTCGGCAACCGCTGCTGCTTCTACTTATGCTTTAGGCAAGGTGTTTACCCAGCATTTCGACCAGGGCGGCACCCTGCTGGATTTCGACCCGGTCAAATCGCGTGAATTCTTCGAAAAGGAATTTGATGCCGGCCGCATGTTCGTGTCCGACGTAACGGAGGTGGAAAAAGAGGTGGAGAAAGAGAAAACGGAAAAGAAAGGGATCAGCGACCTTTTTTCCAATAAGAAGAAAAAACAGGAAGAAGCCGAACGCCAGGAATTGATCCAGGTCAATAAGGAACTCATGGAGGCAGTGGCCCAACTGAGGGAGGAGATTGCGGCGATGAAGGGGGAGTAGGGATAAGGTGTCGCCTTCCCGGTAAGTATAGCTGGAGAAAAAGGTGTCGCCTTCATCCGCAGGGCAGAAGTTAGGTTAAGAAGTTAAGCTCTTTATCCGGGAGGCGACACCTTTCTTCTAAGCAGTACCTAAGTACTCTGTAAAATAAATAACTAAGCCCAATTGC
>JAGQXQ010000385.1:0-3111 GCA_020436535.1 Phaeodactylibacter sp.
CCTGCGAACGGCGAACCTGCGAACCCCCAAATAATGAATTACCTTTGAGAATGAACCAGCATCAATACAAAATGAAACGATTCCTGCTTCCGTTCTACCTCTTACTTTCCCTGCTCAACCTATACGGTGAGTACAGCCGGGCAGAGCTGCTTATCTTTATCACCAAGCCGTTGTTGCTAACGACGCTTGCCCTTTGGTTCTATCAGGAGCTACGCCCTATATCGGCACGTTTCCCTCGCTACATCCTGGCGGGGCTGATTTTTTCCATTGGCGGTGATGTACTACTGATGCTGGTGGAGAACGGGCCGAAAAACGAGAACTTTTTCTTACTGGGCCTGGGCAGTTTCCTTCTGGCGCAGTTGAGTTATATGCTGGGCTTCGTCAGCTACCCGGAAGCCCGTCATGGGCTCATTGCCCGCACGGCCTGGCGTGCCTGGCCTTTCGGGTTGTTCCTGGCCGGTATGTTTGGCATACTTTGGCCGGGCCTTTCCGGGCCGATGCGGGCGCCGGTGGGGTTGTATGCGTGTGCTATCGTCGGGATGGCAACAGCGGCGTTCAACCTGCGGCCCTTAGTAGCGGGCCGGGCCTTTCGGGGCCTGATGGCGGGCATTCTGTTGTTTCTCCTTTCCGATAGCCTGATCGCTCTGAATAAATTCCGGGCGGATATGGCCAGTATTCCCTACGCCCGGCTGCTGATCATGGCCACCTACCTGCTTGGGCAGTATTGGATAGCGCGCCACGCGGCGGCCATTTGGCGGCAGGAACGAAAAATAGAACATGGACTAAAAAAGATTTGAAAGCAAAAACAAAAAGCCTATCTTTGCACCCGTTAAAAACCCGCCGCTTGATGTTCAAGGTAAGCGGGTATAGTTTCATACATATAATTTTAACATGTCAGTAAAGATTCGTTTGCAGAGAAAGGGCCGCAGGAAACGTCCATTTTATCACATTGTGGTAGCAGATGCACGTTCCCCCCGCGACGGGAAGTTTATCGAACGGTTGGGTTCTTACAACCCCATGACGAAGCCGGCAACGATCGAAGTCGATCGGGATAAGGCTTATGAATGGTTGATGAATGGCGCCCAGCCCACGGACACGGTCCGTGCCATTTTGAGTTTCAAAGGCATCTACTATAAGAAGCACCTCATGCGCGGGGTGAAGAAAGGAGCGATGACGCCCGAAGAGGCCGAAAAGAAGTTCCAGGACTGGTTAGAGGCCAAAGAGGCAAAGATCGCCGCCCGATTTGAGAAGAGTGCTGAAGACCAACGTCAGCTCCTCTCCAAGCTTTCCGGTACACCACCTCCCAAGGAGGAAGAGCCGGTTGCTGAAATTGTTGAAGAAGCGCCAACTACCGAAGCTGCAACTGCAGCAGGAGAAGAAGAAGAATAAGTGCTGCTTTTTCCCCTCTAAAGGCATTTTGCAATATGCTCTGCTTTGAGTATATTTGTGATGCCAAATAAGGCTATACTATTAATTCTATTCATACGCAGGCCTGGTAGTGCTTCATTTGCACTATCAGGTTTGCCTTTAAAAAAGGCCTACGATGCAGGAACTCGATAAAAAGTATATCAGCCAACTCGAAGAGATAGCAAACGATATTCAGGATTCTGATGAGTTACAGCAATACCTGGAAGAGGAAGAAGAAGAATATTATATGCAGCTCAAAGAGCTGTTCGAGCCCCGCATGGCAGCCCTGTATGATGAGGTCGCCGAGACAGACCCGCTGCAGTTGATCTCGTTGGAAAACGTTCTGCTGGAGCCGGAATTCGAAGGGCTGTACCTGCCCAAGATCCTGGGCTACTCGGTCCTGCGCGGAGAAGTAGATGCGGAATACAGTTACGTTCGCCCACAGGACCACTTCAAGGAGGTGCTGCTCGCTATCTGCCACTCTTCCAATTTCGACATCCTCCGCAAACGTATCGGCCAGTCGATTCAGATGGGCTTTGCGATGAGTAGTGATATTTGGGTGACCAACCTGATCAATAGTGTAGACAACAAACGGGTGCGTTATTTTCTGCAAAGCCAGAAACTGGACCGCTACCGCCTTCTCGATGAACGCAAGGCCGGCTATGAGCGTTACCAGCGCCAGTTTGTCAACGACCACTTCTACACCGCCGAGTTTCCCGAAACCCTCTCCGACCTGAAAGTACTGTATTCGCCGCTCAAGAATTTTATCATCCACCGGGTTCGGCGCAATGCCAACAATACCAACATTATTCCTCAACTCAGAGCGCTGATCAGCAATGAGGAATTCAAAGGCACCCAGGAGCATCTGGAGATCATGGTCTTGTTCGCGGCTTACTTCGACCTGGAGAAGGATGTTCACAAAGAGCTGTTCAAGCACTTCAATGAGATTCGTACCAGTATGCCGGAATTTGTCGAGCATTATCTCGAATACATCCTTCATCTTTCTAACCGCACGGATTTAGTCCTGGATCCCCGGGCCGACCTGCGCCTCTCCGCCGTTGTCGACAAGTCGATCGAAGATGACTTGAAGTACTACTACGAGCTCATGGATGTGGTGCACACCAAGGGGTATATGAATGAAGAAGCACAGGACGCCATCAAAGCTTTCTATGTTCGTTACGAGGGCCTTTCGATGATCAACGAATGCGTTCGGCAGACCATCTACAAGTATTTTGCCCGCCTGATCGACAACCTGGAGGTGGACGATTATGCCGATTATTTCGAGATCTCTAANNCTTTTCCCGGTGTATATGTCCATTTTTGCCAACCAGCAATTCAACCAGCAACTCAAGGAGCTTTCTCTGCGCTACGTTAAGAAGTTGCTCAAGAAGTATACCGATAAGCGCGGCAAAGATTACCAGGATATCAAGAAGTTTGTCTCCACGACTTTCCAGGATCTGGGCTTCCTGAAGGAGAAGGAGGTCATCGAAATGTTTAAGACCCGCCGCAAGCGGAAAAAAACAGCTGGGTAGCGTGGGATCAAATTTCATTTTCAGGCCAAAGCTTGTCCGGCTGTCCAGGCGGGTACGAAATTTGAACACCCGCTTTATTATCAGCTCCCCTAATTTTCTGCTTGAATAGCTCCGAAATCCACTGCGGAATCCCTACTTTTGGGGAGTATGCCGTACCAGGGGTTGAAGAGTT
>JAGQXQ010000385.1:3158-3443 GCA_020436535.1 Phaeodactylibacter sp.
TATGCCTATTATTAAAAACTTCCTGACAACCCTTCTCCGGCGGCTCAATCTCCTGGCCCCGGAAATTGTCAGGTATAACGACCTAAAGGCCTATCCTATGGTAAACAGCATTACCCTATCTTCTGACATGAGCACCCTGTACCTGATCGATAACGGCAGGGCTATTTCCTTCCCGCTGGGAAAAGAAAAAATGATCCTGGTGGGATTGATGAAAGGGCAGGTCACCGTAGCGACCAGCCTGGCTCCCGGCGATAAAGTGGCGGAGCCGGAGCCCGGCCCGGAAAA
>JAGQXQ010000385.1:3502-5355 GCA_020436535.1 Phaeodactylibacter sp.
GAAATCGGGGTTGTTAAGGTGCCGGTCACGTCCAAATCCCAATGGACCCTCTTTTATAACCCCGGCCATCAGGCCATGGCCCTGATCGGCGCTGTGGAAATCGACCCGGGCCTCAACCCGGACAAACCCGAGCCGATAGATACGGATATCTTCACCTTCAACCTCAATGAGTTGGTCGTAGGCATCAACCTCATCGGAAATGCTTTGGTATTCACGCCCCTGCGCCGGGGGAGGTGAGAAGAGGGAAGGACGTCAAGCCTTCCACCTCATTCGGGCCAGGTAGTATTGGTTGACAGAGCGATCGGGTCACCCCTTCATCATTTTAGCCAAAGACTTGCTCTCCAGGCGGCTGCTGATCCAGTATAGGGCGAGGTCGTCCAGGCCGAGAGGGACGCGCTGGTTGGGATCTTGCTTGATCGCCTGTAGTTTCTCCTGCAGTTTTTGCATATTTCCCCTTTCTTTTCCTGGCGCTGCATCCAGCAGGCGTTTGATCCCATAGGTGATGGCCCGCTCGAAACTGCCGGTGGGCGCATTCAATTCCTTATGGACATAGCGATAGGTAGAGCGATAGGTGCTTTCCAGTAAGTCGACTTCATCGATCTCGTAAACGGCGATGAGGTGGAGGAGATAAGCGCCCGTCTTGATGTCTTTCCGGGCGCTAAAGCGCTCTCCTTTGATGATTTTGAGCAGCCAGTAGCGGCAGTCCTCAAATTTTTCAACAATGAAAAGCAGGACTGCAGTGTTGAAGAGCAGCACCGCCTGGCTTACGATATTGATCTGGTATTTTTGTATGCCTTTTTCTATGGATTCCACCAGCGGGCCGATCCCCTCGGCGATCCCAAGGTTGATGTGGTAGATGAGCTTAAAGGTAGAGACCTTCTGAAATACGGTTTGCTGGTCGTGAAAATTTTTGGGCATGCTGTTTTGCAGTTTATCCAGCACCGGGGGCATATACTCCAGCCTTTTGTTCGTATAACAGAAGGAGAGGAAATTGGAGAGGTCGACCACATAGCGGTAAAACTCTTCCTGGCGATAGGCCTCGTTCTGATCCCACCATTCCACTACTTGTTCATAGTAATTAAGGGCTTTTTCGGGCTCGCCTTTCATCTGGCTGAGCATGGCCGCACATTGGAAGTAGCGGCGGCGAGCGTGCAGAGACTGAGGGATGCCCCGTTCTTCAATCAGGGCGATGTAACCTTCTTTTTTCAACTCTTCGATCCCGGCGCGGGCAGTGCCCTTGATGTTCTTCAGCAAGAGCTCATACAACATATCGAGGTACTGAAATTCTTCACTCACCGCTTTCAGGTGGGCTTCTTTTTCCTCGATCAATACCTGGACTTCTTCACGGAAAGAGCGCCGCTTGAGGTCCCAGGTAATATTGCGCATTTCCTTGTTAACCTCCAGCAGGGCCAGCTGGTCACCGAGGGTTTGAGCCAGCTGCCTGGCATCCCGAAGGCGTTCTTCACACTGCAGGTAGAGCCCCCGTTCGTACAGATATTTGGCGTCTAGCAGCAATTCCCGGATGCGGGCGGCCTTTGACTTGGAGCTGCGATAGTCCCGCATACTGCGCAGGATAGCCTCGTAGAGGTAGGATTTGTCGTAGGGCAGGTTGCGGCCGAATTTCTTTTTAAGCTTGGCCTCATCGTATTCTTCCATCTCGTTGACTGCCTGGAAGAGCTCCAGGTATTTGCTCGGCCGGCCCCCACTCTTCTGGGCATCCAGCGTGAAGTAGCGCTTTTCCGACTTAGACATGGCCTGAATGAGTTGGAAGAGGTCTTCTTTATGCTTCATGGGTGTGTGTTTTCGTGGAATGGTGTGTTAGGGTGTCAGTGAGGGCGATCCGGAAACCCTCC
>JAGQXQ010000386.1 GCA_020436535.1 Phaeodactylibacter sp.
CAAGTCAGCGCCCATTAGAAAATTGGACGCTGACGGCTCGTCTCACAAAAAATCAATCAACTCCCGGCCTATCTTTAAGTTACATAGCGTCCCTTTCCGCAATCCCTCATAATCTCTTGCTGACGAATATACCCAATCAATATTTTCCTTAACCAGGCCCGCCACTCTGGCATTTTCATGAATGTAACATAAGCATTGGAAGGCATAGTCCGTATTGGGAAGGAAGCGGTGATCGGCTTTCCCGTCCAGCTTCTCCAGGCACACAAATTCATCGATCCAGCCATCTTTTGCCTTGCACCGTTCCCGGAACAGGCTTCCTGTCCAACCTTTTTCTTTATTGAGGGCGCGGGAATAAGCATTCTGGAGAGTGCCTATAGCTTCGTTCAATGTAACAACTGAGTTTCCCTCTGCCTTCCTCGTATACGCGCGGTCCACTGCCCTCGCATGTGCGCCGTAGGCCTTCACCCTACGCAGGTATTCGACTTCGTCGATATGCTGCCTAAGTATTTTCCGTTCAATTTCCACCAGCCTCACATAGAACAACCAGTGAAAATGATTGGGCATCAGGCACCAGGCCACCAGATCCCCGAAAGGGGTAAGGTACCCCCTCATCTTCCAGAGAAAAAATTGATAATTTTCATCCGAAAAGAAAAGTTGCCGACGGTTATTGCCCTGGTTGTAAATGTGGAAAAGCTGCTGAGGGTAAAATTCCATAAGCTCAATCATTTGACTGGATGAGCTCTTGCGCGTTTTTCAATTTAAAAAAGTCAACGGAAAAATGCAAACTGTTTTACCCTCGGGCGCCAATTTCCCATTGGCGTCAGAGTTCTGCCCCCAGAACACTTCAAGTCAGCGCCCAATAGAAAATTAGACGCTGACGCCACCCCCTCGGGCGCCAATTTCCCATTGGCGTCAGAGTTCTGCCCCAGAACACCTCAAGTCAGCGCCCAATAGAAAATTGGACGCTGACGAACCCCTCGGGCTTATTGCCAGGGCAACCATATACCTACCGCTCCACTCCATCCCCAACATCCCCCATCCCTCCTTTCTGCCTCGGCACCAAAAACAACTCCGTCTGCCGCCCATCGATGTAGCGCACCTGCTTGCCATCGAAGAAGGCGTCTTCCTCCATCATCATGCGGATTTCTTTATTCCATTCGAGGAGGAATACGGCAGTGCTCAACTCGATGGAATAAGCGGTATGAGGGTAGATCGGATAATCGCCCTTGCCTGGTACGCCCCCCTGCTGATCCCACAGCCCGATGGTGGGGCCGGCGCCATGGCCGTGATAGCCGATGGGATGGGTATAAATTGTAGGCTTCAGGCCTTCCGCTTTGGCCTTTTTCAGGGTGTTGGCCAAGGCCTCGTTGCCGGTGCGGCCGGCCTGGAACTCATTGGTTAGAATGTCCATCAAGCGCAGGCCCTTCCGGAAGGCAGCTTTGAGGTAGGGCGGTGCGTCCGTTTCACCCGGACGCAGAATGTAGGCATTCTCCTGGGTATCCGTATTCAGTCCCAGATAGGTGATGCCGAAGTCAACGTGGACCAGGTCGCCGGGCTGTATGATTTGTTTATCCGGGCGCTTACTGAACGCCCGCAGGTGGCCGAAATCCTCCGAATCATCGCGCTGCACGTCCACCGTGGGGTGAAACCAGGCTTCCAGCCCCAGCTCCCGGATGCGCTCGCGGTAGTACCAGACGACATCATCGGTAGCGGTCACGCCGGGCTGTATCACCTGCTCGGACAGCCCCTCGGCAATGATTTCATGAGCGATGCGGCAAATCTGCTGGTACACCACCATTTCGTTTCCGGTGCGGGTTTCCAGCCAGCCGATGGCCAGCGGCTCGCCGGAAACCACTCTTTCCCGGTACTTACCCGGCAGGCTTTCCATTAGTTTATCGTAATGGTAGGAAGACAGGCCGTCCGCCAACCCGAAGTGTTCCGATCGGTTGACGGCAATCTTTTGCGGATCGCGTTCCTGCACGATCTCTGCCAGCCGTTTCCACTGATCCGGTTCTTTTTCTTTATCCCAGGCTTTTTTGAACACTTCGCCTACGTCGTACCGGGCGCAGGCCAGGGTTTCTAAGGAGTCTCCTGTGTCATAGATGGCCAGCATCGTCGTGCGGCGGGCAGAGAGCCAGTTGGAGGGTAGCATGGTTTTTAGCACCGGATCTTCGTTGTACTCCCGGGAAATAAGGATCCACATGTCGATACCGGCACGGCGCATCAGCTCCGGCGTCACGGTTTCCATTCGTTCATTGAGCCATCGATCTTGAACGGCGCCCTGTTCCTGCAGGGAAAGGGCCTTAGGCATCTGGCCAAAGAGTTGGGAACTGAGAAAAAGAAGAAGAAGGAAGCAGTGTTTTTTCATAGCGAGGATGTTTAGTGAGCTAAAAAATGCTCCACCAAAACTTTCCACTCCTCCTTCAGCGAGTGGTTCGGCATGCTGCGCCCGGCACGGCGGTACCAGTAGTTCGCGTTCCAGGTGTCGCCCTCAACGCGGTGCAGATAAGCGTGTACCCACGCGCCATCAGGGCCGGGCACGTCCTGTGCAATGTTGTGGGCGCGGTGCCAGTCGTCCTTGCCCGCGTGCCAGAGGGCAAGGAGCAAGGGCGCCAGCCCGGCCGGAGGAGCGGATTGTTGCAGCGATTGCACGAAGGCTTCGATGGTCATAGTGGGGCTAAGATAAAGGATTTTCCAGAAGATTTTCCAGAGATTGAAAGTCTGGAAAATCTTTTCAATACGTGAAATTCAAGCCCAAACTCACCACATTAGCTTTCAGGCTCGGCGTCCGCTCATAGTGTGCATAGCGCAGGTCAAAGCCCCGGAACAACAATACATTCCGCCCCTTGCCCATCGGAAACTTGATCCTCGCCAGCCCGTTGACCGGTGCGTAGCGGACGCCCATTCCGTAGGTGTGGCTGTCCAGCCCCGCCAGGTCGTAGTCAGAAGTATAAAACTCATCATTGAGGCTGTGCTCTTTGTAGGGCAAGAAGTAATCAGCCGCCGTCTGGTTGTGGTAGCGGTAGAAAGGATAAACCGAAAAGAAACGGTTGATTTTAACCGGTAGTTCCAGGCTGACAGTCTGAGCCTGTATCCCCCAGCTGTCCCAATAATACCGGTAGTAGAGACGGGCGACCAGAAAGTCGGCGACATAATAGTTCAGCCGCAGCCCTACCGGCAGTTTTAAGCGGGTATCGGGCAGTTTTTCTACCTTAGCCGCTGCCTGCTCCTGAAAGTACACCCGGTGGAAAGGAGTGGAAAGCAGGCCCGTCATATAGATGCCATCCAGCGAAAGGCTGGCCTGCAGCTTGCGGTTGATGACCTGGGAATAGGTGAGCCCCAGATTGTACGACCGGCGTTGATCGGTTGGCACGAGCACGCCCTCTCGGCGCAGCTCCTCCGGATAGATGAGCTGCCAGGCATCAAAGAAGGCCTGGCCGGTGAGGTTTAGCTCTCGGTTGCCATCCTTTGAGATCAGCGCATAATGCCCGCCCACAGAAAAGGAGGTGTAGTCATATTCCCTCGAGCCACCCACCTTCAAGCCGTAGCTGGTATTCTTTCCTTCAGGGGTTTTGTCAAAACCGAATGTACCATAAATACGGGTATCACTGCTGGAAGCCGAGGATACATAGCGGTCAATATTGTCCGTCGAAGCAGAGGAGTAGGAATCAAACCCGATATCTCCGTTCAGCGTCAGCTGCTCTTTAATGGGAACTTTCACGATGAAGCGCGAAGAGAAGTCCGTCAGTTGCTCGGTGCCAATACCCCCAGTGACAGGTGAGTTGTCTCCATCCTGCTCATAGTAGCTGAATAAGATGTTAACCTCTCCAGGGGCCAGCGTTTTAATTCCATTGGTGTCCGGCTTTTCCAAAACGGGCGCCTGGGCGTGAGACAGCAGAGCGAAGCCCGTAAGCAAGGCGAGCGCCGATAATTTGATCAGTTGCATCCGCATCCTCCTCCTACTTTGCCGCCATTGGCGCCGGCGGCGCCTTCGCGGTATGATTGAAAATTGGTTTCATAACTCTCCAGAGCGCGCGGGCTGAGCACCATGTCCTCATCATTGAGGTACATCTTCTGGTATTCCTTGACGGAAACGCAGGACTGCCCCAAAAAGGCAACCAGAAGCAGCGCCAGGAGTAGTGATGGTATGTTTCGCATAATTAATTAATGAGTGAGTCAGTGAATAATCCTGTATTCTTTCATTCATACTGCAGTTGCAAATTCTTAGAACTCAACAGTTCATTCTCCTCCGTAATGATCAGGCATTCTATGCCATTCAACTGGTTGATCAGCGCCAGGCCCTTTTTCTTCCCGAGTACGAAGACGGAGGTAGCCAGTGCATCCGCCAGTTCTGCGTCCGGACAGAGGATCGTCACACTCTTGATGCCCGTGGTAGGGTATCCTGTCCTGGGATCGATGATGTGGGCATAGCGCTTACCATCAGACAGGAGGAATTTCTCATAGTCACCTGAGGTGACCACCGACCCCTCGCCGATGGGCAGCCAGGCGATGGCTTTCATCTTGTCGTCCGGGTCGGCGATGGCAATACCCCAATCCCGGCCGTCTTCCTGTTTACCCCAGCAAATGAGATCGCCGGAAGCATTGACCAGGCCGTTGCCGATACCCATATCCTGCATCACCGCTCTGGCGCGGTTAGCGGCATAGCCCTTGCCGATCGCTCCGAACCCGATGCGCATGCCCGGTTCTTTTAGGAAAACCGTATGTTTATCAGGGTCCAGGATGATGTTGCGGTAGTTGATCTTAGCCACCGAGCGAGCGACCTCCTCTGCCGGCGGCAGCGCCGTTTCCGAGCCGTCGAAACGGTAAAGTTTCTCAATAGCCGCAAAGGAAATATCAAAAGCCCCGTCGGTAATGCCCGACACCTTGAGGCTGCGGCGGATGAGCTGGAACAACTC
>JAGQXQ010000387.1 GCA_020436535.1 Phaeodactylibacter sp.
ACCGCCAGTACAACTTTCCCGATGCGGATCTTTATCTGCAATGCATGGAACGAATCAAATACGCCCATCGGGACATAGAGTTATTCACGCAGTACGGCTATGACATCGAACGCCTGAAAGGCTTCCATGCGATGTGTGACAAGTTTCGCGCCCTTCCGGATGACGATGAGCTGCTGGGCGACCAGATGATCACCACCGAAAAAAAGTACAAAGCATCGGAAAGCCTCAAGACGGCTATTCGCAGCATGATGACGCGGGTGGCCATCAAGTACAGCAACCGGAGCGGCCGCTACCGCAAATTCGGCACTGCCAAAATGGGCGATATGACCGATGCCCAGCTCATTTTCTGTGGGCGCAGGGTAGTGCGCGTGGCGCGCCAGCAGATCGATTTCCTCGCGGAAGTGGGTGTGAATGAAAACATAATCAAGCGGGTGACGGATGCTACCCGCGATTTCGAAAAAGCGGTCAATATACAGCAGGATAAGGTAGCCGACCGGGATATATCGGTGGAGCGCCGCATCGAACAGGGAAACAAACTGTATGAAGAGTTAATCACCCTTTGCAACATTGGAAAGGATATCTGGGTGGAGCGCGATCCGGTGAAGTATGAGAACTACTGCATCTACGAGAGTAATAATGAGCAAAAAAAGGCCAGCAAGGCCCGGTTGGAGGAAGAAAAAGAGCAGGCTTGAAAGTTACATCCACCCAAACAATAAGCGGCAAAAGTGTACATTTGCTTCTCAAATAACAGAAGCCAAGTATTCATGTTAAGCCACAAATATACGCTGCTCTTTGCCTGCTTAAGCCTTTCCTTTTACACCTTTAGCCAGGAAATCTTCCTGAGCACCCTCGATAGCCGGCTCTACCGGCTCGACCTGGAGGATTGCTCTTACGAACAAGTCGGTATAATGCCCGGCAGTTCAACCGATATCAGTTTTCATCCTAATGGCAATTTGTATTCCGTCAACTCTTCGGGACGCCTCTTTCAGGTCAACCCGGCAACCGGCGCCGGTACGCTGCTGCACGTCTTCGAATCGGCCCCCAGCCAGTTGTATACCTCATTAACTATTGATGCGAACGGCGTTTTTTATGTCTGCGGCCTGCAAGGGCTACTATGGTCCTACGACCTGTCTACCAACACCGGAGCATTTCTCGGCAATGTGGGCTATGCAGCGGAGGGTGACCTCACATTTTACAATGGCCAGCTCTACATGGCCGCTGAAGGCGATAATATCGTCCGGATTGACCTGGCAAATCCCTCTAACAGTAGTATTGCCGTGAACGGCAACGTGCCGGGGCGTATTTTTGGCATTGTATCCTACGCCGCCGCCTGCGACAGCATCTCCACCTATGCGCTTACGGATAATGCAGCCAACGTCTACCTAATCGATTTTGAGAATGCTGCGCTCAGCCTTTATTGTTCTATCCCCCTTTCCGTAAGCGGCGGGGCCAGCACTTTTGAGTTTCTAGGTTCCAACCCGGTAGATATTGAGGAGGTACAGGCCCTGAATTTTAGTTGCGCCAGCAATACGGGCGCCATCACTGTAACCGCATCCGGGGGAATAGGTGGCCTTACCTATTCATTGGATGGCGAAACCTTCCAGCCCAATCCAACTTTCTCCAACCTCGCGGTGGATAGCTACCGGGTTTATGTACAGGACGAAGCGGGCTGCCTGGTTAGTGAACCCGTGGACCTCACCGACGATGCACCCGCCATCAGCGCCCTGGCAGCCTCCCCTGCCAGTTGCGGCGAAGACAATGGCAGCTTTGCCCTCACAGTGGAAGGCGGTACGCCGCCTTATACCTTATCGGCCAATGGAAACGCCCCGGTTTCCAACCTGAATTTATCGGGCCTGGCTGCCGGTACTTACCAGTTGGGAATAATGGATGCTCAAGGTTGCCAGGTGACGATACAGGCTCAAATTGAGGAGGTGAGCGCCCCAAGTATTCTTGCCCTGAATATTGAGCCCACTACTTGTGGACAGGACAATGGAAGTATCACCCTAAGCGTCCAGGGCGGCGCTCCTCCTTTAACTTATTCTATAAATGATGGGCCGGCTCAACCCACCGGCGCCTTTTCCGGCCTCCCGGCAGGGCTGTATACCCTTACAATTAGCGATGTGAATAGTTGCTCCCTTACAGAGATGGCCGCGATTGCTTCGAGTGAAGCGGTGATCATAGATAGTGTGGCAATCCAGAATGCTTCCTGCGGCTCGGCCAATGGAACCCTGACGATCCTGGCTGCCGCCGGGCAGCCGCCCCTGATGTATGCACTTAACGGCAACAGTTTTGTAGCGAATAATACCTTCAACGGCCTGCCTTCCGGCGATTACGACGCAAGAGTAATGGATGCATTGGGCTGCACTTCGGCCTTTCAGGTAGCACTCCCTGGTTCCGAAGCTCCACAATTCGTAGACTATACAGTGAATGCGGCGGATTGTAACCAGGCCAACGGCCTTATTAACCTTACTTTTCAAGGAGGGCTGGGGCCTTTGTCTCTGGCCGCCAACGGCAAGGAACAGCTCCTGAATGAGCCATTGCAAAACCTTTCCCACGGTATTTACACCCTTCGCCTGGCCGATTCTCTGGCCTGTGCCGATACACTCACGGTGACAGTACCCCGAATCAACTGCCCTATTTACCTGCCGAATGCCTTTTCTCCCAATAATGATGGCGTTAATGATACGTTCCGCCCTCAATCTACGGCTGGCCTGAACGCACAAATAAGCAGTTTCCTCATTTTCGACCGCTGGGGCGGAGCTGTTTTTAAAAGCGAAAACCGCCCATTCTCAGACCCTGCGAACGCCTGGGATGGCAGAAAAAATGGACAACCTTTATCCCCAGGCGTTTTCACTTATTCCCTGAAGGTGGTTTTTGAAAATGACGAGGTATATAAAGCATCCGGCGATGTTCTGTTAGTGAAGTAGGTACTCCTTTGTCAACTAAATTTAGCTAAACAAAGCCGGAAACACACTACTAATTGTGAGGGTTTCATATATTGCACTTTTTATTATAAGCTCATGATGAATAAAAGACCTATACACGCTCTGATAACCATCCTGGTTGTCACCAACTCGCTTTTTTGCACCAGCGCGATTGCTTCTGATACTTTTGTCTGGATCGGCGGAAGTACCGGTGAATGGACAGTCGCTGCCAACTGGCATGCGGTCGATGCGAACCAGGACGGCATCCTTCCCGCCATTGATGGCGACGTCCTTATTGATGGAAATGTAACGGTGACCGTTTCCGCTCCTACCAATTATGCTGTGGAATCCGTAGTGCTGAGAGGTGGAGCGAACTTGATCATAGCCCCTGGCGCCACCCTGACGACGAGAAAGGGCGGCGCTCCCGGCAGTAGTGGTTTCCGCCTTGATGGAGAGAGCGGCAATGAAAGCACCCTGACTGTAAACGGGACGCTTAACATCAATACCAGCACCACCAATGCTCCCAGAGATGGATTGGATATCAATAGATATTCCTCGGTCACCGTTGGGCCGATGGCCGTCCTTTCTATCCTCAATGCAGGAGAATACGCCATAGAAATAAGTGATGACCTGACCAATTTCGGGTCTATTGTCATTACTTCTCCTGTGAGTGGAGGAATAGCTGCCAGCGGTGGGGTTAACAATAGCCTGATTACCAATAATGGTTCCATTACGATGTCCGGACTGAATAAGGCAATCGAATTAAACTCCGTGATATCTTTGGTCAACAATGGTACGATTACGATCTCCGCTCTTTCTGAATCTGATCTGATTATCAATGGGGGTGATTTTATTAATAATGGAACCCTGGGCGGGTCCGGAACAATAGAGACAGCCAACTTAATCCATGGGGCAGGATCAACCATAGCGCCAGGAACTTCTCCCGGCAAAATTATCTTTAATGGTGATTTAGATTTGTCAGGGGTTACACTTGACATCGAAATCGATGGCGGTAGCAACGCTGGCATAGACTACGATCAGATAAAGGTGAATGGAACCGTAAATCTCGACGGTGCAACGCTAAGCCTCGATGGCAGCTACAGTCCTATTCCCAGCGATGTATTTACCATCATCACCAGCGCAGGTGTGATAAACGGCAAATTCGATACCCCCCTCGAAGGCTCAACTGTTACGCTGAACAATGCGTTGCTATCTGTACATTATACTTCAAGTGACCCGAATAGCCTTAGAGTCAATTTCAGCGGCAGCTGTAGTTGCAATGGCGTCCTGGCGCCCTGCGATGGTATCGCTGACAGCGATGGTGATGGCGTATGCGCACATTCTGATTGCGATGATAACGATCCCACCGTCACCTCCCAGCCCGGTATTGCCTGCGATGATAGAGACAATACCACCCTCAACGATATGTTCGACGCCAATTGCAACTGTGCCGGCACCCCCACCGCCTGCACCGGTATCGGCG
>JAGQXQ010000388.1 GCA_020436535.1 Phaeodactylibacter sp.
TCCCTATATAGGTTCGCAGGAACCTGGTGGTCCCATTTATATCTACAGCCAATCTGGAGAGAGGCCGTGTGCTGGTAATAAGGCTATCTCTTCCCCGGGCATCTATCTGCAATATTCCCAAACTTACCAGTTCGAAATAAGCCGTTTCATCTTGGTCCAGATATTTCAGTTTAGCCGTATTGAATTGCTTTTGATGCCTCTGCACCAAGTGATTATATCGATACGGCACAATGGTATCCCTCTCCAGGATAAAAGCCTCCCCCGTCATCGTCCCGAACCAGATGCGCCCCTTGACATCCTCGTGAATGTTGAACACCACATNNCCACATTGCTGGTAAGGCCGTCCCGTGCATCGTAGGTGCGGAAGGCATAGCCGTCGAAGCGGGCTGCGCCGTTGTCGGTGCCGAACCATAGATAGCCGCGGCTGTCCTGGAAGGCGCAGTACACCTCGGGGCTGGGCAGGCCGTGCTGGGTGGAGTAGTTTCGGAAGTGGGGCTGGGGGTTGCGCTGGGCAGGGAGAGAAAGGTAGGTGAGGATTAACAATAATATGGAAATTAGGCGCCTCATGGGGTAGAGATTAATTTTCCTGTTTTCAGATGCTATTGATGCTTTTTTGAGCCCTTCGGGCCCAAAAGGATGCTGAGGCCCTTCGGGCCGTTTGTAGCTATAGATGCTTAAGGACAGTCTAAGGACATAGCCATTCAGCCATTCAGCCATTCAACAATCCAACAATCACCCGCCCGCTAACTGCTTCTTTTTCTGTAAAGTATACGGAAAAAGGCGGGGAAGGTTACTTTTATTTCTTAGTGGAATTTAAACCTTTGAGGTTTGCGAAACCTCAAAGGTTTCCCTTGTGTCTTTTTTTCCCTAAATTTGTAAGGAAAACAAAAAAGTTACTGATGTCAATTACCATCCAGCTAACGCCGGAATTAGAAGAAAGGCTTCGGGAATCAGCCGCTGAAGCTGGCATGAATGTTGACCAGTATGTTATGGAAATACTGAAGGGAAGCGTTAAGCCGGGCCCTTCCAGTGAGCGGAGCCCGGAAGAAAAAGAACGCAGGTTATTACAGAAGATCAACCTGGGTATCCCGGTGGCTAGCTGGAAAAGGTACAATTATCTTAAATCCCTGCGGGACAACGAACAACTGGACCCGGAAGAACATGTTGAGCTGATCCGGATATCAGATCAGATTGAAGAGGCCAACGCCGAACGTATGAAGTATCTGATCGAACTGTCTAAATTGAAGCAAGTACCGCTTAAAGAACTGATGAATTCGCTGGGTATCAAAGCTGGCTCGAATGCCTAAACGGATAAGCCGGGCCCGAAAAGAACAAGTCGGCAAGCGCGTCGGCTATTGCTGTGAATATTGCCTTTCTCAAGCCGATTACTCTCCTGATCCTTTTTCGGTCGAGCACATTATTCCTGCTAGCAAAGGAGGAACGAACGGCTTGGATAATCTTGCTTATTCCTGCCAAGGTTGCAATAATAGAAAATACAACCATACCGAAGCGATTGACCCGGTTACAAATATCATAGTTCAGCTTTTCCATCCCAGACAGCAGCGTTGGGCCGACCATTTTCAGTGGAATCCAAGCCAAACCATTCTTACCGGACTTACACCTACCGGCCGGGCGACTATACAAAAACTGGAATTGAATAGGAAAGGGGTCGTCAATTTGAGGTATATTCTGGTGCTTGTTGGAGAGCACCCGCCTCATTAGCAACTCAATTTTTCTAAACCTCCCACAACAGAATTTCCACCCAAACCGCCTGAATTTTTACTCAACCTGCGCGGATTTACATTGAGGCTGTACGGGCATGATGATGTTCTTATCTTGAGTTTGAGATCGCTAATACTGCATTCCAATCTTCTTGCTTACATCTTCGATAAACGCTGCCGGGTTATCCATACCGGAGGTAGTGGGTTAAAT
>JAGQXQ010000389.1 GCA_020436535.1 Phaeodactylibacter sp.
GCGCTGTTGCGCTGTTGTTCGACGGAGACGAAGAAGGCGTCGAGGTCGAGGTGCAGGATCGCTCGTTCAAACATAATGAGTTTTTTTGCTGAAAAGCCAGGCTATGCCTGCCTTTTCAGCAGACGCAGGGGGGCCTGGAATCCGGTTTACTGAGGTTGAGGTTGTAAAGGAGTAAGGAGCCAAAGGCAGGGTACTGACATTCAACTTCCAACTCTGAATTACCGGCTGAAGGGGGGTAGTGAACAAATGTAAAACCTTTTGTTTTTAGAAACAAATAGTTTTATTTTTTATGGGATTTTGCTATCTTGTTGGTCTGCTCCCGCGTAAGGCCTATGAAATGTTCTGATCAAACCCAACTCTGAAAACGCTGCATAAACAGCTTGAATATTTATTGATTCCGTCAAATAGTTTTATTATTTTCACAAAACCTCGTTGGCTATGAAGCTGATCAGTATGCGGCCTGGTGAAGAAACCGAAGCGGAAATCACCGAGATGGAGGAAGATGACTATGAGAGAATAGCCCTGAGTGGCCGGTTTGCCTTTGACTGGAGAAAAGAAAAAGGGAACCTGGTTTACAAGATCCGGCTCATTGGGCGAGAGGAAGTTCTCGGCCTGATCTCCCTGATTGATGTTCCAAAAGAATACCGGCTCCACATTAACCTGATCGAATCCTCCGTGGATAACAGAGGAAAGAACAAACTGATCGGGCGCATTCCCGGTTGTTTGATTGCTTATACAGCGAGATTAGCTTTCGATAAAGGCTACGCTGGATTCGTATCACTAAGGCCAAAAACAGAGTTAATCGATCATTATATCACAGCATACGGCTTTAAGCCACAAGGCATAGGCTTGGCTATAGACCAAAAGGTATCTCAAGCACTCATTCTTAAATATCTGTCACGATGAGTTATGAAAAAATATATAAGAAACTGAGAGAGAAATACACAGTTGATGAAATAGCGGAATCCATGATGATTCCGGCTGAATTAACTGAAGAGGAAGAAAAAAAAGCTGAGAAAGAGCTGAGAAAATATCGTTTCCAGCGTTTAAAGGAAATGACTGAGGAGGATTGGATCTATTCCGATACCCTACGATTACGGTTCCAGATGGAAGACTACCTCAAAGAAAAAGAGTTCTCCCCGGAAAAAACCTTTGGCAAATACCTCGAAGCATACATCCATGCCATCCGAAAGTCCAAAAAGGCCTTTTCTGAAGACATCGGCATCCACTACACCCGCCTGAGCCGCATCCTCCACGGCAAGGAGGAACCCAACCTGGCCCTGATGTACCGGCTGGAAAAGCACTCCGACGAGCTCATCCCCGCTATCCTTTGGTGGAAGCTGACGATCAAAAAGCAGGAACACCAGATCCGGAAAGATAAAGAAACGAGGATCGCGGAGGGGAAGAAGGTGAAAAATGCGCTGAAAACGCGCTAACGGAATGAAGGAATGATTTATTGAGGGATTGAATGAGCCAGCCCAAGCACCACAAACACCTCCTTCCTCCCCTCCTCTTCCCGCTCAAAGGTATGCAACACCTGCAGTCCGTAACGGCCCTTCAGCACCTCCAGCGCCATCCCCTTGTCCACCACCGCGAACCAGTTCTCCCAGATGACAACATCTCCCGGTTGAAGGGACTGCAGCGCGGCCCGGTCCAGCTCGCGGCGCAGCTCGGGCTGAAAATAGTCCAGGCCAAGCGTTATGCTGAGGTAAGGATGGCTGAAGAAAAAAGTGGTGCTATCTGCCTGCAAGCCCGTTTCCCGGATGAAGGCCGCCACTTCCTGCGCCAGTTGCTGATCGGTTTTCAGCGCAAAGGCGCTGCTCCAGTCGACCGCCGCTTTGTTTTTTGTAAAGGGAAAGAGCAATACGCCTGCCAGCAGCAGGAAGAGCAAAGCATGCTGCAGCCTCTTTCTACTTTCCGTCCAGGACAATACGAAATTGAGCCCCCGGAGCCCCAGGATGGCCACCAGCGGCATCACCGCCACCAGCACCCGCTTCAGGCCCATGGAGTTGAAAATGCCGAAGTACCAGAAGAGCGTGTGAGCGGTAAAGTAGGCCAGGAAACCGCCCAGAATCAGCCACCACTCTTCAGCGGCCGCCTTCCGGCGAATGATCATACTGATCATCCCCAGCACCAGCAGGCCGTAGAGTGCCGGCCCGATAACGTAGAAAAGCTGATCGGCAAAGTGGACTAGTTCGCCTGCACCGTAAACGCTGTCCGGTGTAGCGTATGGTATCTTGTTGAACACCCAGAGCGGGCTGCCGTGCGCCCACGCGCCGGCCAATGCGTAGGCTACATGCCCAACCAGTAATAAGGGCAAGAGCTTCCACCGCCCTTGCGCCAGCAGGTACAGCCCCCACATCCCCATAATGACCAGCCCTTCCGAACGGATAAAGGGCAGCAAAGACACCAGCGCCACCGCCCAGGCGGTGCGGCCGATCAACGCCAGATAAACGCTTAGGATCAATACCAGCCCGAAGAGATGCTCGGTCAGGCCGGAAAAAATGAGCTCGAAACTGTAGGGGGCACAGATAAAGAGCAGGCCCGCCCAGGCGGCATGGGCATAACCCAGGCGGCGGCAGCACAGGGCCGTCAGCCCTGCCGAACCTATGGCAGCCAGCAGGTTGAAGAGCTTTATACCGGCAAAACCCAACTGGGCAAAAGGGGCGCTGAGTAAAACGAAAAAAGGCTTGCCCCAATGGTCGAAGAACAGGCGCGGGTGCTCGAAAGCGTAGCGGGCGATCAGGTAGTGCTGCACGCTGTCGCCCGAATCGGCCGTACCGTCAAAACAGAGGACGATAAACACCCCAATCGCAAGAAAGGCCACCAACAGTATTCCAATACTTTTTTTAAAAGAAACCTCCATAACCTACGCAAGATAGAATATCTTGATGACGGGTTTGAAATTGTAAGGTTTAAAATTGAGCGCCGACAGTCCATCGCATGTGCCAATAGAAATTTGCCGCGTGAGTTGGTTAAAAAGTAGTTCTAACTTTAATTTCTTTATCCTACATCCTCTATAACTTGCACGCAAAAAATAGAGAACAACTGATGCAGCCAATCAAACAACTGTCTGTCCGCCATTTCGGCCTGGTGCTCGGCCCGGTTCTTTTTATACTGACACTCCTCTTTTTCCAGCCGGAGGGCCTTTCTTCCCAGGGCAGGGCCGTGCTGGCCTCTACCCTGTGGGTGGCCGTTTGGTGGATCACCGAAGCCATCCCCATCCCGGTCACAGCGCTGTTGCCCATCGTCCTCTTTCCACTAGCGGGCGGGCTGAGTCTGAGTAGCACCACCGAAGCCTTTGGGCACCGCATGATCTTCCTCTACTTAGGTGGGTTTATCATTGCCATCGCCATCGAAAAGTGGAACCTGCACAAACGGATCGCCCTGAACATCATCTACCGCATAGGTTCCAATATGAGCTACATCATCCTGGGTTTCATGATCGCTTCGGCCTTTCTATCGATGTGGATCTCCAATACCGCCACTGCCGTGATGATGCTGCCCATCGGTATGGCTATTGTCTCACAGTTAATGGAAGACCCCGGCACTTCCCAGGACACGGCCGACTACTTTAGTAAAGCCTTGATGCTGGCTATTGCCTACAGTGCCTCAATTGGAGGTATCGCCACTCTGATCGGCACGCCTCCTAATCTGGTGCTGGCGGCAGTGGTGCAGGAGCTCTATGGAGTAGAGATCACTTTCTCGCAGTGGATCATCTTCGGACTGCCCATCTCGGTAGTCCTGCTGGCCATCTGCTGGTGGTATCTGGTCCGGGTAGCTTACCCGATGAAAGAGATAGCCTTTCCAGGGGGAAAAGCGGAGATAAAAGCCCAGCTCAAAGCCCTCGGTGTGGTCTCTTATGAAGAAAAAATGGTGCTGGCCGTATTCTTTTTAACGGCTCTGGCCTGGATCAGCCGCTCCTTCCTCCTACAAAAAATCCTACCATCTCTCGACGATACCATCATAGCAATTACCGGCGCCATCGCTTTGTTTCTCATACCCTCCAAAACGGTAAAAGGGCAGCAACTCATCAATTGGGAAGCTGCCGTGGCCCTTCCCTGGGGCATTATACTGCTCTTCGGTGGCGGGCTGGCCCTGGCGGCAGGCTTTCAGGAAAGCGGCCTGGCGGCCTGGATCGGCGGGCAGATGGCCAGCCTGGAAGGCATGGCCCTGATACTTATCCTCCTGATCCTGATCGGTACAGTCAACTTCCTCACGGAGATCACCTCTAACCTGGCCACTACTTCCATGATCCTGCCCATCCTGGCGCCTATGGCGCTGACGATCGGCGTTCACCCTTATGCGCTTATGGTGGGCGCCACCGTAGCTGCGTCCTGCGCCTTTATGCTGCCGGTGGCCACGCCACCGAACGCTGTGGTTTTCGGGCCGGGCTATCTCCGCATTCCGGACATGGTTCGGACCGGTATCTGGATGAACTTCATCTCCATAGTACTCGCTAGCCTGGCGGTATATTTTCTACTGCCGATGCTTTGGGACATCGATCTAAGGCCGTTTCCGGATGCCTTTCGATAATGGTGAGCAACACCAAAACAGTTAACAAATGATCCATTCAACTTCATCACTATCCAATAGCTCTCTCATGAAGAACATACAACTCATCATCTTCGACCTGGATGGCACCCTCGTCGACTCCCGCTTCGACCTGGCAGATGCTGTTAACTACGCTTTGGAAAAATTGAACAAACCGCAACTCGGTTACGAAGAGCTGCCCCCGCTCCTGGGCAGCGGCCTGAGCTACCTTCTGCAAAAAGCGGCCGATACCGAAGATGTACAGATATTGCAGCAGGCACGGCAGCTGTTCGACGAGTACTACAGCCACCATCATGCCGATAAGACTCACTGCTACCCTGGAGTACCCGAAACGCTGGCCGCACTGCCCCACCTCAAAAAAGCGGTCTACAGCAACAAAGCACAGGACTTTACCGAAGCCATCATCCGGGAGCTCAGCCTGGCGCCCTACTTCGACAAGGTGATGGGCGCCCAACCCGATCACTACCCCCTTAAGCCCGACCCGGCAGGCATCCATCTCATCCTGAAAGCACTGGATATTCCACCAGGTAAAGCCCTTATGGTTGGCGATTCCACCCACGATATAGAGGCAGGCAAAACCGCTGGCCTGTGTACTTGCGCCGTTACTTATGGCTACCGCCCCGCTGAAGTGCTGGAAAAAATGGCGCCGGATTTCATGATTGGGGCTTTCGGGGCGTTGCTGGAGTTGACGTTGGTTTAAGGCCCCAGAGGAGAATAAACTAAACAAGTTGCCCCCTTCTGTGACCTTGCACACTGAATCCCGTTCCCGGGCGCTGTACCTTGAGGTGTATTCGCCTAAAAAAGCTTTATCACCAAAATACATCGCTATGAGCCGGACAGACAATCTACCTCCGAGCCGCAACCTGGGGCTGGAATTGGCCCGCGCCACCGAGACTGCTGCCATTGCGGCGGCCCGCTATATGGGCATGGGAAATAGAGACAGAGGCGACAAGGCGGCGGCCGAAGCCATGAGGGCTTTCTTAAGAACCGTCGATATGAATGGCATTGTCGTCATCGGAGAAGGAGAAGAGGAAGAAGTTCCTTTTCTCTTCAATGGCGAACACATAGGCAATGGTGAAGGGCCGGAATTGGACGTTGCGGCCGGCCCGGTAGAAGGAACCGCCTTGCTGGCCGATGGGCGCCCTAATGCCATTGCCGCCATCGCTGTTGCCGAAAGGGGCAGCCTGTGGCAACCCGGCAATGCCTTCTATATGAATAAGATCGTGGTAGGGCGGGAGGCTCGGGAAGCTATTGACATCCGGCTTTCGCCTACCCAAAACCTGCACCGCATTGCCGAAGCCCTCGGCAAAAAAATCAATGAACTCACCATTTTCGTACTCGATAAAAACCGCCATGCTTCCCTGGTTGAAGAGATCCGGCAAGCCGGCGCACGTATCTCCCTCCACACCGATGGTGATGTGATGGGCGCCCTGATGGCTGCCGTACCCGGCACTTGTATCGATGCGCTAATGGGTATCGGCGATTCTACCAAAGGGGTGATGGCAGCAGCTGCAGTCAAGGCTCTCGGAGGAGGTATGCAGGGTATGCGGGCCCCGCAGCGGGAAGATGAAAAGCGACAGCTCAGGAAAGATGGCGTCAAGCTACAGGAAGTCCTTAAACTGGATACACTGTCCCGTTCGGACAACATATTTTTCGCCGCTACCGGCATCACGCCCAGCACCTTCCTGGAAGGCGTCAACTACGGCCGGGACGGAAGCCTTACTACCCACAGCATCGTCATCCGCTCCCTAACCCGGTCCATACGCTTCATTAAGGGTATCCATCAGTTGGAAAGAAGGGGCAATACGCAGGAACTGGGGAGTACCACACCGGTGGAGGTGGCATTTGAGGTCGTGAAGTAGGGCGGTTCTGACTTTTCCGGCCGGCATTCATTTTCCGGCTTCCGCCCGCCTCATTTCCATCAGGTTTACATAACGCAGGAAAACACCCCAGGCCATAACGATGCTAATCACCAGGCCCACCTTGCCATCGAGAACCCCCCGTTGTAAGAAATAGTGCTTGAGAAAACGGAATAGCGGTTTGAAAACCAGGTGAAAAGCCGTCACCCGCTTTGTCTTTTTCTCATAATCTTGAGCGGACCAGCGGGCATAGCGGTGCATTTTGTCCAGAAAGTGTTCTATATCGCGGTAGGTGTAGTGCAAGAGCTTGTGGTCCAGATACCCTACCCGCAGCCCTTCGGTGATGATCTCCTCATGCACCTGCTTGTCGTTGTAGCGGCAGAGGTCGCGCCGGAAAAATCGGACGACGGCATCCCCCTGCCAGCCGCTGTAGTGCACCTCCTTACCCATAAAAAAATTGCGGCGGCCGATCCAGAAGGCGTCGTAGGGAATGTTCTCCTGATTAAGGTACTTTTGGATCTCCAGCTTCAACTTTTCCGGTATCCTTTCGTCTGCATCCAGCAAGAGTATCCACTCGTGGCTGGCCTGTGGAATGGCCCAGTTCTTCTGCTCTGCCGGCCCGGTGTACTGGCGCTGCATCACTCTACGGGTATACTGCCGCGCGATCTCCACAGTGCGGTCCTCGCTGAAGGAATCCACAACAATGACTTCATCCGCCCAGGCAACGGACTCCAGTACGCCCTGAATATTGAGTTCTTCGTTGAAAGTAGTGATGATGACGCTGAGGGAATGCATTACGGCAATTTATAAAATTTTCCAAATCTTGATCTCGAAGAGTCGGAAAACCTTATTGTACTTTTCCATACGCAATGAAATAGGGATTGCGAAGGCTCTCCTTATTATAGCGCAGCGGCTGTTTCGTTTCCTCATCGATCACCTTGCCGCCAGCGCCTTCCAGGACGGTCTGCGCGGCAGCCGTATCCCACTCCATGGTGGGCCCCAGGCGGGGATATATCTGGGCTTCCCCCCTGGCAACGATCAGGAACTTCAGGGAGCTGCCTTTAGCTACCAGTTCCGGTGACTGCAATTGATCGATGAAGGCCTGGGTGTCGTCATTGAGGTGAGAGCGGGAACAGACTACATGTAATCCCGGGTCGGATAAGCTGAAAGTTGCCGCTTGTATACTTTGTGTCTTACCATTGTGCTCCCAGTAAGCGCCTTCGCCCTTTACGGCCCAGTAGGTCTCGTTGAAGCTGGGCACGTGAACCACCCCCAGCACCGGCGCGCCATTGTGAATAAGCGCGATATTGACCGTAAACTCCCCATTGCGCTTGATGAATTCCTTGGTACCATCCAGAGGGTCGACCAGCCAGTTGTATTCGAAGTCTTTACGCTCTTCATAAGGAATAGCCTTATTCTCTTCAGAAATAATAGGGTACTGCATCGGCAGTTTTTCAAGCGCAGCACAGATAATGTCATTGGCAGCCTTATCGGCTAAGGTGAGGGGCGACTCGTCTTTTTTCAGTTCAACGCCAAAGTCATCTCTGCCATAAATGGCCATGATAGCGCCACCCGCCTGCCGGGCAATCTGAATAACTTCTTTTGCCAGTTCTTTTCTATCCATTGTTCGATTTGATGTACCTTTGAATGTAGGATCGCAAAGGTAGGTTTTTTCTCACGCATAGAAACAGAGGGCGTGTGTATCCCAAATTGCACAAAG
>JAGQXQ010000390.1 GCA_020436535.1 Phaeodactylibacter sp.
CTGACAAACAAAATACCCCAAATGCCCAGCGGTATAAATGCCGGCGCCACCTTTTTCCTATCTTGCAGTTTTTTTTTCACAATCCGCCCTATGCCCTTCATCGATTTCACCACCATCATCAGGGAGGCCTGGATAGCTTACGACAGCAGCCGGGAGATTGCCCACATCACGGACATCAGTGCACAGGTATCGACTAACCACGTGTACCGCATTGTGTTTCGGGATAAGAGCATCATCATCGGCAAGCTGTCCTATTTCGGTAAGTATGAATACTTTGTCGAAGACCATACCATCATCAATTCCCTGTCGAACAACCTGCCTGCCCCTTTCGAGCATTTTCTGGCCCGCTCCCTGATGAAGGGCAACACCCTTTTTGTCCACCGCCACAAAAACGAGGTGATCGACGCCTGGGTTGTCTTTTACCGGCCCATAAAGATCAAAAACCGCCCGCCCCGGCGGCTCAGCGAAGAACAGGTCGTCAAGCTGGCCGAGCAATTTGCCCTCTTCCACAAAGCCTGCCACACCATCCGGCACACCATACCCCCTTCTTCCAAAACCCTGGAAATAGACATCCACCACCTGCTGGAGATCATGGACACGGAGGTGGGCCGGCATGAGTACCGCCTGCACGAAGGGTTGATCCGGGGACAAACGGAGCGTTTCTTTGAAAACATGGAGCAGCTGCAAGCCAACAAACTGGATAAAATCCCCGTCTTTGTCGACTGGAACATCGGCAATTTCTCCCTCACTTCCTCCTTCAAATTGTACTCCCGATGGGATTACGACTGGTTTCGGATGAGTTCGCGCATGATGGATTTTTACTTCATCAGCCGCGTAGTTTCCGATATTGGGGACCGTACCGTATTCACCTACAACATCGAACCGCTCATGGAAGAACGATTTATCCTGTTTCTGAAAGCTTACCACAATATCTTTCCTTTTAAAGCAGAAGAGATCCGGTTCCTGAAGGAAGTGTACCGCTTCTTCCTCCTCAATTATGTCATCAAGGACGGGCGCTACTTTTTTCACGAGATATTTGCTACCAAGCTGCAAAAGGAGGCTTATGAGATCCACCTTCCCTCCATCGAGGAAAAATTTAACGCGGACATTCTTTTGCAGGCACTCAACCTTTAACGACTATGGAAGAACAATCATTCCTGGCAATTGCCGAAAGCTTCAAAGCCGTCTTCCTGGATTCCTACGGGGTACTCAAGAACCACCGCGGCCTGATCGATGGCGTACAACAGACCATCGACTTTATCCGCGGGCGAGGCATCGCTCTGCGCATCCTCACCAATGACGCTTCGCGCAGCCAGCACGAGCAGTTCGCCTCCTTCCGGAAACTGGGTTTACAGGGCATCGAAGAAGAGGAGATCATCACCTCCGGCATGCTGGCCAAGCAGTACCTGCAACATAAGGTCAGGAGCGGCAAAGTGGC
This sequence comes from Phaeodactylibacter sp., assembly GCA_020436535.1. Classification (GTDB taxonomy): domain Bacteria; phylum Bacteroidota; class Bacteroidia; order Chitinophagales; family Saprospiraceae; genus JACJXW01. The sequence continues at coordinate 1,439 of JAGQXQ010000390.1, forward strand.
CTACCTGGGCACCGAGAGCGCCGCCAGTTATATCCTGGAGTCCGGCAACACTTCTATTCCCGCCAGTGAGGTGGACCTGGACAAGGCCGACGAGATCGACGCCTTCGTCTTCCTGGACGACGAGGGTTTCGACTGGAATCGCGACATCAACACCACTGTCAACCTGCTGCGCCGGAAGACCATGCCAGTCATCGTCGCCAATTCAGATAAGCTCTATCCGGTTTCCAAAAACGACGTGGCCCTGGCCACCGGCAGCGTTGCCCAACTAGTGGAGAACATCCTGAACCGCTCCTTCATCCACTTCGGCAAGCCCGACTCTCAAATGTTCATGTACGCTTTCGACCACCTGAGCCAGTCCGGGCAATACGATAAAGACGACATCCTGATGGTGGGGGATACCCTGCACACGGACATCCTCGGCGGTAATAAATTTGGATTGAAGACGACCCTCGTCCTGTCGGGCAATACCAGCGGACGAAACGCCGGCCTGCTGATCAGTTCGACGGGAATTATTCCGGATTTTATTTGTGATTCGATTGTGGGGTAGAACTCAGTCGGCCGTTTTCCATTGACTGTGAGTTGATACAACAAACTAACCATTATGACACCTCACAGATCCTACATCATCTGGTTAGTACCTCGATCTGGCAGTACCCTCCTGTGCAAGGGGTTGGAATCCACGGGAATCGCCGGCATACCCGGAGAATACTTTACCCTACCCACCGGCCAATCGCTGCTGGGGCACCATCAGGTGGAGGATTACGAAAGCCTGAAACGCAAACTGTGGCGCCTGGGCACTACCCCCGATGGGGTTTTCGGCATTAAATATCCAATGCATACCAGCCGGTACACCATAAGCCCAATGTCCATCATCTACGAAAACCTCATCAACAACTTCGAAGCAACCATCTGGTGACCTTTCATTCCTGTTCCCAAAGCAACAGGCTTTCCTTCAATGGGCCGTCTTTCATGAAGAGCTCTTCGGCCAGATGCTCCAGGCTATCCGGCAACTCCTCCTTCAGGAACTCCAAATAATCCTCCGAACGGGGATAAGGAGATGTTGCATGGCGATAGGCCTCCATATACCGCCGCAAAGAGCGGTTGACCCGTTCCTCCCCCACCAACTCCTGTAGTGTATAAAACACCACGCTCCCCTTGCGATAATACACCATCGGCTGCTCATCGGCCCTCCACAGCGGTTCTTCCTCTTTCACCTGAGGGCGCCACTTCAGGTACTCGTCGTAGTCGTACCGAAGGAAATCCCTCATCTGCTTTTCACTGGCCTGCTGTTTCATCACCATCAGGGAAGTGTACTCTGCGAAAGATTCTGTAAGCATGGACTTACCGGGCAGGTCGGCCGGCATGGCCTGATGGCCCCACCATTGGTGAGCGATCTCATGGGCGACGCTGGACAGGATGGAGTTGTTATCCCGCCCGGGTTCGTAGTTCAATACAAAGCCTTTTTCTTCCGAAAAGGGAATGGCGCCGGGAAAGGCGGCGGCGTAGGCGGCATAGCGTGGAAACTCGATGATGCGAGCCTGCCGGTGGGGATAAAGGCCGAAATGACCGATACAATAGGCCAGCGAAAGCTGCATGGCATCCAGCATGGTTTCCACATTCTGACCGTGATCCGGGTGGTGGTAGACTTCCAGATTAATGCCCTTCCACTGCCGTCGGGCCACTTCATAGCGCCCGGAAGCAAAGCTCATAAAAAACAGGCCCGGTTGATCGAGCCGGTAATGGAAATAACGGCGCCCGCCTTCCCGCCATTCCTTCACCAAAGAACCGGGAGCGACGGCAATCTGCTCCACCGAGGTGGAAATATAGGTTTCCATATCGATCCAGCCGGCGTAGGGGTAGAGGTAGTTTTGAAAGCGCCGGGCGGTGCTATCCCCCGGTATCTGTTCTGCCGACAGGCCCCGTTCTTCCCTTTCTTCCTCTTCCCGGATTTCATGAGCGGGCACATAGCCCTGATGGGGCAGGAATTCCCAGATGTTAAAGAAACTGCCGTTGGGCACGATATCTG
>JAGQXQ010000391.1 GCA_020436535.1 Phaeodactylibacter sp.
AGGGGCAGTTTCTTTCCGAACTCAGCAAAGGGTATCCCCTGGCGAAGATCCGGGCTGCCATTCAAAAGCGATATGGACAGGCTCCGCTGGATGCGCCCGCTATTCCCAACCTGGATTTTGTGGACTGGGACACCGTAAAGGGAGAAACCGAGGCCGGCGCCTTCCGGGTTCAACACAGCAAAATGTTCCATTTTTACAGTGAGTCAGAGCAGTATTTGCTAATCGGCAGCGCCAATGCCACCACGGCGGCCATGGGTAAGGAAGATCGCCCCGGTAGAAATGAAGAAGCCTGCTTGCTGCTGCGTAGCAGCGAACGGAATTTCCTGGAGGAACTGGGCCTGGATTTTCATGTGCCGGCCGTTCCGTTAAACTCCTTTAAGGAAAACCGGATGGAGGCGTTTCAACCGGCAATGCCGGGTAGGCGCAGGATAGCTCGGCTGGAGGCGCTCCACGCCCATGAAGATGAATTGGAAGCATATATTCAATTGGAAGAGGGTATCCACAAATTGGAGCTGCGCTTGTTCAGCAAAGGAGGAGAAGAATTGCTGGTGCAAAAGTTCAATTCAACGGATCTGAAGAAGGGCAGGCTATTGTTCCGGGCTCAGGATAAAGAAGCCTTTTACAGCCAGTTATTTGATGAGGAGGGAGTACCGGTGTCCGCCCGTCAACCCGTTCAGCACGTGCGGGAGCTCTACAGCACCCATCCCTCCAAAAGCAACAGGAAAAGGCATCAGATCGAGGAACAGCTGGAGCGGGGCAACCTGGACCCCCACATTATTATGGAATACTTCAACGAAATAATCACCGGACAGGCCTCAAAGGAAGAAATGCAGCGGTTCAGAAAAAATATGGCTTCGGAGGAAGGAACTGTGAAAGCAGCAGAAAAACATTTCCCTACTTTGAACCGCGAAGAATTGCAGGAACTTGCCTTGCTCAACGGCTCCCGCAGGGAGGAATATCTGAACACCCATCATACCCTGAGGTTGTGGGAAGCCGTGTACCAGGGCATTCTTGCTTACCGCAGGAGGCTGGAGGAAGAAGAAATGGAAGCAGAAGATAGCGGAATCAAGGATAAAGACAGAAGGAAGGAGCCGCACACCATCTATACGAATATTTATTCTTCCAGCCAGCTGTCGCGGGAAAAGAACGGCCTGCTCAACAGCTTCAAAAACTACGATAAGCTGTTGGATGTCCTGCTGAGTAAAAACGAGTATTTACTCAGCAAAGCCGACCTAACCAACCACGCCATCATTCTCTGGGGAACACTGGCGAACGTCAACCGTAAGTACCGGAGAATAAAGGGAGAAGAGGTATTGGAGGAGGGCGTTTTTCTCCCGGAATTGGGGGATATCGACGCTTATGATAATTTTTCGGGGGCAGTACTCCACCTGACGGGAAAATTCATTACAGTGTTAGCCGGCGCCAAGGGGTTTGCCAGGAAAGAAGAGAGCACAAAGGATAAAAAACTGTTGAGATTAGCCGGGCAGGTATACAGCCTAAATACCCTGGCTCTTTTGTACGCTATGCAATTGAACCCTGGCCTGCGAAACATGGAAAGATGGGTGAAGATCTGCCTTTTCAACCTGAACCAATGGTTACCCATCGAAACAAGGCCGGATCTCGAAGAGGAGTTTAAGCTCTATCAAAAAAAGCAGGAAAACCTGAGTAAATTCAAATCGGAAAGTGCTTTAGCTTCATTGAAAAAGCTGGAGGAGGAATATAGGTCTCTGGAAGAAGAATCTCCTATAAAAAGCAATGGTATCTACAGGGCCAGAAGTTTGGGGTTTTGTTACATTAACGATATGATTCCCCGTGGTAGAGCAAATCCAAAAGCCCTTAAGCTTTCACGGCCTGGATTCTCCTACGATGCTATTCAAGGGGATTTCATACAAGACAACTGGTACGAAATAAAAACGAGTAGGATGTTGGGAGGAGTTCAGAAAAAGGGGATATCATACCAAATGAAGAATAAAGATTGATCATCATCAGCGCTAAACCACTTTAACCATGCCACTCTTCCAAATCGACAAAAACAAAGCCAGCCTGGTCAAAGCCAGCCAGTTCCCCAAAGAAAAGGAGCTACAACACCTCATCGAACGAAACCTGGAAACCATCTTCAACTGCCGGTTTATCGCCACGGAGTTTTCCACGGGGGCCATTCACGGAGGGCGTATCGACACCCTGGCGCTATCAGAAGACAACAACCCCGTCATCATTGAGTATAAGATCAAGCCTTCTTCCGACCTCATCAACCAAAGCCTGTTTTACCTTTCCTGGATGAAAGACCATCAGGGAGATTTCCAGGTGGCTGTCGGCCAGCAATTGGGGAATAACATCGAAGTGGACTGGAGTGGTATCCGGGTGATCTGCATCGCTCCGGAGTACAAGAAATACGATCTCCACGCCGTGAGAATGATGGGGGCGAATATCGAATTGTGGCAATACAAGATCTACGAAAACGGAAGCCTTTTCCTCGAAGAGGTATTCCAGAAGAGTTCGGCTATGATGGAGCTCGGCCATGTGGAATCGGGTAAGGGAGAAGCCGGTTTGACCACAGGGCAGAAAGCAGCGGAAACCCGGCGGACTGCTTCGTATGAATTTGATGATCATCTGGAGGGGAAAAGCCAGAATATCAGAGAGATTGTCACGGAACTCCGGGAGTACATCCTCAGCCTTGACGAGTCTATTGAGGAAGCGCCCAAGAAATTTTATGTTGCCTATCGTACCAGCCAGAACTTTGTGTGCCTGG
>JAGQXQ010000063.1:0-244 GCA_020436535.1 Phaeodactylibacter sp.
TGGAAGTACAGCTGGTGGGTTTCCTTGTATTTTTCCTGCTGTTTTCGGGCGTCATGCTGGGCATGCGCTTCAAGGACATTCCCAGCCCGAAAAAAGAAGAGGCCGCCTCTTCTAAGGAATTCTGGATGTTCATCGGCACCTTGGTCCTCCTGTTTTCTGCCCTGATTATTACTGCCTCCACCTCTTTGCCGGTTTACAACAAGGCCATGCAGTTTTTCGACCCTGCTTTTGAAGGGCGCGTCAT
>JAGQXQ010000063.1:321-8184 GCA_020436535.1 Phaeodactylibacter sp.
GCGCCCTCTCGGGCATCGCCCAATACCTGCGCTATCGCGAAGTCAATTTCAAGAAATATGCTTCTAAATTTGGCTTGCATACCGGTATCGCCCTGGTTATCACTGCGGCCCTCACCTACCTTTGCACCCTGTGGATCGAGGCCAAGGCCTGGCAATTCCTGTTGCTGCTCTTCTTCGGTATTTTCACCATTATCACCAACCTGGACTACCTGGCTACCTTCGTGCGCGGCAACCTGAAAATGGCAGGCTCCGCTTTTTCCCATATCGGTTTCGGTATTATGATCGTCGGTATCCTGGCTTCCGGGCTGAACAAACGCATTATATCCAACAATCCCTTCGTCATGGACGGGCTCATCGAAGGGGCAAGCAAAGAAGAACTCGCGCGCAACATCCTGTTGTTCAAAAACTCGCCCCTCATCATGCCTCCCTACGAGGTCACCTATACTGAGGACACCGTCGATGTCCATACCCGCACCTTCACCGTTAACTACAAACGCCGGGATAAAGCGGGCAATGTGACAGAAGAGTTCGACCTGTATCCCAATATCCTGTACGATAAGACATTCACCAAGATCGCCGCCTCCAACCCTTCCACCAAGCGCTATTGGAACCGCGATATCTTTACGCACATCGCCTCCTTACCTCAGGTGGAGATCGACATGGAGTACCGGCGCCAACGGGAGGATAGCCTCAACTACCGCCTGCTGCAAGCCCCCATTGGCCAACCGGTGGCCATGATCGACACCGTTGAGTTGAGTAATGTGGATACTTCTGTTTTAAAAACCTACCGCGCCACCGTGGTGCGCATCAACCGCACGCCCACCCACCCGGATTACAAACCGGAAGAGGGCGACATTGCCATCGGCGCCGAGATCAAAGTAGGACGCAGTGACGAAGAGGGCGAATTCACGGTCAATCCCGTACTGGTACTGCGGGGACAGCTGCTGTACAGCTATCCGGAACAGATCAACGAACTCAATACCAAGGTGCGCATCAACGAAGGCATCTTCGACGCTGTATTCAGCCCGGAAACCGAGCTGGATTATAAGCCATACACCTTTAAGCAGGGAGATAAGATCGAATACAAGGGCTACCAGATACAGTTCGCCGGTTTTAACCGGAAGCCGGAACACCCCAATTATACGCCCCGCGAGGATGATATCGCGGTCAGCGCTATGATCAGCGTTCAGGCGCCGAACGGGGAATCCTATCTCGCTCAGCCCGTTTACCTGATCAGAGGTAACCGTCCTTTCAACATCAAGGATGAAATACCAGGCCCTGGCCTGCACTTCCGATTTACCGGAATTGACCCAACTACGGAGACCGTAGAACTACAGATCGCCCAGTCTAATAATACAGCAGAGCAAATCCCCATTGAGCTGGCAACGAATAGCCTGCGCTCTGACTACATCGTACTGGAAGCCATCGAGTTTCCCGGCATCAACCTCTTCTGGCTGGGCGCCATGCTGATGATGATCGGCCTGGCGGTGAGCATGGGGCGGAGAGTAGGGAATCCTGTAAAGGTGTAAAGGGTGTAAAAGTATCAACGAAAGCCCACTTTACACATTTATACATTTACACAACAAAAATGACCCTCTCCCGCATCACCCTCATCGGCGCCGGTAACCTCGGCTACCACCTTGGCAGGCGGCTGCATGCCGTAGGCATCGAGATCGGGCAGATATTCAGCCGGCAGGCAGTCAAAGCACAGCAACTGGCTGAAGCCATTGGTGGGGAAGCCATTACCCGCCTGGAACAGGTGAAACCGGGCGCTGATCTATACATCCTTGCCATTAGTGATGACGCCATCGCCCCAGTAGCCAGTCAACTGCAGAAACAACTGCCGGCAAAAAGCGCCGTGGTGCATACCTCCGGAGCCACCCCTTCTACGGCATTGGCGCCTTATTTTCCGCAGCATGGTATTTTTTATCCTTTGCAGACCTTTTCCCGGGAGCGGGAAGCTGACTTTTCCAATATCCCCATCTGTATTTATAGCCCGAACAAGGAGCTGGAGGCTCGATTAACGGCCCTTGGACGGCAGATCAGCCAAAGCGTACACCGCATTGACGACGAACAACGCGCCGTACTTCACGTCGCGGCGGTGTTTGTCAACAATTTCACCAACCATCTCTTTCACATTGGCCAGGAGATCCTGCAAGAAGAACAACTCCCCTTCGAGCTATTGCTGCCCCTCATCCGGGAAACCGGGAATAAAATAGAGGGCCATTCCCCCAAAGCCATGCAAACCGGCCCCGCCCGCCGTGGCGACCAGAAAACGATAACCCGACACCTGGCCTATTTGAAAAAATTCCCGAACTTTGAGGAGGTGTATAAAGTGCTGACAAAGAGTATCAGGAAGATTTATTAGGGCAGCAGGCTAGCGCTGGACGAAGTCGGAAGCCGGACACGAGCGAAGCGACTGACGAGTAAATCGGAAGTCAGAATGACTTTAGGCGTTCCGCAATCTTTTGACTATCAATAGTGTCCAACGTTAGATTGGAGGCCTGCTCGAACAGTAACAGGTTGACATGAAGAATGCAAAATAAAGAGGACGGAAAACCTGCCAGGCTTTAAAACGCCCATATTACAGGAATACTTATTTGTGCCCAGTTACTTACCCGAACCCACTGATACACTAACACACTGATACACTGACACACTAATACACTGACACACTAAACTCCAAAAATGCGCATCGTCGGCTACATAGAGCACCCCGTCCTGAAGATCACCATTTTTCAAATGGAGAACAAGCTGTCCGTAAAGCTGGAATCCGGCCTGTTCGAACAAACCTACAAGTTTCGAACCGGAGAGCAGATCAATACCGTAGAAGATATTCGGAAGCTGGTAGATGATACCTTCATCGCCGCTGTACTGGAGGAGATGGCCCGCATGCGCAGTATACGCAGCGAGGGGCTGGCGCGGTTTGGCCCCGCTGAAGAAGATGAGGAGTTTGAGGAGATTTTGTAAGGAACATCGGCTTAGCCGGTTTTCGATAACTTGTCCCGTACCGTTCGGCTGAGCGTTCGAACGTCGGCGTGAGCATAGTCGAACGCTGAGCTCACGCCGAAGCCCGAAGGGCCGGGATGTAGCCCCCAACTTCAGCAGTTCGATATTCGCCGTTCGCTTGCTTGAGAGCTCGTTAGGAGGCAGTCGTTTGGGCTGCAAAGCACCACCTCCAAACAAGCATCTCTGAGGATAGCTCCCGAATACGTGAACTCCAAACGGCGAACAATAGTTGAAGACTTCACATCGAACTTGGGTTAATGCTTCAACGGCCGTTTCTTCACCATCCCCCCTTTCGTATCCTTGATTCTACTCATAATCACAAAAGCATCCTCGTCAATCTTGTCAATCTCTGTTTGCAGCTTGGCCAGTTCCAGGCGGGTGATGACGGTGTAAACGATATCCGTATGCCGCAGATGGCTTTTATCCCTGCCAAAACCCCGTTTTCCATGATATAAGGTACAACCCCGTCCCAGTTTTTCTGTAATGGCAATCCGGATATCATCGCTGTGCTCGGAAATGATGGTTACGCCCATATATTCCTCAATCCCGTCAATGACAAAATCCACGGTTTTGGAAGCGGCCAGGTAGGTCAGTATGGCATAGAGCGCAATTTCTACCGAGAGGATGTAGGCGCCAAAGGAGAAGATGACGATATTAAAGATCAGGATCACGTCCCCTATGGAGAGGCTGGTTTTGCGGCTCACGTATACGGCCAACACTTCCGTACCGTCGATGACCGCCCCGCCGCGAACACTCAGGCCGATGCCCATGCCCAGGAAAAAGCCGCCGAAGATAGCGATGAGCAATTTATCGTCGGTGACGATGGGAAAATGCAGGAAATGGACCACCACGGATAAGACGATGATAGCAATAATGCTTCGAACCGCAAATTGCCGGCTGATCGTCCAGGCGCCCAGGATCAAAAAGGGCAGGTTGATGGCTATCAGCAATATGGAAAGCGGTATTCCGGTAAGGACTTCGACCAGCAAGGAGATACCGGTGACGCCGCCGTCGATGAATTGATTGGGCAGTAAAAAACCGTTCAGGCCGAAGGCCGCCGAAAAGGCCCCCAATAAAATGAGAAAGTAATCTTTGACCCAGTGGTAGGCCTCCACCCTGAACACCCGCATGGCGTCGGCTAGTATCCTGGGGGGAATGGGGCGGTTAAACCCCTCCTTTTGTAGTCTTTTCCGGACAACATCCTGTATAACTTGTTGGAAGAGTGGATTCATTGGCGTTGGATTTTGCTCAAAGATGCCTTTTCTGTAGACGAAAAGCTATGCTTTTTTCATTTTATCCGGAGCTCGCTGACAAAACGGGCGCCATACTACACTTACCGCCCATGTATTCTGGTCCTAAAAATACGGATGCCCTTCTGAGAAGCCGCGAGATATGACAAGCTTTCTCATGTAAAGTTGATCCATTTGTGAAGAAAGTTGATTGCAGCAAGATTTCATCGTACATTTGCGATAAACAAAAAAAATGAGCAGAACCACAGCCAAGGTGGTTTATAGTGCCGACGAGAAGCAACTGGCCACATTTGCCAAAGCAATGGGGCATCCCGTTCGTATTCAAATTCTGAAGCTGTTGAATACCCAAGCTTGTTGTTATACCGGAGACCTCACAGACAGCATTGCCCTTGCACAGTCCACTATTTCACAGCATCTGAAAGTATTGAAGGATGCGGGCCTCATACAAGGAGAGATCCTGCCTCCCAAGGTTAAGTACTGCCTGAATCAGGACAACTGGCCGGTAGCCCGGCGGCTGTTTATCGAATTTTTCAACTTTGAGCCATCTCAACCTTGTAATTCGGACAGTTAGAGCTTGTTGGAGAATTATCTCCGGATGACAAACATCAGTGTTTTTTATCAAAAATTATCGTAATTCGCCGATAAACTATAATTGTTATGAAAAACATCAAAATTCTGGGTACGGGCTGCCCCAAATGCAAGCAAACAGAAGCCATCGTACGTCAGGTAGTAGAAGAACTTGAACTGGAAGCACAAATCGAAAAAGTAGAAGACATGATGCAGATCATGGCCTACCACGTTCTGTCCACTCCTGCGGTAGTGATCGACGAAGAAGTCAAGATCAGAGGACGAGTGCCGACAGCCAGTGAAATCAGAGGATTACTGAATTAGCGCTCCATAGAACAGAAAAAATGATCCATGGAATGGAAAAAAGAAGTCAGGACCCTCTTTTGGATGGTGGTGGTATTTCTATTCGCATTCTTCTTGCCGGCCGGCTCCGCACGTTTCCGGGAGGCCATCCTAGCGATGTTCGACCTGACGAAGTGGTATGCGCGGGAGCACGTCATCCTGTGCCTGTTGCCGGCGTTCTTCATTGCCGGCGTCATTGCTGTTTTCATCAGCCAGGGAGCCGTCATCAAATATTTCGGGGCCAACGCCAGGAAGTGGCTGGCCTATTCGGTGGCATCCGTCTCGGGAACGATCCTTGCCGTTTGCAGCTGCACGATCCTGCCGCTGTTCTCGAGCATCCATAAGCGTGGCGCGGGACTAGGCCCGGCGATTGCCTTTCTCTATTCAGGCCCGGCGATCAACATTCTGGCCATCATACTGACGGCCCGGATACTGGGGCTGGAAATGGGCGTTGCCCGCACCATTGGCGCCGTAGTTTTCGCCGTTGTGATCGGGCTGGTTATGTCGTTCATTTACCGCAAGGAAGAAAAGGCTAAGGCAGAAGCACAACTTAGTTTCCCGGATGTGCCGGAAAAGCGGCCGCTGTGGCAGGCCGCCTTTCATTTTTTCACCCTGGTGCTGATCCTGGTGTTCGCCAACTGGGGCAAACCCGGCGAAGGCGTGACGGAAGGGGTATGGTACTGGCTGTGGGCCAATAAATGGGCCATTACGGCTATTTTCTCCATTTTACTGGTTTGCTCTCTGATCTTCATCCTGAAACTGAAATGGCAACACGTACTGGCCGCTGCTATATTAACTGGGGTATCTGCCTGGCTTTCACCTACCCCCTTAATCCCTGTAGTCGTTGGTATTATTGGAGTAAGCACCGTCACCCTGCTCGATAAAAACGATCCTGACAACCGGGAGTGGGCCATTGCTACCTGGGGATTTGCCAAACAAATAATGCCTTTGCTGGCTATGGGCGTTCTGGCCGCCGGTTTCCTGCTTGGATCCACTCATGATGACACCCAAATAGCCGGCATGATACCCAACGAATGGGTCGTTTGGCTGGTGGGCGGCAATTCCATGCTATCCAATTTCTTTGCCTCTATTATCGGAGCGTTCATGTATTTCGCAACGCTCACCGAGGTACCCATTTTACAAGGCCTGCTTGCCGCGGGTATGGGCAAAGGCCCGGCACTGGCTTTGTTGCTGGCAGGGCCTTCCCTGTCGCTGCCCAATATGCTGGTCATCCGGGATGTGATAGGAACGCAGAAGACCCTGGTGTATGTCCTGTTGGTCGTCATTATGGCTACTCTTTCAGGTTTGATATACGGGGCAATTGGCATTTGAGGGATAGCCCGCATTTGATGATGCATCCATTGTTTAATCTCTAATCCTTCTCACAATGAAAACATCAATCCTTTTTTTACCACCTCTGGCATTTTTGATCCTCTTTACCGATTGCTCCGGCAATGCCCAATCACAGAAACCGGTAGCAGTAACCGGCTCCAGCCGCATTGAAGTGCTGGATTTTCATACCACTCACCGCTGCAAAACCTGTCTCACAATTGAACAGTTGACAAAAAACTTGCTTGCCGAATCCTATGCCGACGAAATGAAGGATGGAATCATCTCATTCCACCTCATCAACGCCGACGACGAGGCGAACGAGGCCATCGTGGAAAAATATCTGGCTTTCGGCACCACGCTTATCATCAACACAGTGAACGAAGGGCAGGAAAGTCATATTGACCTGACCAGCTTCTCCTTCATGAACGCCGGCGATGAAGCAAAATTCAAGGCCGGGTTGAAGAAACACCTGGACGCAAGCCTGCAAAAAATTTAAGAATGACTGACTGGCTACAATCATTGGCGCAGAGCCAGGAATTACCCTGGCTTTCAGCATTCGCCCTGGGATTGCTGACAGCGATCAGCCCCTGTCCGCTCGCTACCAATATCACGGCTACCGCCTATATCGCAAAAGGATTCCAGAAAAAACGCATGGTAATTTGGAGCGGAGTATTATACACCCTGGGCAGGGCTGTAAGTTATGTAACCATTGCTCTTGTACTGTACTTCGGAGCCAGTAAGTTTCACATCGCACGTTTCTTTCAGAGCAATGGGGAAAAATGGCTGGGCCCTCTGCTGGTGATCATAGGGCTGATCATGCTCAACATCATTCCACTCCATTTCAAAGGAGGGGGCCCTTTGCAAAAATTTACAGATCGGCTAAGCGAAAAAGGCGCGTTGGGCGCGTTCCTGCTAGGCATTCTCTTTGCTCTGGCTTTTTGCCCCTACAGCGGGGCCCTGTATTTTGGAATGCTCATCCCAATGACGCTTCGTTCCTCAGAAGCTCTTGCCATACCGCTGGTGTTTGCCCTGGGCACCGGCCTGCCCGTACTTATGTTCACCTACCTTCTGGCATTCAGTATCGAAAAAATTGGCGCCTGGTTCAATGCGATTCAAAGGATAGAAAAAGTGGTGCGTTATGGTGTGGGAGGAGTTTTCTTAATTGTAGGATTTTATTATTTATATGTCTTTCTGTGCTAATAAATTCTCATGTTTTGCGCTTCGCTTTACACACAGTTAATATTCAGCTAATTTTCAGTTTAAATGCGGTTCGTATTTTCGCAAACAAAAATCAAACTTGTTTAGTTAATTTCTAGAATCGACTATTTTATACATCTTTTGCAACTATTCAGCAGTTAGCTTT
>JAGQXQ010000063.1:8206-10222 GCA_020436535.1 Phaeodactylibacter sp.
AGCAAATGCCTGCCCTTAAGGTTGGTGTGTTAAGCAAAAAACCGGTAGCTTAAGCTTATATCCCATTTTTATGGGCATCGGGCGCCAATGGCCAACAGCTAAGCGCCAATTGCTGAATAGTTACCATCTTTTTTATATACATCCTTTCGCGCAGAATCTAACTCAAGGCTCATTTTGGGAAGACAAATTTACTTTTGAGAAACTACCCTGTGAAATGCACGCCGGTGATACAACTGGCTTTTCAAAATACAGATTTGTTTAGGAGGCAGACACTTTACAACCGGACACGGAAGTAAAAAATGGACACCGTCTGCCTCCCTTTTTATGGTTGAAAATAAAAAGGATATTCGGAGTTCTCTGCTTTTTCTGGAAAAAAATTAACCTTCTCTTAACATTGGCGTGATTTTCAGTTAATACTCCTTGTCTACTTTTACCACCGTCCATTTTTTGCTATAACAAATCTGTGTCTAAAATGAAAAAACTGTACCCCCCAGTACTAGGGCTATTGCTCTTATCATGCGTGTCATTACATGCTCAAAGTTCTCATCCAGTGTCCAGTGTTAAGTTTGGGAAAGGCTTGTCAATCATGGCGCCAGACTCTTCTCTCTTTCTCAAAGCAAGCTTTCGTTTCCAAACCTTATTCACCACATCCGGCGACCTCAATTCAAATGCTCCCTGGCAAACCAGCGCAGCCATCCGCCGTGCCAGGCTAAAATTCGATGGTTGGGCAGTGAGCCCTAAGCTGTCCTACAAAATAGAACTTGCCCTATCCAACCAGGACCTGAAGAGTACTTCAGACTTTGCTCAGGCCGGCGGAGCGCCCAAGATTATTCTGGATGCCGTTGTAAAATGGAAATTCCATAAAAGTTTTGAACTCTGGGCGGGCCAGACTAAATTACCGGGCAATCGGGAACGCGTCGTTTCTTCACAAAAACTACAGTTCGTCGACCGTAGCTCCGTAAATAGCATTTTCAATATCGATCGCGATATGGGTGTCCACCTGAGAGGAAAGTTCAAATCGGGAAACGCGGTCATCAAACCAATTTTCGCCCTTTCAATGGGTGAAGGCAGGAATATGGCGGTGGCAAATATCGGCGGCTTAAACTATACAGGGAGGTTGGAATACTTGCCATTTGGCGAATTCACAGGTAAAGGCGACTATTTTGAAGGAGACCTGAAGCGGGAATCCAAACCCAAACTTGCTTTTGGGGTAAGTTACAATATGAACAAAGGCGCCTCCCGGCAAAAACAGAGCGGCATTTTCCTCATGGATACCGAGGGCCATTACCTGGTCAATGACCTGCAAACCGTCTTTGTAGATGGCATTTTTAAATATCGAGGCTTTTCCCTGATGGCGGAATACGCCGAAGAAAAGTGCATGCTGCCCAGAGGCGTCCACCATGAAGAGGTAAAAGAACAAATGATAGACGCTAATGGAAAATCCTACTATACCGGAAAAGGGTTTAACATCCAGGCCAGCTATCTTTTCAAAAGCAACTGGGAAGTGGCAGGCCGGTATACTACGGTGACACCAGATTGGGAGATGAGCTTCACCGGTGCGGATGAATATACCCTCGGCGTTTCAAAATACATAGTGGGGCACAACCTCAAAGTTCAGTCAGATATTTCCCTGATTGACAAAGAGAATAAAGATAATAATGGGCTAAGATACCGGCTCCAGTTTGAAGTTGCATTTTAAATAAGTAATATGGAAACTCTTTACCTGGCGCTCGTCGTCATTCTGTTTTTACTGGCCATCTCTGACCTGATCGTTGGGGTCAGCAATGATGCCGTCAACTTTTTAAATTCCGCCATCGGCGCAAAAGCAGGCTCGCTCAAAACCATCCTGGTAGTGGCGGCTTTGGGAGTGCTGGTCGGAGCCACCTTTTCCGGTGGGATGATGGAAGTGGCGCGAAAAGGGATTTTCAATCCCCAGTATTTTTACTTTTCGGAGATCATTATTCTCTTTCTCGCGGTGATGATCACCGACGTCATTCTGCTGGATGCTTTCAACAC
>JAGQXQ010000063.1:10312-20045 GCA_020436535.1 Phaeodactylibacter sp.
GTTTATACCGACCCCAATGCCCTGCCCCTGTATGAGTACATCAATTCCGCCAAAGCACTGGCCATTATCTCCGGGATACTCTTATCCGTAGTGATCGCCTTTTCGTCGGGTATGATCGTACAGTACCTGAGCCGGGCCCTGTTCTCCTTTGATTATGAAAAAAGGCTTAGTTACTTTGGGGCGCCCTGGGGCGGCTTGGCCATTGCCGCCATCACTTACTTTATGCTGATCAAAGGAGCCAAAGGGGCTACTTTCATGACGGACAGCGTCCAGGATTATATCGCCCACCATACCGGAACGATCATGATTGTGAGCTTTATCGGCTCCACGGCCATTTTGTGGGTGGTCAACCGCTTCACCAAATTTGATATACTGAAGTTTATCGTTCTGATCGGCACCTTTGCCCTGGCCATGGCCTTTGCCGGCAATGACCTTGTAAACTTTATTGGTGTTCCTCTGGCGGGGTTCAATTCTTACGAAATTTTTGTTGCAAACGGAGGGGACCCCGGCGGCCTGTTGATGAACGGGTTGGCGGGTAAGGTGCCTACTCCAACCTTTTTGTTGCTGCTGGCCGGAATAGTCATGGTGGTCACTCTCTGGACTTCCAAAAAAGCCCGCTCGGTGGTGAAAACTTCCCTTGACCTGGGGCGGCAAGACGTCGGTGAAGAACGATTCGCTTCCTCCTTCCTCTCCCGTTCGATCGTGCGTGGCGCGATCACCATGTCCACCTACGTCGGCAATATTATGCCGAATACAGTAAAGGATAGACTCAACCGGCAGTTCGATGAGACCGCTTTCACGAAAAAAACGGCTGCCATGGGCAAAGACGCCCCGGCTTTTGATATGATCCGCGCTTCGGTCACCCTCATCGTTTCCAGTATTCTGATTGCCATTGGCACCGCATTGAAATTGCCGTTATCCACGACTTATGTGACCTTCATGGTATTCATGGGTACATCTCTGGCCGATGGCGCCTGGGGCCGGGAGAGCGCCGTCTACCGCGTCACCGGTATGTTTTCGGTTATCGGAGGATGGTTCTTCACAGCGCTTTCCGCTTTCACCATGGCTTTTGTCATTGCCCTGATCTTCAGTTACGGAGGTTTTGCAGCCATTCTGGTTTTGTTGGTTATCGCCGCTTTCGTTATATACCGTACACATAAGTACCACGGCCAAAGGATGGAGGAGCAGCTCGAAATGGATAAAAGCGCAGAGGAAGAGGACCTTACCAAAGAAACGATCCTGAAGCGGGGCGTCCAGAACCTGTCTGATGCTTTTGTGCAATTCGAAAACCTGCTCGATGACAGCCTGAACGGCCTGGCCAGCGAAGACCTTACAAGTTTGAATAAAACGGTCAAGAAATTTGATAAGCTTTACAAACGAACCAGAAATATCCGGCAAAAAGCCAATGTAGCATTGGATAAATTGGGCGAGGAGGACCTCCAGGCCGGCCACTTCTATATATTGTTGTCCGACTATCTGCACGAAATGACTAAAAATGTCCGGCAGATTGTCGTTCCCAGCCAAAACCACGTCGGTAACAACCACAAGCCTTTACTGGCCGTGCAAATCGAGGAACTCAACACGGTCAATACAAATTTGAAAGAACGTTTTGAGGCCATCATCCATGCGGTGAATGATTATGAGCCGGAGAAAATCACGAAATTAACAGACCAGAACCTACCGGCTTTTTTCAAAGCCATTCGGGCCTTCCGAAAAAATCAGATCAAGAGGATACAGAATAAAGAGGTCGGAACCCGAAACAGCGCTTTGTTCTTAAATCATCTGGGCGAGTACCGCAACCTGGCGCTTTTCTCCAACCGGATCATAAAAATCTATGAAGATATGATCATGGACCCGGATGGGGAAGAAGAAAAAGCGGCCCCTCAAGGGGCAATTACGGAGTAGTTGGAGTTGTGCAAAAACATGTTTTTGCACAACCCCTCTTTTCATTTTACTTCGCCATAAACTTGATGATGTAAACCAGTATAATACTCACGACCAGCCCGAAGAAGACTTTGCCCAGGTCGGAAAGGACCATCCTGACGATCTTCTTAGTTAGTTTTTTCTCCAGGCGAATGCGTATGGCAATCTCGCGGCCGGCCAACAAGCCTATGAATACCCAGGTGGTGCTCATGGGGACGTTGTTGAGTTCTTTAAAGTAGTAGAGCACCAGCCCGTAAACCGCATTAACTAAAGTAGCGGAACGGATATCAACCGTGTTGGTTTTGGATTTTACAATATTCTGAATACTACCGCCCTTGCTGTAGAAAATATAAGCAAGCAGGGTGAGCAAAATAACCAGCGATATAATAAGGCTGGTGCCACTCAAGGACCGGGGCAGATAGACAAAAATATTGGCGAAATCCTGAATCAGCCATTGGGACCAGAGAAATCCAGTCGTCAATAAAAGTAAGGGCATCCATATTTTGCGCTCCTTCGGAGTGGGTTCCGATTCGATGAAATATTTTTCAACCGCCTTGGCGATCAAAATATAAACGATAATTGCAGCCCCAAAGGCGACGACATAACCCAGCAGGGATTTCTTGACCATATCCGGCATGTTCTTCTCACTGAAGAAGGTCAGGATGAGAAAAGAGGTGCTTACCGGAATGCCGGTTCGGGTGAGTGCCATCAGTACCAGGGGCGGCAATAAATAATACCAGGAAAAGGGGTCGGGCAACGGATACTTGGAAAGCCGTTCGTAAGAAACATCCCCCCCGTAATGATACCAGCCATATATCATGGTGATGGCAAGAGTACTGCCGGCAAAAAACCACAATACGTACCAGGGGCGGTTTTCATTAGAGCTGAGAAAAGTACCTAAGGTCTGAATGCTGTCATTACCGACTACGGAGTAGCCCGCCAGGATAAAGCCCAGCCACATGAATAAAAGAGATAGGTCCATTGCGTATAGGGTTCATTTTGAAAGCCGGAAGCGGGAAGTCGAAAGTGGGAAACGCGATGCAAGTATGTTTTCCACTTCCCACTTCCCACTTCCGATTTCTTAATAGTTTTGAACCTTATACGAGAGGCCTAGTGAAATGGTTCGCCCATTGCGATAATTACGGAATAAATATTCCTGCCCGTTAAACTGGTGGGTGCGCTTGAACTCCGGATCGAGGATGTTGCTCACGCCCAGTGTAATATTGACGTTATTGGCGACTTCCTGAGAAATGCGGAAATTCAGGGACGGGAACGGCTGCTCGTACACATCCGGCGTACCTCCAACGGAAACGAGGAAGAGACGCTCGCCCTGCACGTTGAAGTTCAGGCTGGCCTTGGTCTTGCCCGACTCCGGCAGGAAGTTGAGGTAAGCATTAGCGATGTAAGGCGACTGGCCGAACAGCGGGCGGACGGCATCGGCATTTGGGTCAAACCTGCGGATCACAGCCAGTTCCGCTGCCGGAATATCCACTTCTGAATTCACATAGGCCAGGTTAGTTCCAATACTAAAGCTGGGCAAGCCGATGAAACTGAGGCTTTTACGCGCCTCGAATTCAGCGCCATAGAGAATGGCCTGGTCGACGTTCCGATACTGGAATTCCGGTGTGCCGCCCCCGGTCTGAGGGTTGATCGTCAATTCAATTGGGTTCGTGAAGTTCTTGTAGAACAAAGAGAAGGAAATCATCTCTCCCCGCTCGAAGAAATACTCCCAACGGAAGTCGGCATTATCTACTTCGGTGATCATCAGGTCTTCATTACCCAGTACGATCACGTTGCGGATCTCGTCGAAGATGGCGATGCTGGCGATCTCCCGGAAGGTGGGGCGGGCAATGGTGCGGCTGTAAGAAGCCCGCACGTTCATCTTATCGGGAATGGCTTCATAGATCAGGCCGGCGGAAGGCAGGTAATTCCACTCATCCAGCAACGCCTGGTCTGCGATAGGATTCACTTCGCTGAAGCTGGTGAATTTCAGGGTCGTCTGTTCCGCCCGGGCGCCCAGAATAGTTTTCAGCTTGGCGGTCAGGGGCAGTTCGGTCATGGCATAGGCGCCAATGATGCTGACATCGGAGTCATATTGGTTGCGGCCTTCCGTAAAGTCGGAAATGTAGACCCCACCTGGGTTCTCCAGGCTAAAGGCGTTGTCAGCAGTTACAAAATTGAAGAAGTCATTTGCGTTCCCGGATTCGAAGTTTTCGTATCGGTAGGTATTTTCCCGGAATTCCCGGGCGCGGTACATGTAGGATCCACCCGCTTTGATATTCCCTTTTTGGCCGGTCCAGTTGGTAAAGTTGTACTGTAGGTGCAGCACGTTATCCAGCGTGGTTTCATCCATCGTACGGCGGAAGCGAGTCGGCGGGATATCTTCTGCCGGGTCGATGATGTAACGGTCAGGTGCTTCAAAGAAATTGTTGACGAAGCGCAGGTCCGGCTGCTTCATCCCGGAAATGGTATAAGAAGAGATCCAGTTGATCTTGAACTTCTGGCTTTCCCCCAGGGCGTGATCGCCCTGCAACTGGAAGGAGGTCAGCTCGCGCTGCTGATAAGCCATCGTACGTTCCTGGTACAAGCCATCAGAAGCGCCTCCTGAAACGCGTCCTTCCTGGAAGCGAGTGTCCATCTGGCCGGATTGGTTGCGCAGTATATTGAGGCCGACCTTGTTGTAACTGTTGAGTTTTACCGAACCGCTGAGCATTCCACCCAGAATAACGTAATCGGAGAAGCGGCGGTCCTGCAACTCCCGCTGGGTAGTCAGGATCTCGGCGCCGGCCTGTGCGAAGGTATAACGGCCGGTGAAGCCATCTTCATAGCCGGAAAACTCGCGGCGGTAAGTCATGCTGCCCAGAAAGCCAACGGGCTTACCAAAAAGGGTTTTTTGATTGCCAATAGAAAAACCAAAATTGTGATTGGGCATCGGAGCTTCCGTGCTCGGCGCCAGCTCGTTGTTAAGAGAGCGGGTGGCGGCATTGAGGCCTTTGGCGGAAGCCTGATTGGATAGTGCTTCACCGAAGGTAGGCAAATCATTGAGCTCGGCCGGAAAATCGCGGGAGCCGTCATCGTAGCCAAGCCAGTCGGTGTTTCCTCCTTTAGAGGTAAGGAAATTATTGTTAAAGGTTGTTTGGGTGTTATAACCGAAGCCCAGGTTGGCCGCCATGGTGAAATCTTCGGGAAAGTCTTTGGTAGCGACATTGACCAGGCCGCCGGTGAAATCGCCTGGAAGGTCGGGGGTAAAGTTTTTATATACTACGATATTGTCCAGCAGGTTGGTGGGGAACAAGTCCATCTGAACGGTGTTGCGGTCGGGGTCCAGTCCGGGGATGTTGGCGCCATTCAGCGTCGTCTTGCTGTAGCGGTCACCCAGGCCGCGGATATATACGTACTTGCCATCCTGAACCGAAACGCCCGGCACGCGGCGCACAGCCGCCGCTGCATCATTGTCGCCGCGCAAGCTGAAAGCCTGGCTGGAAATAGCGTCCAGCGTCTTGATGCTTTTGCGCTGCAGAGTCTGCATAGCTGATTCGCTCGTTTGGATCTTCCGGGCCGAAATAACCACGGTTTCGGTCGTCACGGCTTCCTCCTCCATAGAGATGTCGCCAATTACTGTTACCTGGCCGGCTTGTACCTGCACCTCGCTGATCTTCTGGGCTGCAAAGCCCACATAAGAGATCAGGATTACATGCACGCCCGGCTCTGATTTCAGGGAAAAGGTTCCATCCATATCGGTTACGGTGCCGGTGCCAACGCCTTCGACCTGAACGGTGGCGCCAATAACTTCCCATCCCGTGGCGGCTTCAATCACCTTACCGCGAATGGTGCCCGACTGGCCAAAGGCCATCGTTGCAAAGGTTACAAGGAGGACAATCAATACATTTTTCATAAGAGATAGTAATTTGTTAAAAGCAAAAACTGATTTATACTGTAGCATTTATTAAATCGACCAAGAACTGACAAGAGCACCCCTGAAATATTCAGGAGTGCTCCGTGCCTTATTATTAATTCATTCTTTCAAGCATTATCCTTAATTCAGTTCTTTGCTCAGTGCCGTCCAGCCGCTGATCCAGGTTTCAACACCCGGGGCAAAAGCGCCAATGTAAGGCGCCGCTTCGAAGAAGCCATCGCTGGGCGGAGTAGCGCCTGCCTGAGCAGCCGGGCCAGCCATTGCCGGGGCCAGGTCCGTACCCAGTTGAGGATCTACCACCTGAAGATTGTTAGCCGCATCGTTGAAGTAAGCATCGAGAGCAGCCTGCTCAGCGGACACATCGCCGCTATCTTCATTACCGATCGTGAAAAGGCTGCCGGCGATATCGAACATGATGTTGTTCGTGAACTTCAGAATACCATTCTGGAACTGGGTGTAAGAGTCATCGATAGAGGCACGAACCTCGATGTCTACTCCACGGCCATAAGACCAGAAGATCGAATTGTGGTATTCGCCACCGGCGTTATCGCGGAAGGTCAGCGCGCGCTTGCCTGCTCCCGAGCCCTGGCCGCGGAAAGAAGTGTTGTACATAACCGGAGTGGCAAAAGGCTCACAGGTTTCACAGTCAGACGGGCCACCATCGTGCTCTCCGCCACGGTCGCCGGCACCTTCCTGGAAAGCCAGCCAGAACTGGTTCTTACCTCTCCATCCTTCATCGTAATCGAAGGCGTCGTCGCCGCAGTAAGCGGAAACCAAGTGCTTGGTATTCACTGTGCCGCCAAACCATTCGTAGCCATCGTCTTTGTTGGCGAAGACTTCAATGTAGTCGATCGTAGTGCCGCTACCAACAGCGCCCATGGTCAGGCCGTTGATCTCGTTCCCGGCGCCGATATCGGTGCCGCCGTGGCGAATAGAAATATATTTCAAAGAACCGGAGTTATCATCATCCGAAGATCCACCGTAAGTACCGCGTGGCTCCGTAGAAGGAATACCCTCAATGGCGCGGGTTGGAGTAGCGCTGTTAAGGGATGCTTTACCCAAGAGGATCACCCCACCCCACAGGCCGCGAACGCTGGAAGCCAGAGAACCGCCAACACAGAGGTTACCGTCTGTATCGCGGGCAAGGGCATCCGCTTCAGAAGTGAAGATGATCGGCATATCAGCCGTACCTTCAGCGATCAGCTGGCCACCCTGGGCAACCACCAGAGCCGAAGCTTTCTCACCCTGGCCGGATTTACCTTTTATTACAGTACCTGGTTCAATGGTCAGTACTTGTCCATCGTTGACGAATACCAGTCCTTCCAGGACCCAGGTCTTACCTGCCGTCCAGGTCATCGTGCCGGTGCCTTGACCCCGGTCGGTTACACCTACCTGAATGATGTCAACCGTTTGTCCACCATCACACTCTTTCTCGAGTGTCGTTTCAATGTAGGTGGTTTCACTTGTAACGGAACTAACCAGAGAAACATTGATCGAAGTCTGGCTATTCACAAATTTGGTGTCAGACTCATAGTCTGTGAGCGCAAAAGTCAGTGCGCCTTCCTTGTTGACGTCAATGCAGTACTTACCATCTGCATCCGTCGTAGCAGTAGCAGAACCGGAGGATACGGAAACGCCCGCTAATGCATTGCCATCCAGGTCAGTGACGGTACCACATACTTCGATGGTATCATCTGCTGGAGGCGTTGGGTTGTCATCTTTACATCCTGTTAAAAGAGCGACTACCAGGACCGGCAGAACAGCGAAAAATAAAAGTTTAAAATTCTTCATTACAACTACAGATTTTTGTTTTTGAATTCTTTTGGGCGATTTTGATTAAAGGGAATGTAGATAGCGCCCTTCTCATTTGCAATGCAAAGGAAGACATCAAAAATAAATTCGGTGTTAGCTACGTGTTAAGTTTACGTTAAGCGGCCAAGGAGGGCGGTTTTAAAGGGGGGATGGGAAAAAAGAAAGTAAAAAAAGGGAGGAGTAAAAAGGAGGCGGAGGGTAAAAGTTGAAGGCAATGGGCCCCGGTTCACCAAATTTATTTGGCTTCAGAGCCGGCCTGTCTAATGCCGGACAGGGTCAAGCGTCAATTGTTCGGAGTTCTAAATACGGCCGGGCTCGGCAATCCGCCGATTCCCCGTGGTATCCAACATTAGACGGGAGCCGCTTCGGAGACGGGAATGAACTTTTCAGCAGCAGTAAGGAGTTACGAAAAAATGGAACGCAGCAGAAGAGCATGTTGAAAGAACTCAAATGGTCCGGTAGCTGATCTCCTCCCCGTGGCTCCATACATATACCCTTTTCTTCTTAAAATTGATGGAAAAACGAAATTTGCTCAGGAATGGCATGGCCAGCAGCCCCTCGATATGAGCATCGTTGAGGTGAGACAGGTCGGTAAAGAGAAAGCTGGAGGTATGAAGGGGGATACCATCGACCTCGATATCACCAATCATAGCCGATTTTTTGTATTCCGGGATATTGGCCAACCCCAGGACTTTTTCCTGTTTGGCCTTGCCAATGGAAGCGGCCGGTATTTGCTCGAGCAGTTTTTCGGAAAGCAGGTTGGTAGTTCCACCGGTATCCAGCCCGAGGTGCACTTTCTTGCCTCCAATGCGCGCTTTGACGACCGGCAGTTGGTCGCGCATTTGGAAGCGAAGGCTGAAAATAGGCGCTTCCCTTTCGTGTATCCAGCTTTTATGTGGTTCATAAAGAAGCAAAACCTGGTTGCGGCAGTCGAACATCACTTCATACTTTCGCAACACTTCATACCCTATAACTCCGTGGATTTTACGGTGGGAGGCATTTTCCAGGTGGCTGATATCCATGGCCAGCGCGTCCATGCCTTCGCGTTCAATGCCGGCCCAGCTAAAATGCTTCACCTTCACCGGCTGGCCCTTAAATGCATAGTTTTGTTGAGATTCGCCGGGTTGAAGGCCTTCGACATTCCTGGGGTTCACTACCACCATGGGCGAGCCCGTATCCAGGATAAAACTGCCGGTATCTCCGTTTATGGAAGCGTTAACCAGGACCAGCCCGTTGACGAGTTCGAACGGGATCTTCTGCAAATTGCCGGATTGGGCGCCCGCAGGTACCGCATTTCCAATCAATGACGACATCAACAACACAGCAGTCCATTTCATAAACCTTCCATTTTCCAGAGTAAACAATCGCTTTACAGCATCAACTTAACTCTAAGTTAAAAATTAATTAACATTGAGTTAACATAGAACGAAGGAAAATGAAAATTAGTTTGAAAAAAACTGTTTTGCCGATGTTTAATCTTAGGATTCGTCCGGTTTATTTTTTATCCCGCTTAAAAGCGCTGGCCAGGTTACTGAAGGCTTTGTTGATTTCGCCGCGCCATTCCTTCCACTCTTCACCGGCTTCTTGCTGCCATTCCCCGGTTTTTTCCTTTAGCTTTTCGATCTTTTCGCGGGCCTCCTCCTGAAAATCCTTCCACTCGTCTGCAGCTTCTTCCGAATAATGGGCAGTAAGTACTTTCAAGTGAGCCTGGAAGCGGGCCATGCGGTCCTGAAAGTCGTCCATCATACTGGCGGCTGTTTCACTACCCTGTTCTTCGAGCTTTTCGGCTTCTTCCTGTAAGGTGTCCATGGTAGCGGCTAGCTCCGTTTCCTGTGTTTTGGCTTCTTCTTTAGTCTTGGCCGGCGCCCGTTTCAATTTCTCCAGTAATTCGTTGAATTTCTTTTTGAACTCCCTGGCCTCTTCGCCCACTTCTTCTTCGACCTCTTTGAAGCGGCCCTGATTTTCATCCATCCAGGCGCGCAAGCGCGTTTTCTGCTCTTCGAGCTTATCTCCTGCTTCCTTGGCGCCCAGGTGGAGTTGCAGCTGTAGTTCTTCCAGTTCTCTTCTCCAACTGTGCAGGCG
>JAGQXQ010000392.1 GCA_020436535.1 Phaeodactylibacter sp.
TCAACATTGAAAGCTAATTTCAAACGGAATTGATTTTTGATTTGATTGAATCGGGGCAGGTTATGTTCGAAAGCTTTAGTATAGAAGACCTCAACTGGTTGGCGCTGTTGTTTCAAACTGGCTACCTCACCATCCAGGCGTATGATCCGGCGACAGGATTGTATACGCTGGATTATCCCAATCGGGAAGTAAAGGATACCATGCAACAGCACTTGTTGGCGGCCTTTCGGGAAACAACTAAAACAGATAGCCTGCCTTTGCTGATCAATATCAAAGAAGCACTGGAACAGGGCGAAATGGAACGCCTGATCGAACTGATCGATATCCTTTTTTCCACTATTCCCCATCAAATCTTTCAGCAAAAGCAAGAAGCTTTCTTTCACGCGGAGAAAGCAGTGGAGGAATGGGAGGCGGTTCCTTATACTTCATTATTGGTGGATAATCAATAGTGCACTCTTTCAAAATCTATTGGTCCAGGACTACCAGTTTTTTCACAAACCTATACTGGCCTGCATGTACATCCAGATAATACACGCCAGGAAGCACGTTCTCCAATTGTATACGCTCGGTTGAGGGCGGCCCATGCAATTTCCTGATCAATTGCCCGAAAGAATTGAACAGGCACAACTGCCAGGAGTACTCCGCTGAGCCTTTCCATTGTATTTGGATATCTCCCAGGGAGGGGTTGGGGAAAATGTGGAAAGGGCTTTGCGTAGCTATCCCCGCCGCCTCAGAAACCATATCTACTGCTACTTCAATGCTTTTAGTGCAGCCATTGGCATCGGTTACCATGACAATATAGTTGCCCGGCGACAGATTGCTGGCCGTGACGGTAGTCTGTTCAGGTTGCGTATTCCAGGAGTACGTAAAAGGAGGAAAGGCGCCGGACGCTTCAACAGTTGCCGTTCCATTCATTTCTCCATTGGTTGCCGGAGTACTCAATACCTGAAGCTCCATGGGCGCCGGCTCAGTAATGGAAAAGGCCGAGTGAGCTACCTCTCGCCCCATCTCGTCAACAACGGTTAAGGCATAATCTCCCGCTTCCAACCCATTGGCCAGAGGCCCGGCCTGGCCGTTGCTCCAAAGATACAGGAAAGGCCCCACCGGGAAATTGACATTGATCGCACCATCTGCTCCACCATTGCAGAGAGGATCGGCCGTTTCGGCAAAAACAGGATATTCCGACACCATAATGTTGGTAACCATATTGGTGCGGATCGGAGGGTTGAAGTCAAAATAAATATCAGCTTTATTGTGAATGGGCTGGTTCTCCGGCAAATCGCCTTCTGGCAGCACCCGGTACTTCACAAACCCATGGCTTCCAGGTTCATTAGTAGAAGCGTCCGGAAGTAATATATCGTTGAAGTAGAAAGAAAGCCTTTTTTCGGAGTCGATCTTGGCTTCGTAGGGTTGGCTGGCGGCAATCACCTCAAAACTGGACCGGTCCAGGTTCTCGTCCAGGTCGTCTGTGAGCAGGATGTTAAAGGCTGTATCCGTGCCAGTATTCTGGAAGCGCAGCGTGTAAACCAGAGAGTCTCCGAAAAGCGTATAGTTGTCATGTTCTTCAAAACTCGGCTCCACAAGTTTGTCATTAGGGTCGTAAGCACAGTTGATCTGTGGCCGATAATTGTATTGGGTAGCATAAACGACATTCCCATCCTCATCTCTTAATTCAATAGATGCCTGGAGATGAATGTACTCGCCCAAGCTATTGACCCCCGGCATTTCCAGTTCCAGCCTCACCTGCCCGGGGTAGGTAGGCGGCAGAGAGTTGAACTCCCAGGCCAGCACCTGGCCATTGATCTGGCCAGGCTGGGGGACCGCACCTTGGAAAGATACTAGCGTGTCCAGCGTCAAGGTGATAGCGCCGTCAACTATTTGAGTGCCAATATTTTGATAGTTGATCCAGAAAGGGACGGTAAAACCGCATCGCGTGGGGGCAGACTGGATAGAGACGGAAGCCTGAGTAATCGAAGCTTCCGGCAACAGGCCAAAATTTTGCTCTACAAGCCCGGTATCCAGGCTCAAGCTGACCGATGAGGCGGTCGTCAATGCCCATCCTGGATAAGGTGTGCAGGAAAGGGTATAACTGCCAGGCTCTGATACAAAGCGGTATTTCCCTTCGGGATAATGCCAAGATATGATCTCCTCCGGCTGCAGGCGTACATCTTGTAGGTAAAGGCCGATCTCCTGAATGTCTTTTACTCCATTAGCGTTCTCATCCCAGTAGGAAAAGCCCTCGATCTGGGTTTTGGCACTCAGGTTTTCGAACCAACCTACCTCATCCTCGTTTGAAGAAGCGTAGAGGACATCCTGGTCCCCATCGCCGTCCAAATCGGCGGCATAGACCGCGGTGGCGCCTCCAACGTAACTGGGTAAGGCAAGCTGCTCTGAAAACTGCCCTTGGCCCAGGTTGGGGTACCAGGCTATCTTGTTGTCGCCTTCCGATGCGGAAAGCACATCTGTAGTTCCATCGCCGTTGAGGTCGGCGGCGAAAACGTCCATGGCTTCCTCCGCCTGGGTGCTGATGATATTAATCTCTGAAAACTGTCCTCCGCCCTCGTTCTCAAACCAGGAAACAGCGTTGTCATAGCGAGAGGCTGCCAGAACATCCATATCGCCGTCGCCATCCAGGTCGGCAGCGAAAACTGAGCGTGGGCCATTGGCGCTGGTGCTGATGGTTGCACTTGAAAATTGGCCATTTCCATCATTTTCATACCAGGCAATTTGGTCGCTCAGCAGCGCGGCGGAGAGTACATCCATATCGCCATCGCCGTCCAGGTCGGCGGCATAAACAGACTGTGCGGCATTTACTTCTGAGGAGATGATAAGCTGGGAAGAAAACTGGCCGGCGCCATCGTTTTGGTACCAGGCTATTTTGTCGTCGTAGGTGGAAGCGGAAAGTACATCCATATCGCCATCGCCATCCAGGTCGGCTGCATAAACATCCATTCCCAAGTCAATTTCTGAGGAAATGAGGTGTTCTTCCCAAGGTTGATCCGTACCGTCGTTTTCGTACCAGGTTACTTGGTTTCGGGTTTGGATGATGGACACTACATCCAGGTCGCCGTCTCCATCGAGATCGGCGGGGTGCAGGGCATTAAAACCTCCCGGAGAAGTGAGCGGCGGGATTTCATAGATCAGATTCGGGGCGGAAAAACTAGCCTGGCCGTCATTCTCGAACCACTCCAGGCGGTCATAGCCATTGGAGGCGGACAGAAAATCGAGGTCGCCGTCCCCGTCTATGTCAGCAGCGTGGACATCAGTCATCCCCATGGGTTCATCGGGGTCGAACACCAGGATATTCTTAGGGCCGAATTGTGCCTGGAGATTTGTAAAAAGGCAAAGCAGAGAAAGGAAAATGGGTAAGTTTTTCATGCTCCGGCAATATTAATTGGATGTGCGAAATAGCCAAGGAATAGCTCAAAATAAGGGTTTTCTCATTGAAAAAGGTACAGGATTTTCGGGAGCTTATCAGTGGCTTTACTGGGCCTTTTTTTAATAACGCTGACACCAATAGGATACGAGTGTAGCAACTGATGAAAAAGATTGCCGCTTTTAAGAACCAGTTAGATGTGGTCGCGGAAGTGAGCCTGCATCCCAATACGGATTTTCTGGTGGACTATGATAACCAACAATATGCCTTTGAAATTGGTGGCGCCAACAAAAAAGACGCCCAGATTCGCCAGTTGAAAAATGCCTTTTTCACTTTGGATGATCTCGAAACCGGCTTTGCTAACCAAATCCCCCTTTGGTTGTTCGGTTTTTTGTATTGAGCAAATGCTTACTACTTTGTCAGATAAATTTCAAAACACTGCCTTCGTGGAACAATCCTGCGGGAAAGAAATGAATGGTAACTTTTTCACATTACTTTCGTAAATTACAAATGATACTTCTATCCCTGATCTTATTGAACCATGCACCCTATACTTCTGCCGGCTAAAAATAAAAGATGGGCTTTCCGCCTGCTTCTTTTGCTCTTTTCAGGGCCCATCCTTCCAGGCAAACTGGCTGCTCAGAGCGGCTCTTCCGCTGATACTGCCCCAACACTTTGGCCCCGCATCGAGGCTCAACTGGAACAACAAACATCCGACA
>JAGQXQ010000393.1 GCA_020436535.1 Phaeodactylibacter sp.
CGGCCGCCGGACAGCCTGCCCGCATCAAAGTGAGCGTTCAGGGGCAGTCTTATTATCTCAATGAGGTGAAATTCTACGAATCCGGTATCAATGAAATGGTGATCCCGGTGAATGGCCCCTACAGCCAGGAGGCCGACGTCTTTTTCGTCTTTGACGCCACCGGCTCCATGGCAGACGAACTGGAATACATCAAAGTGGAGATCAACGATATTATCAGCCGCATACAGAATAACAACAATAACATCAGCTTCCGCCTGGGCTCTGTGTTTTACCGGGATGAGGGCGATGAATACGTCACCCGCACCTCTAACCTGGACGGCAACTTCGCGCAGGTGGTGGATTTTATCAACATTCAGAAAGCCGACGGTGGCGGGGATTTCCCCGAGGCGGTGCACTCCGCCCTCGAGAAGGCCATCGAAGGGCAGGCCTGGCAGGAGAACGCCCGCGCCCGGCTCCTTTTCCTGATCCTGGACGCTCCACCTCACCACCAGGATAACGTGATCCAGTCCGTACAGGATCAAATCCTGCTGGCTGCCCAAAAGGGGATCAAGGTCATACCCGTTACCGCCAGCGGTATCGATAAGGAAACGGAATTCCTGATGCGCATTCTGGCTATCGCTTCCAACAGCACCTATACCTTCATTACCAACCACAGCGGCATCGGCAATGAACACCTGGAACCCACGGTAGGAGATTATGAAGTGGAATTCCTCAACGACCTGGTCGTGCGCCTGGTCGATAAATACGTGGAATAACTAAACTTTAACACCTTAAGTTGCTCTTGGTGAATGTTACAATTTGATGACAAAGCAATAAAGCCGTATATTGGAGGTTATCCAATAAAGCCTTGTTAACTAAATTCCCTAAGTTATGAAAACGAGAACTTTACTCGCTCTTCTGCTGATGCTCTCTATGTCGCTGGTTTCCTGTGTGAAAGACACGGTGGATGTGCATTACACCACTTACTCCGATGAGGAATACCAGGCGATTTCCGCCGTGCTCGGCCTGCCCAACGACCGGGTGGATTACGATGTCGAGTTGCCGCAGCACATGCTCGACCTCGGCATGGTGCCTCCTAAGATCAATAACGCCAAAGCCACGCTGGGCCGCGTCCTTTTCTATGATAATAAGCTTTCCCGCAATGAGAAGATCAACTGTGCTTCCTGCCACCATCAGGAACTGGCCTTTGCCGACAATAAAGCATTTAGCGAAGGTTTCGACGGAGAACTGACCCTTCGCAATTCTCTGGCACTGGGCTCAGTAGCCAACTTCAAATCCTCTTACGAAGGAAGCAACGGGGGAGGCATAGCCCCTCCTACGCAGCGGCAGTTTTTCTTCTGGGATGAACGCGCCCATACCATTGCCGAGCAGAGCACCATGACCATACAGGATGATATCGAGATGGGCATGGACCTGAATGAGTTGGCCGGCCGCCTGGCTCAGGAGCCTCACTACAAGGTCTTGTTCAACAAGGCTTACAACACCGAAGCTGTTCAGCCCGAAATGATTACGGATGCCTTGCAGGAATTTATCAACGCAATCGTATCTACTCAGACTCGCTTTGACGATGGCCTGGCCGCCAGAAAGGGGGATGTGGGCAGTACTTTTTCCAACTTCACCCAACAGGAAAACCAGGGTAAGGCCCTGTTTATCCAGCACTGCTCTTCCTGCCACGGCGCCAATATGTCTATTTCTCAGGAAACCGTGGCGAACAACGGCCTCGATCAGGATTATACCGACCTTGGAGTGGGCAAAGTCACCGGCAACCCTACCGATGTAGGTAAGTTCAAAGTGCCCTTCCTGCGCAATATTGCCCTGACGGCTCCTTACATGCACGACGGGCGCTTCGCCACCCTGGAAGAAGTGGTGGAACACTATAATTCCGGCGTAAAAATGCACGAGAACCTGGACCACCGCCTGCGGGCGCCCGACGGCAACAGCCCGCGCCGGCTCAACCTCAGCAATACGGAAAAAGCCGCCCTGGTGGCCTTCCTGGAAACGCTGACGGACCAGGAACTGGTGACGGCGAGCCGCTTTGAGGACCCGTTTAAGTAGGGCGTGAACTAACTATTCGGCAACAAATCTTAGACAGGAGCCAGCTTATTATCCGAAGTTTATTCCGCCGCCAATCAGTCTTTGGCAATAGCCGCCAATGGCTGCTGCTGCCTGGCGCAACCTGGCGCTATTCCCTAAGCAAAGGACGGCAGGCTCAGGCCTTCAGCCTGGGCCTCTCTGCCCGTCTGAGCGGCCATGCCGAAGGCCAGCCCGCGACGCTGGATGCCTTCATACCCGCCCCATATTTTGACTTCGACACCTTTTCACTGGGGTTCAGTTATGACGTGAATGTTTCTTCGGCAACAAGAGAGAGTTACTTGCGGGGAGGGTGGTAGGTGACGGTGAGTTATCAAAACAAGAAGCCTGGTTGTGTGCTTTGTCCGAGGTGGTGATGAAATTCAAAGAAGTGAAAAAAAAAGAGGTATCTTTATAAAGATGATTTTATCTTGAATGCATTAGGCTAAATAGCTCGTTTAATGAAAGCTCCTCCAAATATTCGCAGGCATTTACTATGGGAATACCAATGGGAAACCGTTGACTTTGATCAACTAAGTGTTGTTGTGATTGAGCGGATTATTGAAAGGGGAACAATGGAAGAATGGAAGGAGATGCTTCGTTATTATGGTAAAGAGTGGATATTGGACATAGCCGAAAAAAGCACTCGCCTGGATGAAAAGAACAAGCAATTCACTCCTTTGTTTTTAGAATCTGAATTCATTCTCGATTGATGATCCACACTGAAAAGGAAGT
>JAGQXQ010000394.1 GCA_020436535.1 Phaeodactylibacter sp.
AAATCAGGTAAGGTTGTCTCCAACCGGGAACTGTTCGAATGGAGAGAAAAGCATAAATAATAGTTCGTATTTCCTTCCTCCAACGGCCTACCTCCAATAAATAAAAGAGGATCCGGGCCCGGCCTGGATTTATTTATTGGAAAGATGCCGGCAGTTCTCATCTATCCAATAAATAAAGGCAAGGCTCATGGCAGACAATGATAATAACCAAAGTACAACGCGGCGGGAATTTCTGGCCAAAGGGATCGCCGCAGGAGCCCTCTCCGCAACAGCCCTGGCAACAGCTTGTTTTCGGCAAGATGATGTCGAGGTGACGGGAGAAACAACCAAGCTGCTGTCACCGGAAGGAGAGATCGTCGAAGTCGATACCGCCTACCTCAAGCCGGTTCCTGTTGAAACGAAGGCTATGGCGGCCCATCTCCGGGAAGGCATACCCGGCCGCAAGTTTGTCATGGTCATCGACCTGGCCCGATGTAAAAACCTGCGGAAATGCCACGACGCCTGCGAGAAGATACACTACCTGCCTCCGGACAAAAACTGGCTGAAGGTCTTGAAAATGCAGGATAACGAAGACGCCTCTCCTTACTGGCAACCCACCAACTGCTTCCATTGCGACCGGCCACCTTGTGTGAAAGTATGCCCGGTGAATGCTACGTTCAAAAGGAGCGACGGCATTGTGTTCATCGATACTGAACGCTGTATTGGTTGCCGCTTCTGCATGGTGGCCTGCCCCTACGGCGCCCGGTCCTTCAACTGGGATGAGCCTAATGTCCCGGAGGAGATCTTTTCTCAACACCACCACTCACCAGAATCGATCATTCCCCGGAAGGGTACCGTATCCAAATGCGATTTTTGCCCGGATATGGCCCGGAAGGGAGAATTGCCCCACTGCGTTTCCGCCTGCCCGAACGGAACCTATTACTTTGGAGATGAAAATGAAGACTCGGTCTCCAATGGAGCAGAGACGGTGCGCTTGAGTCAATTGCTCAAGGACCGCGCCGGTTACCGCTACATGGAAGACCTCGGCCTGGAGCCCAGAGTCTACTACTTGCCGCCGGTCAACCGCCTGTTCCCATTTGAAGATGATGAATTCTCTAAAAATTACAAGGTAGGATGAATAAGCCAGCCCAAATCCAGTATTCTCCGCAAATGGAGAAAGACCTGAAAGCGCTTAGCAAGGACCTGCTTCCCAAACCGTTTGGGACATTGGGAAAACTGTGGGTCGCCCTATTGCTGCTAAGTAGTTTGATCAGCCTGATTTTTTACATCCACCAACTCCGGGACGGGCTGATCATCACCGACCTGAGGGATTTCACGCCCTGGGGCATCTACATCTCCAACTTCGTCTTCTTTGTGGCCATTAGCCTGGTAGGGTCGCTCATCAGCGCCATCCTCAAATTGTCGGGGGCAAGCTGGAGAACTCCCATGACCAGAATTTCGGAGATCATCGCGGTGGCGGCTATCATCTTTGCCGCCATTGCAATCATCCTCGACATGGGGCGCCCCGATCGTTTTTACCACTTATTTCTCTATGGCAGGATACAGTCACCGATCATCTGGGACGTCATTGTCATCACAACCTATCTGATCATCAGTTTTTTATTGTTGTACATTCCCATGTTGCCCGACCTGGCTTATATGAGGGATCGTTTCCAGGGGATTCCAAAGTGGCAGCATAAATTGTATCAGGTGCTGGCCCTCAACTGGAAAGAGACCCCGGAACAAAAAGAAAAACTGAACCGCGCCATTTATGTTCTGACCGTGGTGATCATCCCTATTGCTTTTGCTATCCACACCGTTACTTCCTGGTTGTTTGCCGCTACTTTGCGCCCTGGTTGGGACAGCACCAACTTCGGCCCCTATTTCGTTTCCGGGGCATTCATGGTGGGCGCCGCCGGGGTGATCACAGCCATGGTCGTCTTTAGGCAATTCCTCAATATGAAGGCCTATTTTACGGATGATCATTTCGACAAAATGGGCAGATTGCTGGTGGTCCTTTCATTTGTATACTTATATTTCAACATCAACGAGTATTTTATTCCAGCCTATAAATTGAAAGGAATTGAAAGTGAACACCTGCAGGAATTGTTTGTCGGGAATTTCGCTCCCCTGTTCTGGTCCGTGCAAATATTTGGGATGATCGTACCGATCATTGTGCTTCTTTTCAAAAAAGGGAGGAAACCTCTTCCCATGCTCATCATGTCTATCCTGGTTATTCTGGGCGCCTGGTTTAAGCGTTTCCTAATCGTTGTACCCACTCTGAACCACCCTTACATTCCCATACAACGGGTTCCGGAAGACTGGCTGCATTATTATCCCACTTTCCAGGAATGGTTCATCACCCTGGGGACGGTGACGGGAGCCCTGCTGATCATCACCATTTTTATTAGGCTGTTTCCAATAGTGCCTCTCCTGGAGACCGCCGAGGAAATAAAGCATGACAATACCGAAAGAACGGCTTGATCCTGGACGTAAAACTGATAAAAATGAAAACTCAACATATTCGAACGCATACTCTAACCTGGATAATTTTGGTAGCGCTAATGACAGTCGGTAGCACTGTGAAACTTCTCGCTCAGGAATCCACCGAAGAAGATAAAAAGGCCCGGATTAGCCTCGATTTCTTCAGGATCAAAAATCAGGAACAAAAACTGGTGGCTACGGTAAAAACACGGGTAGAAGGCTTCTTCGAAAACGTTACCGGCGTCAAGATCCGTTTTTACAAAGATGAAGCTTCGGAAGAGTACCTCCTGGGAAGCCCGGAAACTGATATGAACGGGAAGGCAACCCTTATGTTCTCGCCACCGGAGGCCGATACTTCTATTTGGTCCACTTACATTGCCGTTCTGGAGGATGTGCCTGGCTACAAAGACGCCGAAAAAGAGATAGAAGTAAAAAAAGCCTCCCTGGAGTTCACCACAGAAGAGGTTGACTCGGTCAGAATGGTGAACATCTTTGTGAGTGCTCCTGATTCAACCGGCAATATGGCGCCGGTTGCCGATGTCAACGCCAGGCTGTTCGTCAAGCGCTTGTTCGGCGCGCTGCCCGTTTCGGATGAAATGGAATTCACGGATGAAGAAGGGGCTTTGAGTGTAGAATTCCCCTCTGACATTCCGGGAGATAAGGACGGGAACCTGCTTCTCGTCGCCCGGGTAAGTGATCACGAAGAGTTTGGTAACCTGGAATTCAGCAAAACTGTCCCTTGGGGCCAGGCAGTCAAATTTGATCAGTCAAAACAGTTGAAAGAACTGTGGTTGTCTTCTTCCAATACGTATAAGGGATTCCTCATCATTGTTAATCTGATGTTACTCGGCGTAGTGGGCGTTATCGTGTATATTATCAGACAACTCATGCAAATTAAAAAACTCGGTATGGAAGGGAGCACTGAATAGAAAAGGGCGCATAGGTTAATTGTGAGTTAGTTGTAAATTTCTGATGTGCCTTGTACCGAATATTATAGTCTTAATCAATAGAATCAGTCACACAAAAAACATTAGGCCATGAATACCAAATTTTTCGTTCCGATCCTGCTATTAGGATTTTCACTGTTTTTACTTTCTTTCCAGAACAGCAGCGACTGGCCAGTCCCGGAAAAGTATCAGAAAATGAAAAACCCGGTCCCTGCCGATAAAGAGTCGATCAGTATTGGCAAGGCCTTATTCAGCACACATTGCAAATCCTGCCATGGGAAAGAAGGATACGGCGATGGCACGAAGGCTGCTCAGTTGGAAACGCCCTGCGGCGATTTTACTATTGACGAGTTTCAAAAGCAAACGGACGGTTCCATTTTCTATAAAACTATGGAGGGAAGGGATGACATGCCTTCGTTCAAAAAGAAAATCCCCGACCAGGAGGACATCTGGCACCTGGTTAACTTCCTGCGTACGCTGAAGGAATAGTACCGGAAGCAGAGCTGTGTTGGCGCAATCGATAGTTGGCTGTTTTCAGTTGATAAAACCGTCGGCAAAGTGTGAGTTGCCAACATGGTGTACAAAGTGCAACGAGGGCCATCCGGAACTTTCCGGATGGCCCTCGTCCGCTTTGCTATTTAAACCTTTCCCTTCTACGGTTGTTTTTCTCCCAAATAGTAAAAAAATGAAAATTGCCGCCCTTTTACTTCTCCTCGCCGTACTTGGTATTACCCTGGTGAGCGCCACCAAACGGAGGGGCAATACCGCCTCCGGCAAAGCTGTTCCCAAATCTTTCCACGATCTCACCGTAACCGGCATCGACGGTAAGGAAATCCAGATGAAGGATTTCAAGGATAAGTTTGTAATGTGCGTCAACGTGGCCTCCAAATGCGGTTTCACCCCTCAGTACAAAAGCCTGCAGGCCCTGTACGAACAGTACCAGGACAAATTGGTGATCATCGGCTTCCCCAGCAACCAGTTCCTCATGCAGGAACCTGGATCCGAAGAAGAAATCGCCACCTTCTGTGAGATCAACTACGGCGTAACCTTCCCCCTTACCGAAAAGATCAAGGTCAAAGGCGGCGGGCAGCACCCGGTCTACTCCTGGCTGACGCAAAAGGAACTCAACGGCGTTGCCGACGCCAAAGTGAGCTGGAATTTCAACAAGTTTCTCATCTCACCGGCGGGGGAGTGGCTGGCGCATTTTCCGTCGAAGGTAGGGCCGATGAGTGAGGAGGTCGTGCAGTACCTGCGATGAATATTCTGAGTACTTTGTCAAATAAATAATACAACAAATGTATCTGGTACTAGACTTGACAAGTTCACCGGCATTTACCCGGGCGAAAACTTGTCAAGTCTTATTCTCAATAGCCTTCAATCCTCTACACAACGGCAGGACATGAAGTTACTCTTAAGGACATGCACCGGATAGACTTCACCATTCTGTTGGTAGAAGAAAGCATACCATGCTTCGGAATCACCATAGGGTGTACTTGACCAGTAATGGCCGCTTTCATTAAAACCATCATAAACGCCGTTAGCGCGAAGCCATCCTCCCAAAAGGGCGTCAAAGCCAGAATGTCCTCCGGTTCCGTATTCCGGGGAAACCAGCGCATCGTAAGCCAGAGCTGCTGATGGCTCCGTAGTGTTCTCATCGTAGCTGTAATAAAGGGCCATCTCATACCATTCGTCATAGGAGGGCAGGTGCCAGCCCGGCGGGCAGGTACTCAGGGCGTCTTCCCAGGTGTAGAGGCGGCCGAATTTTTCCTCATTCGCCTCCTGATGAACCACGGAAGTTAAGGTGATATACTTCAAATTATCTCTCATCCACCGTTTCCCATCTGCCAGAAGCACCCAACCGTATTCTTTCCCATCTCTCAGGTCGGTAAAAAAGCCCTTTTGTTCCAGCGTATTGACCATCTCCATGTAAGCATAAAGCGGCAATATGCCGTTTCTGTAGAAGCTGAATAGCTGATTGGAAAAGGCATGGTACAGGATATTCTCTGCAACGTCGACCTTCCCTGCCAGGGCATTGCGCCGGGCTTGCCCCAACTTGGCGAGTAAACCCTGGGCATTGCCTCCCAAAGCACCACTGTTCACTTGTTCCTGGACTATGGCTTCCAGATCGCTGATGATGGCGAGCAATGCTTCAGCATCCTGGCGAGTCTCCACCGCCTCCATGTTTTCATAAGCTTCCCCAATAGGTAACTGCGGTTCCTTCTGGCAACCGAATGCCATCAATAAGATGGGAATGGCCATAATCATTCTCAGTGTTTTCATGTCTTTTGGTTTTAGAGTTTGTTCAAAATTCAA
>JAGQXQ010000395.1:0-5278 GCA_020436535.1 Phaeodactylibacter sp.
GGCGCCGTAGCGCCCCGCCCCATTGCCTTTGCCAGTACTGTAGACGAAAACGGGGCTCCCAACCTGGCGCCTTACAGTTTTTTCAACTGCTTCAGCTCCAACCCGCCCATTGTAGTCTTTTCTTCTAACCGGCGCGTCTCAGACCTTACGACCAAAGATACCCTTCACAATGTAGAAAAGACCGGAGAGGTGGTCATCAACGCGGTGAACTTCAGCATTGTGCGGCAGATGGCCATAGCCAGTATCAATTACCCAAAAGGGGTCAGTGAATTTGTAAAGGCAGGGCTTACGCCTATCCCATCTGACCTGATCCGGCCCTTTCGCATCAAAGAATCACCGGCGCACCTGGAATGCAAAGTGAAAGAGGTCATTCCGCTCGGAGAAGGCGGTGGAGCCGGCCACCTCATCATCTGCGAGGTGCTGCGCATGCATATTCAGGAGGAGGTGCTGGACGAAAACGGCAAGATCAATCCGCATAAAATGGACCTCGTGGGCCGTATGGGGCGGGCCTTTTACGTACGCGCCAGCGGAGAGGCCATCCATAAAATCTATCAACCCTACATGCCGCTCGGTATCGGCTTTGACCAACTGCCGGACAGTATCCGCAACAGCAAGGTGCTGACGGGTAACAACCTGGGCATGCTGGCGGGCCTGTCCACCGCCCCTACAAAGGAAGAGGTGCTCGCCATGAAGGAAGACGAACAGGCCGGCGAGGCATTACAGTCCGAAAACCCGCTGGAAAACCTCCACCGCCTGGCACAGAAAGAACTGGCTAAGGAGAATAGGGAACTGGCCGCCAGGTTCGCCTGGCTGGGAGAGTATCTGTAACAAAAGCAAATTCAATCCGTCCTACATTAAAAATCATGAAAATAAATGCGCTCTTACTCTCTTTACTGCTCTCTTACCTTTTTAACCTCTCATTCGCCCAGGAAACCATCCAGGGCATAGTCATTGATTCAGACACCAAGGAACCAGTGCCCTTCGTCAATATTGGAATAACCCGGTCGATGACAGGGACAGTGAGCGATGAAAACGGACAGTACCAACTTCGTATTCCATCTCTTATGGATGTGGTGGCCTTCTCTTCCATCGGATACCAAACCGAAAATATTGAAGCGGGGAAGTTAATTGAAAATGGAGAAATCAACTTACGCCCCAAACCGTATGACATTCCAACCATCGAACTGAACGCCACCGGATTTCCCGAAGAGGTGACATTGGGCGCCAAACTCGAAGAGCAGGGCCACAGTATAGGCTTTGGCAGCAGTGAGCTGGGTGCGGAGATCGGCGCACACATCGGGATTGATAAAGAAACCTACATTAAAAGCGCCCATTTTCCCATCAACCACGCCTCAGGCGATAGCCTGTTATTTCGGGTAAATCTCTATGATTTTCAAAATGAGAAGGCAGGTGAAAATTTGTTGCCCCAAAACGTGATCATCTCCGCCGTGCAAAAGAAGGGTATGATCGACGTCGACTTATCAGAGTTCAATCTGATCACGGCTAATGATGTGCTGCTTTCACTGGAATGGATCAAAGATGATAACGGGAAGGGTAATGTGGGGATTACTTTTCGAAGCAAAAAATCCCGGCGCGACAACAACCTGTACACCAAATATACGAGCCAGGCGCCCTTTAGTAAATTGAGTGATCTCGCACCGCGCGCGCCGAAATTGGAACTTGGTTTTTATCTAACCGGTAAGCAGGAGCGTTAAAACCGCTTCATTCAAATTCCACGTCTTCATAAACCTCACCCAGAGGAAGCTCTACGCCCAAAGAACGCAGAGGCAGTACCGCTTCCTTGCCCATGGCGTTAGACTCCCGCCACAGGCCCTCCTGCTCGCGGTAGAATGCAACGCCTTCCACAGCATCCTGCCGCAGGCAGGCGTACTCCCGGAAGGAAGGTATGGTGCGGTATTCCAGAAACTTATCGTGTCTGTCGTACTCCTTTGTACTGGGCGAAAGGACTTCCACTATCAGCAGAGGGTTGGTAATAATATCCTTGCGGCCAGGATAGAGTACCGGTTTCTCGCAAACGACAACGGCGTCCGGATAGACGAAGTGCTGCAGGTTGCCGATCCAGATTTTCATGTCGCTGTTGTAAACCTTGTATTTTCGCTTCAGCTGCTTTACCAGGGAGAGCAAGATAGCGCCGGTTTTGAGCGCAATCTCATTGTGCAGGGGTGTTCCTCCGGGCATGGGCCTGATTTTTCCGTCGAAATACTCCAGCTTCTCCTTCGCCTCAGCTTCTACGGCGAAGTACTCCTCAATGGAATATTTCCTGGTTTCGATGTCTGTGGTCATCGTGAAAAAATTTTGAATGGAGGTTTTTCACCCTTTCCGCAAGTATCTAAAGATACAAAAAATCAGCGAATCCCGTTTCATTTTTTTTGTCGGCAACGGCTAGTGCCCACCCTGGCAAGGAGTGAGGGTTGACCAGTTTTCCCAGGCCTCACTCTCCGACAAAAACTGGTCAAGCCTTACCCCTAAAAAACTTCACCCCTGCGGCAGACTGAAGTCAATCTCCGTATTATCCCCAATATTGAGGCTTTGCCGCAGGCCGGTGATGGCGGTATCATTGCCCACCACCGACCGCTTCAGGTTGATGTCCTTAATGTGTGCGAAATTGCCGATGATGGAATCCCGGATGATGGACCGTTTGATGCGGGCATTGTCACCGATGGTCACATGAGGGCCGATAATGGAATTCTGGATATTGCAGTTCTTGCCGATGCTTACCGGGTGGATGATGATGGAATTATCGTAAGGTGGCAGGTCGGAACTGGCGTAGCCGTCGCGGTCCAGAAAGGTGGCGTTGGTGTCGAGCAGTACTTCCTTTTTGCCGCAATTGAACCAGTTGTCCACCGTAACGGTCACAAATTTCACCCCTTTCTCGATCATAGCCATAAAAGCGTCGGTAAGCGGAAATTCGCCGTTGGAACGGATATTGTGGCCGATGTTGAAATCCAGGGCCTCGATCAGGCTCGCAACATCCTTGATTTTGTAGAATCCGACCATAGCCAGGTCAGATTTCGGAATCCGGGGTTTTTCCACCACGCGTTTGACGAACTTACTGCGCTGTCCGAATTCCACCACGCCAAATTCCCGCGGATCGCTTACTTTCTTGACACATAGACAGGAGTGGGGGCTATCCATCACCTTTTTAAAGTCGACATCGATGATGACATCGCCAAAGAAAATGAAGAGCTCGTCCGTATGCTTAAGATACTCCCGGGCGGTCCAGATGGCATGGCCAGAGCCCAGACGGACATCCTGGGTGACATATTCCCGGCTGATATGCGGATACTCCGTATCGACGTAGTTCTTGATTTTTTCTCCCAGATAACCAATGACAAAAATAAATTCCCGAATACCCAGCTCGATGAGTTGGTCGAGGATGAAGGATATGATGGGTTTACCGGCAACGGGGATGAGTGGCTTCGGCTGTGTATAAGTCAGTGGGCGAAGACGGGTACCGGCGCCGGCAACTGGAATGATGGCTTTCATAATATTGCAGAATATAAAATTCAAGTTAGGGCCTTTCTCGGAAAAAACAAGCTATTTCCAGAGATCATTTCCAGATAGTGTCCATTATACACTTTTTTGTCACTATTTCGCAGGTTCGCAGTTCCCCGGGAGTCCTTCCGAATACCGAAATACTAAATAATAGCACACCATATCACCTATGCTCCTGCCGGCCCTGTCGTTTCTCTGGTAAAGAGTATATACAAAATAGGGACCAACAGCAGGACAAAAGTAGTAGAGGTCAGCAGGCCTCCGATGATGGTCCAACCCATAGGGGCCCAAAGGGAACCGCCCATCAGGGTGAGAGGCAGCAGCCCGAGGATGGTCGTCAGGGTGGTCATCACGATCGGGATAAAGCGCACCTCGCCGGCCTGTTGGGCGGCTTCCAGCACACTGGCCCCTTCACGGCGCATCTCATTGGCAAAATCCACCAGCACGATAGAGTTGTTGATGGCGATACCGATCAGGCTGGTCAGCCCGATGAATGCAGTAAAGGAAAAGTTGATGCCGGTGGCCAGCAGAGCCAGGATAGAACCGATAATAGCCAACGGAAGGGCCGAGAAAATGATAAGCGGCTGGCTGAAGGACCGAAATTGAATGATCAAAACGCCGAAGATGAGTAGCAGCGCCATCAGGGATGCAATGCCCATACCGCCGAAGGACTCATTGCGGCTCTCCAGGTCGCCTTTGTAGACGTAAGAATAGCCCTCCTCCCAATCCAGTTGCTGCAATTGGCGGTCGATGTCATCGATCACCTGGTCCAGTGTATAATCTTTCTTCAGGTCAGCCAGGATGGTGGCCGTCCGCTCGTTGTCCAGGTGAGTGATGCGGCTGGGCGCCTCCGCAAATTCCACGTCCGTCAGGTGTTTCAGCGGGATGAAGTGCCCGGAGACAGACTGCACGCTGACCTGGTCGAAGTTTTCCAGCCGGAACTGCTGCTCGTAATCGAAACGCATCACCATATTGTAATCTTCCCCTTCCTTGTCCCGAAACTTGCCGATCGCAGAACCATTAACAAAGCTCCGGATCGTTTTATCCACCACATGCGTAGGTACTCCCAGCATCATGGCCTTGTCACGGTTGACCCGAAAGTGGATGTCGGTGCTGTTGTTGCGTATGGGGTTCTCCACATTGACCGCCCCTTCGGTGGAACGGACGATGTTTTCCACTTCACGGGCGTATGCCTGCAGCTTGCCGAGGTCCGTTCCGTAGATCTTAATGGCTACCGGCGCCTCCGAGGGCGGCCCCTGTACAAATTCGCGAACGTCAATGCGGGCATTGGGGTATTCCCCGAAAGTATCGCGTAGTTGTCCCAGCAATTCGTAAAAGCGGCTGATGTCGTATTCTTTGAGCACCACTAACACCTCACCAAAGGTATTGGAGTAGTTCTCAGAAGCTACATTATAATAGATGCGGGGGTTGCCGTGGCCTACGTTAGCCGCGTAGTATTTGATGTCCGGGATAGTATCGAGTACGCTCTCTACATATAACACCGCCCGGTCTGTGGCGTCCAGGTTATTGCCATTCGGCAATTGGACGGTAATGCGAAACTGAGGTTTCTCTGCTTTGGGAAAGAAGGCCACTCCTACCAGCGGAAAGAGGGCCAGGGCGCCCAGCAGGCTGAAAATGGCCACTGAGATGGTCAGCGCTTTGTGGCGCAGCGCCCACTCCAGAGCGTTGCGGTAAGGCCCCTCCACAAATCGCCTGAGGCGCCGGAACAGCGGAGTGGCCTGGCGAACCTCCCCGGTGTGGC
>JAGQXQ010000395.1:5351-6789 GCA_020436535.1 Phaeodactylibacter sp.
ACCGTTGTAGGCAGGGCCTTTATGAAAGCGCCGGTAGTATCGGGCATCATTACAATAGGAATGAAGGCCAGAATAGTCGTAAGGGTAGCGCTGGCCATAGGAGCGACCAGTTGCTGGGTGCCCTTAATCGCCGCCTCTTCCCGCGAATAACCTTGAGTGAGCAAACGCTCTATATTTTCAATGATGGCGATAGAATTGTCGACCAACAGGCCGAGGGCCACCACCAGGCCGGCGATAGACATCTGCTGCAGCGCAAAACCAAACTGGTCGACTACCCATAGCCCGATCAGGATGGAGAAGGGAATGGCCAGCATAACCAGGCTGGCGGAGCGGATGCCCAGCACCAGAAAGATGATGGCCCCGACCAGAACGATACCTTGCACCAGGTTGCCCATAAAGCCGGCCACCCGATCGGTTACGCCTTCGGACTGGTCGAAGATGTAAGCCAGACGGATATCGCCGGCCAGGTTCGCCTGACTGAGCTTTTCTTTGATCGGATCGGTTACTGAATAAATGTTGAACCCGTCCTTTTGCTGTACATTGAGGTACACCGTCCGTTCGCCGTTGTAGCGCGCCAGCCAGCGCTCATCTTCAAAGCCGAAGAATACACTAGCGATATTTTTCAGGTAAATGACCTTGCCCTGATAAGCCCCCACAACGGTATTGCGGATCTGGCCCAGATCCGTATAATTGCCCGACGTTTTAATGTTGAAGAGCTTATTTGAAACCTTGACCGCCCCTCCCGGAATGTTGGCGTTATTGCTTTGGATAGCCCGTTCTATATCGTCCAGAGAAATGCCCATTTCCTTCATCAACACTGGGTTGAGAGCGATGCGCACTTCCTGTTCGGGATAGGCCTCCACTTCCACCTTGCGCACGCCATTGCCCTTTTCGATCTCGCGCTTTAGGCGCTCGGCCTCAGATTTGAGCAAGGCGTAATCGGCCGTCTCCGATATCAGGCCGATCTGCATGATGGTGACCGTATTGGTAGACATCTTCTTCACATCGAGCTGGTAGAGCCCCTCCGGCATTTCCTCCTGAGACTGGTTGACCTGCCGCTGCACCTCATCAAATTTTTTGTCACTATCAATTCCGAAATTAAACTCCACTTCCATGATGGCCACGCCGTCGCGGATCGTGGTTTGGACCTCCTTGAGGTCGTCCAGCTCGTTGATGGCCTCTTCCAGCACATCTACCACCTGGCTTTCTATGTCTTCCGGATTGGCGCCCGGGTAGACTGCAATAACCAGGATGTTGGGAATATCCAGCGCGGGGTCTTCCCGCCTTGGCATGTTGAAAAAAGAGGCCAGCCCCATGACGAGCAAAAAGGCAAAGGCCGTGAGGGTAAATTGATGGTTCTTTATGGATAGCTGAGGGAGATTCATGGTGGTTCTTTTTTGTTTTGTAAATGTTAGGGCGATCCGGAAACCCTCCGGAA
>JAGQXQ010000007.1 GCA_020436535.1 Phaeodactylibacter sp.
GTGCAAATCGGATTTGGGTTGATCAGATCCGGGTCAATACAAGCTGCTTCACATCGGCCACTGGCCCAGGAGTCCACCCCGGCGATAGCAGCCAGACAGGCATTCCCATATT
This sequence comes from Phaeodactylibacter sp., assembly GCA_020436535.1. Lineage (GTDB taxonomy): Bacteria > Bacteroidota > Bacteroidia > Chitinophagales > Saprospiraceae > JACJXW01. The sequence continues at coordinate 113 of JAGQXQ010000007.1, forward strand.
CCACACCGTTGCAGCCACAGACCGGGTTATATTCCTGCGTACAAAAGGCGCCGGGGTTGGCCCGGTAGATATTGAGGCAGTTGGAGCCGTATGAAGTGAGGCGCACCTCATCTACATAAAATTGGTAGGAACTGTTGATGGCGTAGAAATTCAAAGCCGCCAGGCGGGACACGCCGCCTCCGGTACTGCCCGATTGATAGTTGAAAGGCCATTGTCTTACATACTGGCCACCGATGTACAGGTGGGCGATGTTGTTGTCAATGTCAAAATACTGAACTACATCGATCCACTGGCCGCCCTGATAGCTAAAGTAGTAATTGCCGCCGCCAACGCGCAGCCGGCCGCTGCCGTTCCCTTCAAAATAAACCTCCTGGCCCCATTGATTGCTTCCGGAAGGAGAAAAACTGTGCAGGATGTTAAAGTAGGCTCTGTAGTAAGTACTAACCCAGATCGTAAAGCGCAGTTCATAACCGCCACCGGTGCGGTTGCCCAATTGCAGCACTACATCCTGTGGGCCGCCGCTGGAACTGCTGCTACCCCGGATGGATAAATATTTGTTCCCATTGGAGCCTTGCTGGATGATGCCGTCTTCCGATCCGCCCTCATTGCCACTCCAGGTCGTCCAACAGGCCGATTGTGGCCCGAGGCGGGTAGAGGTGGAATAGGCGTCGAAATCATCACAAATATTATCGGCGTACTGGCTGGTGCATCGACAGCTGGCGTTCTGGGCCTGTATCGAGAATGCATAACACATCAAACTGCATAATAAAGCGAAGGGTAAAATTCTGACTTTCATGGTGAATGGTGTTAGATGATTAAATAATTACACCCTTATGTTCCACCATTTGTCAGGGAGGTACTCATTTTGTTGGTTTTTTTTGAAAAAAAATTCCTCTGGCAAGTTTCCGGTAAGTCGATCCACAAGACACCCCATGATGCTTATCTTAATACAACAAAACAAAGCCTGCCCAATCCGATGGCGGGTAACGCTGGCTCATGTAGGTTTGCGTTTCGAAGAAAGCCTGGCCTATGTTGGCGCCTTCCTTCAGATGGCGATAGAAGAGGGCCATGAAGGCAGGAGCAGCCGCATCATTGACTTTCCAGAGGCTGAGCAGCAATTGCCGGATGCCGGTTTTTTTGAGGGCCCGTTGCAGTCCAAAAACACCCTCGGTGGCCTCCACATCGCCCAGGCCGGTATCGCAGGCAGAAAGAACGGCCAGTTGGGTGCCGGGAAACTGAAGCGTGGATAGTTCGAGAGCGGTAAGAATGCCGTCGGCTTCAGAAGGGGAAAGCCCGGGCGCCGCCCAGCTCTCGTTGGCGCCGGCAAAAGCCAGCCCCGAACGTTGCAATGGATTGGGTGAAGCGGCGAGGCGTTCCTGCATGCTTTCCGTTCCTTCGGCCTTTTCCAGGCCAAAGAAAAAACCGTGAGTGGCGCAGTGCAGGATTCCAGGGCTATCGCTTCCTGACAGGGCGCGTAGCTCCCCTTCACCGGCGTGGGAGCCGGTGAAGGTGTCAACTGTCCATCCCTGCCGGAGCAGCAACTGACGAATACTGTCCACTTCTGTCCGGGTGCCGGGCAGAGGATGGAAGTAGGGCTTAGCCGGGTTACCGGCCGGCACCTCTAAATAATCGGCCCCTCCGAAGAGAGCGGCCGATGAGTTTAAAGGCTTGCGCTCCTGGTCCCATAGGTCTCTGAAGGTACTATATTGGTAGATGCGGTGCTGATCCAGGATCCGCTGTTTCCCATCGGGTTGGCCGGGCAGGGCGGCAAAGGCCACATTGTGGAGCAGGCCGTCGGCGCATAGGTATATGGCCTTGGCCCCCTGAAGGTGGGGTGCCAGCGGCGCCCAGATCTTCTGGTAGAGCAGGTGGCCCAGTTGAGGGTATTGAATGTAGGACGGAGCCCCTCCGTAACTGTTGCCCAATAGTTGTTGCAATTCCTGTTCGCTGGCCAGGGGTATCAGGATGGGCCTGGCAGGGAGGGAGCGTTGTACCAGGGCACAATACAGCATGCTGTCGGTGAATATTTCTCCGTCAAAAAAGTTAAATCTGAAGAAATCCACGGTGGCTTCATCCTCGCTCAGCTTTTCCTGTAATTCAACAGAATTGGGCGATACTCCTGCTTGCTGAAAAATGTTGGTGTTTCGGCTCAGCTGCTTTTCCAATGTGGCAACAACTTGCTCCAACTGATCGATCCGGATGTTTTGTTTTTCCCGTTCCCATGCAGTCATCATAAATGCGTCGGAGAGGCGTTGACTGGCCTGCTTCCATTCAGAAAAGGTTTGGTTCAGAGACGTATCACCGGAGGAAGCCTGTTCTTCCCGGGGCGCCATACTGTATTCCAGCGCCAGGCCCTTGGTAGCTAATAAAAGGCTTTGAATTTGGGCGGCCTGGGCGACGGAAGCGGTATCGGAAAGGGCAAAGCTTAAATACTGGTCAAAATCCTGACGGGCGCGCTTGAGATAGAAAAGCCGGCTGGCCTCATCGAAAGTAGCGTATACCCGGTTTAGTAAAACGACTTGTCCCTCATTGGCGGCTACGTAATATTTCATGGCCTCCGGTTCTTCATAATAGTGATGAAAGCCGGCAATATTGTAAAGGGTCCGGATGTAACGGGGGTGTTGCGGCCCCAGCACCCGGCGGTCAATCGCTTCCACCTGTTGGTAGTATTCCCTGGCCGTTTCCGGATTCCCCTGGAAGTCATAAAGGATCGCCAGGTTGTTGATAAAGGCCGCATAGTAGGGGTTCTCCTGCCCCAGCACTTCAACAATAATCTCTATGGCCTGGCGGTATTCAGCTTCGGCCGTTTCGTAGTTTTCCAGGAGTTCGTGCACGGCGCCCAGGTTGGACAGGAAAGTGGCGTGGCGGACGGTCAGGGGGCTGTATCGACTCAGGTAGATTGTTATAGCTTGCTGGTATAGGTTTTCTGCCTGCTCCAGGCTATCGAGCCTGGCGTAGATCCTGCCGAGGTTGTTGAGGGCGGTAGCATAGGCGCGCACCTGCTTTTGTCGTTCCAGTAAGTGCACTGCCTGTCGCCCCAGGTTCAGGCTTTGCTGCTCGTCGCCGATCGTTAAAAAGAGCATCGACAGGTTCCCCAGGCTCTGAGCGGTTCGGATGCCTTGTTCGCTCCAGCCTTGATTGATCATAAGGGCTTGTTGGTAGCATTCTTCCGCCCGGGCAAAATTAGCAAGGCCTTCTGCATATACCAAGCCTAGGTTTTCCAACACCTGTGCGTAATTCGGATGGTGCGCCGCCCCGATCTTCTCCCAGATACTTATGGCCGTTTCGAAGCTCTTCCGGGCGGTAACGTAGCCCGCCTGATACAGATAGCAGGCGCCCTTCCAGTTAAGGGTTTCCGCCAGCTCCGCCGCCAGGGAAGCGGGTGAGCGCTTGAGGATTACCTCCGCTTCTTCCAGGCTGGCGCGAGCCTGCTCAAAGCGGTCCGTCAGGTAGTAAAGTTGTCCCCGGGCGCGAAGAAGAAGGGCGTAATCCGGGCTGTTGCTTCCTGGGCGGGCCACCACTATTTCCAAACTTTCCTCCAGCGTCGCTGCTGCTGCTTTGTACGCTTCCATCTTCAAGTACGCCAGAACCAACGCCTGGATCAGCCCGGGCATCAGCCGGGCGCTTTCCCCGATACCGCCTACCGCATCAATTGCTTCCCGGGCCACCAAAGCAGCTTCCGCCGGCCTTTCCAGCAGGAGAAGTAGTTCGCTGCGAGCCTTACCCGCCCTCGCGAGGCGTAATTTATCCATCGGCATCAATGTTTTGGATAGCTCCCACAAGCGGCTCGTACTACTGTCCGCCCCATCCAGCCGCCCCATTGGCAGCTGAATGAGGGTCAACAGGTTTAACACTTCGGCATATTCAGGGCCGGCTGTGCCTACCTCTTTCTTTACGTTTACTTCCGCTTGGCTTGCCGTTGCCAGAGCCAGTTGCCAGCGGCCGTTTTCCAATTGCCGGGAAGCCCGTTCGTGAAGATCCTGCCAAGTGGCGATGGTTCCAGGTTGGGCGTAAAGAGATAGCTGTGAAAGCAGAACGATAAGCAGGCTGGCCCATTTCGATTTTGTAGACATGAGAGGGAGTTTTGAGGCTGTTTCATTTAAACCCTTTGATTTTCTTATGGCCCTTTCTGCCCGCCAGCGAAGTGTGGGGGAGGAAGGGTTCCGCTACTATTCAGCTTTTTAACACTTGACAATTTTTTTCAAAAAAACCCCGTCCGGGCTTTCCAGCCGCAGCACATACAAACCGGCCGGCAACGGCCCGAGAGCATACTGTCCCTTATACACTCCGGCATCCAGCCAGGCCCGGCCGAGCAACGCCTTCACCCGCTGGCCGTCGGCGCTGAAGAGTTCCAACTCTACCGGGCCGGGCTCCAGCACCAGATAGGAAACCTGAAGGTTTTCCACCACAGGATTAGGGTAGGCGCTGAGTACTGGCACGCCGGGGTTGTCTCGCAGGTATTCGAGTAGCCGGGGCTCTAGTACTGTAAAGCCGGCGGTCTCTTCCGCCTCCAGCCCGGGAGCTGAGCCGTTGACGTCGCCCAGTTTGATGGCGATGAAACTTTTGCTGCTGGAGCCGGCGCTCAGGCTGTCAAACGTCGCCGTTTCGGGCCAGGGCTCCTGCCAGGGGTTGCCGGGGGCGGGAAAGCTATAGGCTGCGTCGACAAAACGCCAGCTTCGCCCATTGGGAAATTGGTTCAGGATGCCTAGGTTGGCCTGGTTCAGGAGGGTGATGTCATCTATATTGATGGATTGGTCTTCATTCAGGTCGGCGGCAATCAGCTTGTAGGGGCTGTTCAACAGGCGGATGCCGAGATAGTGCCGGAGAATGGCGATCAGGTCGAGGTTGGTTACTCCTTCGGTGAGTGAGCCGTTGTAGGATGGGGTAAGGAGGTAAGGAGCGCCGGCGGACAGGTTGGACAAAGTGTATTGCCCGCTGCTATTGGTAAGGGTGGAACCAATGGGTTGGTTGTCAGAGGCCAGAGACAGTACAGCGCCTTCCAGGGCGTCGCCGTTTTCCGTTAGTACGGCCCCGCTGATGGCGCCGGCCTGCAGGAACGAGCCGGTAGTGTCGTAGGCACAGAAGGCGAAAGAGCCCTGGCCGGGAGCAAAGTTGGAGTCATAAGCAGATACTCTGATAAAAACGGTTTCACCGGGCATTAAGCCGGAAAGTTGTAAGAAGCCGAATGTGCTGCAATCCAGTAATACTCCTTGGCCGCAGGGCCCGCGAAAGGCCTGGATCTGAATGGAATTACCTATGGGGTTGCCAGAGGTAGTGTTGCTTTCGATGAACAGCTCGCCGGAAGGGGGCGCAATGGCGCTAAACCAGACATCTGAACTTTCATTATTGTCAAAGGTACAAGAGAAAATTTCCAGGCCCGGGCTGAGGTACGCTCCAAAATTATAATAAGCAACAGCTTCGCAGGCGGTTGAGAGCGGAATAGGAAGCGCGTCGGTACAATTATCATTGCCTGGAGGATAAGGAAACCCATTCAGGCAAAGATTATAGGGCTCTTCAGAACCGGTAACGCCTAGCAGGCGGATATATATATCGGTTCCCGGGGGCAAGGATACGACTTTCGCCAGAGAAAGGCCACAGGCAAGAGGGACAAGTGTTTCGCAGGCCGTTCCCAAATAAAGCTGGATATAAGGGGGAGAGGAGGATCCACTCAGTGTGCTTACTTCCACTACCAGGCTGCCGCTGGAAGGAACCACTGTTTTATACCACAGGCCGGATAGCGTCCTGGCGTCCGTACACGATACAGCAGGGCCCGGGCTGGAGATGGCATTTATAAAGGTAAAGAGATTTTGGTAGCAGGAATCGCTTTCTAAAAGGATGGCGCCGGCGCAAGGGCTATTGGAAGGTGAAGAAATCCCTTCAAGGTCTTGCAGGCAAATGTCGATCCCACTGAAAGAAGTAAAAAACAGCTTTAACAGAATAGTTTCGCCGGCAGGCAACCCGGCGAGGTCCTTTGCGCCATGGATAGTATAGCAGCCGAGGAGTTCCCCGGCACAGTCTCCGGCATAAAGGGCGAGCCCTGTCCATCCCGAGCCGGAGATCCTGAGTTTGCCGGAAGGAGGGACAATCGCGGCAAACCACACATCTCCCGAAGCATCCAGGGAACTACTAAAACAGTGGCCATTCGGCCCGGCTGGGGAAAAATTAGCGTAATCCAAGGGAAAAAAAGTAGTAATACAGCTGTCTGTGCCCACCGGCAAGGAAATGGCGCCGGAACATTCATCATTGACAGGTAAGGAATACTCCGATGCGGTAACCGTTGTTTCCGAGGATAGCGCCAGTGGAACGATAGAACCAATCCGAATGAAGACGGCCTCTCCTTGTGGCAAGCCGGCCGGATAAAATTCAAATTCGTTTTTTGAATAGCATCCTAAGGAAGTAAGGCTTTGGCAATCTCCGGTATACAATTCAAAGAGATATGCATGTAATCCAAAGAAACCCTGAGAAATATTCAGCCGAAGGTTGCCGGAAGAGGGAACCGTTAATTTGAGCCAGACATCAGCGTATATATATTCTTCCTGACAGGAAAAAGGGGGGGCATCGGCGGAAGGGGTTGCCTGCATGAAGTAGATAGGATGTTGGCTACCATCTGCAGCGATCTCCAGCGCTTCGTTACAATAGTTGTAGCCGCCGGCCCCGTCGCAATCATCGTCAACGGCATTGCCCGGGTTCTCTGTTGCGGAGGGGTTGGCCAAAGGGTCGCTATCGTCGCAGTCGGTATTATCCAGGACGTAACTGGGTAAAGGAATAGAGGATGCGATACGCCGGCCGGGGTCTCCGAAGCCATCTCCATCGCGGTCGGCATACCAATCCTGTGCAGGCTGCCCGAGTGGGTAAAAAAGGGTGAAGGAGTCCAGGTTGCCACAGTAGTCGGTTGCTATCCAACGGTAAGCCACTGTGTCGATGATAAGGCCCGGGATGGTATCGGCAGTGAAGCTGCTTATCCAGGCCGTATCGCAGTCGGACAACACAACATCGAAGGGGGTGGGGCCATTTGGAGTTGTGGAACCGGCCAGTTGTATTTCGGGAGGCTCCCGGTCTTCGATCAGGATCAATTTGCTGGTTCTAAACGTATCAAGAATGTTATAGGTTTCATTATCAAGGAGGTAAGACGTCCAAATCCATTCTTCCAGATAACACGATGGAGGCCCATTTTCCCGAAGGGCATTGCCGCCGGGCCGTCGCTTGCGCCGCTCCCGGCGGTCTGTGGAAAGTCCAAGTTTGTTGGGGTCGACCCAATTGCAGCTACCCGGGCATTCCCTGACTCCTATATCGTTAAAGGAGGTGAGGATGGCCTGCCAGAGGCTGTCCGTTTGGGAGCAGTCGAGCATTAAAGTGTCCGTTTCATTAAGGAAACCAAACTCGTCCTGAGGCCTGAAAGAGAACTGGCAGGAGGGGAGTATGTCATATTCTTCAAGTGCGGTCCAGCTGTCTACCCACCACCATCCTGGTAGATTTTCGAAAAAGGCGCCCCGGGCATTGCGTTCAGGAACCGAGGCTAATGAGGCCAGGAAAAAAGGATCGGGCGGATAACTCGCCAGGCCGAATGCTTTTTCCGACATACAATCAATTCGCCCGGGATATAAAGATTCATTTGCCGTTCTGGAAATCGAGTAGAACAGAGAATCCTGCAAGATATAATTGCCGTTGCCCTGCAGGTGGGTGGCCAATAGCGCGGCGGCCGGATCGTCCGCCCCGGGCGTCACCTGGAGGATGCCCTCCGGGCCAGCTTCCAGGCGTGTTCTAGCTCCGATGAATTGCCAATAGTTGCTCAACAGCTGGATATTCCCCTGCTGCAACTGTTCATGGGCATCCCCGCCGCCGGGCAGGTCCTCCACCTCGATACCGTAGTTGGGAAAATCTACAAAGATACTATTGGCGAGAATGCCGCCAGAGCGCTGGTGCAGGTAGATGGCGGTGGGATTGAGGGCGGGGGCCTCCTGTCCGGAACCAATGAGGGTAGTATGAAATATTTCGGGCCTGGAGAGCAGGCTGATGTCGGTACCCCCTTTCCCATTGATGGCATAGCCGGCCGTGTCTTCGGCTTGAACAGATAGCCAGTAGAGGCCTTTGCCACGCCAGCCGTAATCCCAGTCGATCTGGTCTTCACCGCAGAAAGCTACGGAGATGTACTTCAGCGCCGCTGTGCCGCCCCAAAGGCGAATGCCGTCGCCCTGGGCAGAAAAGACTTCCAGGTGGTTGAGGAAGGCGCCGCTGCCTACTCCGGCCAGCGTGAGGCCCGCCAGTCCCATACCGGCATGCCGGATAGAAACGTAACTAAGGGCCCCGGAGTTGTCTTCGTCATCCATGCCGCCAAATAGCGCACGGTTATCGGGGGCGGGAAGCCCTTCCAGAGCGTTCGGCGAACCGGCGGCGTTTGTTTTTCCATAACCCAGTAGCACCAATCCGCCCCACAGGCCACGGCTGTCCGGGGCCATATCAGAAGGGTTGTTGGTATCATCCTGTTCAGCGGTGAAAAGGATGGGGCGGCGGGGCGTTCCGATTGCTTCGATGGTAGCGCCCTGGCTAATGACCAGAGCAGAACTGGCGCCGGTTGACGGCTGGGCTTTGCCTTTGATTACAGTGCCAGCCTCGATCCGGAGGCTGCCGCCGGCTTCCAGAAAGACCAGGCCGTCGAGCAGGTAGATGGTGTCCTGATGCCAAAAATAGGATTGTCCCCCCTGCAAGGTGCTATCGTCGATGAGGCGTACCGGTTGCTGTCCTCTGGCGAACAGTCCGGTGAATAGCAAGAGCAGCAAACTAAAGTGCGGTTTATACATGGGAGAATTCTTTATTGGAATTTGGGATGGCAAAAGGCTTGGAGCATTTTAGCTGAGACGCATTATCTTTATGGCATAAAACTAAAAAAAACTAAAGTAAAGCTGAAAATAAATCCGCCGATTTACACTCGGCGGACATTCATATGATGCAATTCACTCAATGATGAAAGAAGTAACAAGCTTCGTTTTTGCTTTTGTTCTTTGGGCATTTGTTGTCCATGCATCCCCGGGAGAGGCGCTGGTTCGGCGCGTATACCAAAAACTGACGGAGGTGGGCGGAGGGCAGGGGAATGGCCTTCCCCGGATTGAGCTTTCCGGGCGGGCCTACAGCGTGGCGGGCTACCGCCGTGCATCCAATACTATTTTTATCGAACAACAGGCCCTGGATGCTTGTCTGCGCTTTGGCGCCGAAGCAGAAAGCGCTCTGGCTTTCCTGATCGGCCACGAGCTGACCCATTTTTATCAGGATCATCATTGGGCCGAATCAGATGGCGTCACCGGTTTTGTAGTGGCCAGTTCCACTTTTGAGGCCCATACTTCCGAAGAGGAGGAGGCGGATTTATACGGTGCTTTTTTATCCTATCTGGCAGGTTACCAGACAACAGAGCTTGTCCCTCGCCTTCTGGATGCTTTATATGCTTCCTATGGACTCAGCCCGGAGGCCAGCGGCAATTATCCCAGCCTGGCCGGCCGGAAACAAGTGGCGGCGGGAGTGGCTAAAAAAGCCGAAGAGCTGATCCTTATCCACAAAACCGGCGCCTATCTGCTGGCGTTGGGGAGGTATCCTGAGGCAGTGTCCTGTTTTCAGTATATCAATCAATTTGTGCGGTGTAAAGAAGGGTATAATAACCTGGGTATTGCCCAATTGAAAGCGGCTTACTGCGGGAGCGGCATGAGTCGGCAGGGCTATCGCTACCCCTTACTGGCCGATCCCGAACTGGTGCTCCGGGCGGCCTCCGAGCAACAACGGGTCGCGCTGCTCAACGCCGCCATCCGCAATTTTAAGGTGAGCCTCGACTTTTCTCCCGGCCTCATCGAGGCTCATATCCACCTGGCTGCCGCCTATAGTATGTTGGGGAATGCCGATTCCGTCCGGTATTGGGCCGGGCGCCTGGAACGCAATAAGCCTGAAGGGAGTGGCAAGGCCTATGCCTCCATATTACTGGGCCTGGATGCCGCCCGGCAGGGCCGGCGTGCGGTGGCTGAGGAGCAGTTTCTGAAGGCAAAAATCCTGGCCAACGGCCCCGTGTTGCAATTGTTGGCCAGCCACAATCTACTGGTTGTCAGGGGGCAAAGTCCGCCATTGCAAAGGATGGCCTCCGCCACTTTCATAGAGGATCAGATCGACGGGCTTCATCTGATCGGTACTTTCCCGGCAATGATCCGCCAGAAGGAGCGCGTACCCCTGCAGGGAGGGCTGGTACTCAGTTATCTTAGCCGGGATGATTCCAACCTTTTCTTTTTGGAAGGCGGCGGCGGCCTGCTGAAATTGCACCTGACAACCGGCCAAAAATGGCAGTCTTCTCTAGGTTTAGGGGTGGGAGATATCCTGGACGGAGCAAGGTTCCCTCAGGTGGATATCACACCCGCTGCCAACGGCGCCTTTGGGCTGATCCGGGAAAAAGGCCTCGTTTTTCAACTGGATGAGCAGGGCGTGATCCGGGAGTGGGGTATTTTTATGATGTAAAAAGCGGGCGCTGCAAAAAAAATCCTGAAGATTGAGTACCATTTTCCAACACTCAGGCACTGAGAATATATGACATTAACCGATGAACAATTGATCAATGCCCTAAGAAAGAGTGATGCGGAAGGCCGTCGGGCCGCTTTGCAATGGCTCTGTTATGACAGCACTTTATTGGAGATGGCCCGAAGCGTGTTGCTGCGAATGAATGCCCGGGAGGCAGATTTCGAGGATATCCTGCAGGAAGCAAGGATTGCTTTTCTGAGGGCCATTGAGTGTGGGCGTTTTGAAAGAAGAAGCAGCCTGCGTACCTTTTATATAGGTATCTGCAGGAACATCATGCTCAAGCGATATGCTCCTGGCACAGAGCCTGCCGATATTTCGGAGCTGCCCCTCTCCGGTTCCGATGCAGGGGTTGAACAGCGCATCGTCCTTCGGGAGGAGCGAGAGGAGCGGGAGCGGATCCTACAGCATTTGTTCCAGCAGTTGGGGGAGAAATGTGCAGAGGCGCTCAGCCTGTATAACCGAGGTTTTCCGATGGACCGCATCAGTGCAGATATGGGTTATGGACAGGTACAATCTGCTAAGAACGTGGTACACAAATGCCGAGAGCGTTTTCGCGTGCTTTTAACCCAAAACGAAGCCGCAGTGAAAATTATCAAATCGAGATCATGAAAAATTTTGAACGCATAGCGAGATACCTCGGCGGAGAAATGAATCCCGGTGAGCGGGCTACTTTCGAAGAAGAGATAAAAGTTGATAAAGCCCTTCGCGAAGAGTTGGAAACCCAACGCCTGGAAGAAGAACTATTGGATATTGCTGCAGAGCAACGTATTCGCAATGAGTTGGAAGCCATCCAGGCAGCCGGCGCCGCTGTAGGCCGGCAGGGTATTAAAGAGCCGGGAAAGGTTGTAAAATTGCTGCACCGCTTTCCTTACCTGGCAGCAGCCGGCATCTTGCTGCTGATCGTGGCGGTGTTCGCCATTGTCTATCCCGGCCAGGGGCTGTCGCCAGTAGCGCTGGCGGGCCAGGAATACGCTGCCAACCCTCCTGATTTTAGTAGTGTAAGAGGAGCGGAAACAGCCGGCTTTGCCGATCCACTAGGGAAGTACGAGAATTGGATCGAAAGTGGGGAGCCGGGCCTGCTACGGCAAGCTGCCGACACCCTGGCGCTGGCCAGTGAATACAGCCCGGGCTATCCGAGGATACAATTTCTTTTAGGGCATGCCTATTACCGGCTGGGGCGCTTTAAAGAGGCCGCCTCCCAGTTTGAAGCCCTGGCCCGCAACGAACGGGCAGCAGTTCTTACCAGGCAGCCGGCGGGGTACTATCAATTGCTGAGCCTGATGAAGGGCGGCGGAAAAAAGGCGGATCTTCAATCCTTGATAAATAAACTCAAAGCCGATCCTGATCATGTTTTCCATTCCAATATAGTAGATATAGAGCAGAAGTTGCGGTAAGCGCATCAATGCTCCCCGATCATCCCCTGCTGTTCGTCCAGCATCTGGTTGAACTCATCCTTCATATAGCCGTGCTCGGTTTCGAGTTGTTGGTGGTCGCGCGCCATTTCCTCATGGTCCAGGCGGATCTGTTCTTCGCTGTAGCCTTCCTGTCCATGTTGAGCTTCCAGGGCGGCGTGGTTGGCTTCCATTTCTTCGTGCTGCTTGAGGAAGGCCTCGTGGTTGAGCAGCAGTCCGCCGTGCATTTTATTGAAGGCGGTATGGAGGGAGTCCTCTTTGCCGCCGCTCAGGTCCTGGTGTGCCTGGAAAACCTGTAGATATTCCTGCAAGCGTTGCTGATGGTAGGCTTTGAGTTCCTGATATTTGGCTTCCATGGCCTGATGTTCTTTCACCATTCGCTCGTGTTGCGCTTCAAAAGATTCACTACAGGAAACGAGGAGTGTGATAACAAAGGCAATAAGCGTTAACTTTTTCATTGTTCATTGGATTTTGATCCGCAAAAATAGATAAATTTGGTGGGCAAATGTCTCTGGGGATGTTATCATTACGTTAGGGCCGCCTGATAATTGGACAATGTGGGGCAAGTTTTAATAACTTTAGCCTTTTGAAGCAATATTCATGCAGCAGGCTGGAGGAAGGAAAATAGGGTGGATTAGCGCGGCGGCAATCGTGGTGGCGAACATGGTGGGCACGGGGGTATTTACCAGCCTGGGCCTACAACTGCAGGGGCTGAGTAGCACCTGGACCATTCTTCTGTTGTGGATGATTGGAGGTATGGTCTCTCTGTTCGGAGCTTTCAGCTACGCCGAGTTGGGTACCAAGCTGCCTCGTTCGGGCGGGGAATACTACTTCCTCAGCCGCATTTACCATCCTTTTATTGGGTATCTTTCCGGCTGGGTCTCGCTGACGGTGGGCTTCGCCGCATCGGTTGCCCTCGCCGCGATGGCCATGGGCGCTTACATAGAAAAATTTGCGCCCTTCTCCGCCCAGGCGGTGGCCACTGGCGCCATCGTGCTCATCTCTATGGTGCATTCTGTCAATATCCGGCAAAGCAGCAATTTCCAGAATACTTTTACAGCGCTTAAATTACTGCTGATCCTGTTTTTTATCATAGCCAGTTTCACCCTTCCCGCCGAATCCGGAGCGGTAGAGCTTAGTAACGCCTGGCATACCGACCTGTCGAAGCCCGCTTTTGCCGTTTCCCTGGTGTATGTGATCTACGCATTTTCAGGTTGGAACGCCGCCGCTTATATCGTAGAAGAGATCGAAGATCCGGCGCGCAACCTGCCGCGGGCGCTCATTGGCGGGACATTGGTTGTGAGCCTTTTGTACGTTTTGCTTCAGATGGCCTTTCTCAAGCAGGCGACGATCCCCCAACTCAGAGGCAAGATAGAAGTTGGGCAGGTAGTGGCCGAGCTGATGTTCGGCCCGGCGGGAGGACGGCTGGTCAGCTTTTTCATCGCCTTGTTTCTCATTTCCAGTATCAGCGCCATGGTGTGGGTAGGGCCGCGGGTGGTGCGGGCTATGGCCAATGACTACAGTATCTGGCGTTTCATGGCGGCAGACAACCGGAGCGGCATACCTGTAAAGGCAGTTTGGCTGCAAGCTGGCATCAGCATATTCATGGTGGCGACCAGTTACTTCGAACAGGTCTTGTTGTATAGCGGCTTTGTCTTACAACTCTTTACCACCGCAGCGGTGGCCGGTATCTTTGTAATGCGTTGGAAAAACGGGCATAGCGGTTATTCCAGCCCCGGCTATCCCTGGGTACAGCTTGCTTTCCTGGGAATCAGCCTTTGGATACTCGCCTTCTTGTTGTACGACCACCCCTTCGAAAGCCTGCTGGGCCTGGCCAACCTGGGCCTGGGCGCCGTCTCTTATTGGTTGAGTAAAGAGCATGGGTATCAGTTTGAGCAAGACGACGCTTAAGTGTTTTTTCTATCGCGTTAAGCAGCGCACGGCGTGCTTAGGTGCTCTATTAGCATAAGCTACTTTCTGAAACCGCTATTAACTAAACCCAGTTATGAGACGTCTCTACCTGTTCTGTCTGTTTTGCATGGCCTGTTATTCTCTTATTGCCCAATCACCGCCCACCGCTTGTCCGGATAATGTGTTGCCTACGCCCGCCGCTTTTTGCTCGGAGGCCTGCATTGTCTGCGATCTGGATGGTTACTATGGTACCAACCAGTGGTTTTCTCAATGGGATGCCCCGCCTCAATTCTGTGCGCCTCAGTTTCACAGCATCAACTGGGTGGGGTTTATCGCGGGTTCCACGAACATTACGCTGCGGATACAGCCTTTTAATTGTCAAAATTGGGATGGTTTGCAGGCTGGAATATTCAGTACCACAGACTGCAACAGCTTCTTGCAGGTTTCCAATTGTGACCCGACTTTTTTTTATGAAACGCTACTTTTCGCTCAAGGCCTGATACCCGGTAATATTTACTATCTGGTGATCGACGGCAATGTCGGTGATATTTGTGATTTTGAGGTTTGGGTAGAATCGGGTAGCACCCTGGCGCCGCCAGTCGTTGGCGATCCGGTTATTATTGGAGAAGATGGTATCTGTGCAGGCGGGCAAGCCGCCTATTTTGTGGATGATGTCTTCGGGGCAGGGTATTACAACTGGGAGTTGAATGGAGCATCCATTGGGCAGGAACAGTGGGTAACGGTTTCAGGCTTGCCCCCTGGATCATATGAATTATGTGCCACTCCAGGAAACCCCTGTTATGGTGATATGGGAACAGTTTGTAAAACTATAACGGTATTCCCGCTTCCTCCAATAATAATCAATGAAGAGGTTTGTTTCGAAGACCTGCCGTATAATTATCAAGGGTTTTCTTTTTCCACCTCCGGCGCCTACAGTTTGGACGTTATTGACCCGGAGGGCTGTGCGCAACCCACCGTGCTCAACCTGTCCGTCCTTGGCCCCAATCCACCCACAATGGTAAATGCAGAAATATGCTATGGGGACACATACATCATCGGCAATCAGTGGTTAAGCCAAACGGGGTATTACCAGTTTGTATTGACTGGCCAGAACGGCTGTGACAGCATCATCGAGCTCATTCTCATGGCCCACCCTCCGAGCCTCACCAACCTCGGGATAGTAGCCGCTGAACTTCCTTTCCTGGTGGGAGGTATTCCGGTTGACAGTGCCGGGAACTTTGACGTTCTGCTTCCCAGCCAAATCGGCTGCGACAGTATCGTGGTTGGTACCTTGATACCTATCGGGCCGGACACCCTCTTTATCGACTCTACGATCTGCCAGGGCGACGCCGTATTCTACAACCTGGATACCCTGACGAGTAGCGGCGTGTACCTGGATACCCTCATCGGCACAGATACCGCCACCATTCAGCAATTGACCCTCAATGTACTGCCGGTTCGGGATACGGCCCTGAATGTGAGCCTCTGTCTGGGAGAAAGCATTACCGTCGGCAGTTCCACTTATACGGCTGCCGGCGCCTACACAGATACCCTGTTGTCGTCCGTAGGCTGCGACAGTATCGTTTTCCTTAACTTGAACGTCCTGCAACCTGCGGATACACTCATCGCCACCATCTGCGAGGGCGAGGTTTTTACCCTGGGCGGGCAGTTTTTTACCATGAGCGGAGTCTACGGCCTGGCCGTCGTCAGTCCTTCCGGCTGCCAGAGTATGGTGCAATTGCAGCTCACTGCCAACCCCATTCTGGCAACCAACCTGTCGGTAGTGCTTTGTGAAGGGGAAAGCATTGCGGTCGGGAGCAATACCTATAATGCCTCAGGTGCTTACGCGGATACACTAATGGCCGCCACCGGTTGTGACAGCATCGTCAACTTAAACCTCACTGTGCTGGACATTCCCAGTGATACGCTGGAAGCCAGCGTCTGTGAGGGGGAGTCTTATTCCTGGAACGGCATCGATTACACCCAAACCGGCTTTTATTGCGACACCCTCCCGGGGGGCGGGGGGTGCGATAGTATCATTTGTC
Source organism: Phaeodactylibacter sp. (assembly GCA_020436535.1). Classification (GTDB taxonomy): domain Bacteria; phylum Bacteroidota; class Bacteroidia; order Chitinophagales; family Saprospiraceae; genus JACJXW01. Next base: position 16,026 of record JAGQXQ010000007.1, read on the forward strand.
TGGATCTGACGGTGCTTACCGTCTCCGATACCACCTTCCTGAATGAGTCTATCTGCGAGGGAGAGAGCTTTAGCCTTGGAAACAGCGTTTACGGCCTGCCGGGGCAGTACACGGAAATCCTGACGGCCGCCAATGGTTGCGACAGCATCGTCATCCTTACCCTACAAGTGCTGCCCATTCAGGTAACATTCATCAATGAACAGATCTGTGAAGGAGGAGTGTTTTTTGTCGGTGGGCAGGAGCTATCGGCCCCGGGTGTTTACGAGATCGTCCTCCCTAATCCACAGACGGGTTGCGATAGCATCATTACGATTACCTTAACGGTTTTGCCAACTGTTTTCACCCAGTTGAATGCAGGTATCTGTGAGGGGGAGATCTATTCCTTCAACGGCATTGAATTGGATATGACGGGCACCTATACGGAGGTATATGTCGCCAGCAACGGCTGTGATAGTATAGTGATGCTGAACCTTACTGTAACACCGGTTGTCGAAGCCGTTCTGGACACGACGCTGTGCCCCGGGCAGGCCCTGTTTCTCGGGCCTTACACCTTCCGGGAGCCCTTTCAGGCGGAGCTGCAGTTCACCGGCGCCAGCGGCTGCGACAGCATTATCGACCTGAACCTCACGTATTACGATAGCCTCAGGCTCGATACTGCACTGATCGAACCTGACGATGGCGATTTTTTAGGCGGCAGTATTTACGTTGAATTTACCGGAGGTACACAGCCGTACAGCTACCTGTGGAGTGATGGCCGCACGGACCCCTTCATCGATTTGCTGCCCAGCGGCGAGTATTTTCTCATCCTGACGGATGCAAATAGCTGCCAGCAGGGCTTCTACTTCAAAGTGCCGTTGCGGGATGAGTTCAGCTTTACGCCGCCGATCCGTCGCCCGGGCCATGGTAGTGGCGGCATAAAAGTGAGCCCCAACCCTTTTAGCCAGGGGTTGGAGGTGGAGCTTTTCGGTATTGATGAAGAACGGCCGGTTCGGCTGTTGTTGTACAACTTTGCCGGACAGTTGGTGTACGAGGAGCAGGTGCTTAGCCTCCGCTGCCGGTTGCAGCCGCCGGCGCCGGCCGGCATATATTGGCTGGCAGCAGAGCAGGAGGGTGTGAGGATAGGCGTGGAGCGCGTAGTACGGGTAGAAAGGTGATGGGTGCGATGCTAAAATGTGCCCCCCCTCTAGTTTATGGGCCTTGTGGGCCTAACGCGGGTTTATGGGCTTGTGGAGTGCCAATTGGGGTTTATGGGGTGCGGAGGGATGGCCGAAGTTTATGGCGCGCCTACAGAGCCAAAATGCTGTGCTGCAAGTTCAAACCGTATGCGACACAGACAGATGGGCAC
>JAGQXQ010000396.1 GCA_020436535.1 Phaeodactylibacter sp.
ACATGTTCACCACGCCCCGATGTTCGACCATTACCCCTTTGGGCTGTCCCGTAGAACCGGACGTATAAATAATATAGGCCAGGTTAGACGGTGAATCCCGCTTTTTCTCAAAAGCGGGAACGGTGGACGGTGGACGGCCTGTAGTATCCATTTCCTGGACAACTTCGACAGCGACGATCTCTTCCAATTCCTTCACTACGGCATAAGTGGCCTCATCCGTCAGCAGTGCCCTCGCCCGGCTATCTTCCAGCATATACCGCACCCCGGCCGCGGGCGCATCCGGCGCAATGGGCAGGTAAGCCGCTCCGGCTTTGAGTACGCCCAAAATGGCAATGATCATCCACTCGCTGCGCTCCAGTTGGAGGGCAATCACATCGTCCGGCCGGATGTAATAAGCCTCCCGCAGGTAATGGCCTACCTGGTTGGCTTTTTCATTCAACTCCCGGTAGGTCAGCGCTCTGTCTTCGAAAACTACGGCGATATTGTCCGGCGTCTTTTCTACCTGCTCTTCAAACAGGCAGACGACCGTCTTGTCTTGCGGATAATCAGACTGAGTATCATTCCACTTTTCCAGCAATACCGCTTCCCGCCCGGTGAGCAGGCTGATCTCCGCTGCCGGCAGGTCCGCCTGCGTCAGTACGTCCGTCAAGACCTGACTGAAGTGCCCGGCCGCCAGTTCCAACCATTGGCCGGGGAACAACTCCCGGCAGCCCTCCAGCTCGATCCGGGCTGGGCCGGGTTGGTTCTCTTCCCTAACGATTAAGGTAAGGGCCTCGGCCCGATGGCCATGGCCTAAAAGTTCCGAATCCAGGTTGTCCCCATTCAGTTGCAGGGCCACCGGCCTTTCATAGCGGATAGCCGCATGAAACAACGGGCGTTCCGCCGGGTTGAGGAAAGGGTAATCCAGATGGCGCAAGGCCGTCTGGTATTCTTCGCAAACCTGCTCATGGAGGCTCTGAAGGCTTTGCCCCTTTTCTACCTTGGCCATCACCGGAAGCGGCGTATCCTCAGAAGCCGGCAGGCCGACCGCTACCTGATCCACGTCGGCCACCCGGCTGATAAATACCGCCAAAGCCGTAGCCAGGGCTGTGTCCCGGTTCCCATTTTCCGGAAAGTTCGCGCCATTATCCAGAAGAGAGGCCAATTCCGGGCTTAGTGCGATGGCATAGCGGTTGGTTTTCGTCGAATCGCCTTTTTTGGCTTTCCCATACCATTGCAGCACGCCGGGCAGGGCTTGCCCCTGCCAGTATTGCGCGCCGGCTTCATAGACGCCGCCGGGCCGGGATGCTTCCCCTCCGGTAGAACCCTTCGAGCCGGTTAAAACCGGAGGCAGTTCCGGAACCTCTCCGGCTGTCAAATGCTGCCAGGCCTCGGCCAGCCGGTTCAGTAACCATTGGAAATCTCCATTAGGGGCAATAAGCTCGTGCAACTTCAAATACCAATACCACCGCCCACTTTCTGATCGGGCCATTATGCTATCAAAACATTTTCGGCTTCTATCCAGCGGGCGCCCGGCAAAGCGGCGATCCAGTTCTTCCAGAGGCCCGCCGGTTTCCCATACTTCCACAGCTGTTTCCAAACCCGGCAATATCCGCCGTTGGGGAAACCCGCCTTCTTCCCGGTACACACAGTGCAAAAGCTCCGTTTGCCGGACTGCTTCTCCAAATGCTTTGTGAAAGGCTTTCGCCTCAACGCCGGCCGGCAGCGCAAATCGCCGGGTGGTGCTCCATATCCTATGCCCTTCCGCCCACTGTCTCTCACCCAGCCAGGCCCGCCATTCCCGGAGGCTGAGGTTGCTCTTTTCCAACCAGTTGCGCTCTACGGCGCGGGGAATACCGGCGTCCCAATATCGCAGCCGCCCTGCCGGGCCCCGGCTGCCTTCGGTGAGTTCGAACGGCTCAGATCCTTCCTTCCACGACTCGGCGGCACGGGCCTCGATCTTTTTATGTTGGTGAAAGCGCGGGTCGCCCACCATAACCGAACCCGTCGCTTCATCCGTCATCCGTTTCTGCTTATCCCGGTAAGGGTGCAGCATATCTTCATGAAACGGTATTTGCAGAAAACCGCACAGTTCCCGCATGGTAGCCTCCGGGCTTGTCACCAATTCCTCGAAGCGCACATGGATCTGTCGTTCCTTCGGCACGCCCTGCAAAAAAGAAAAAATGTTCTCGTGACAGATCTGCCAGGTGTATTCAGCCAGTTCCCGAGGGCGGTATCCCGTGATCGGGCCGTACAGGTCTTTATCCATGCGCAGGGACTCGATGGAGTGGGCCGTGCCGTAGGGGTGGCGGGAAAGATGGATATACCGGGCGTTTTCAAAGTATTGCTCCGCCCGCTCCAATATCCTGGGCGACATGGCGTAATGCACCGACTTGTCCACCAGTTGCCGCCCCTCGCACCACTCCTGCAGCAGGGCGTAGAATGCCGCTGTGCTCATTCCCTGCTCTTCATATTCCCGCAAGACAGCCCTGGCTTCCTCGGCCTCGCAGTTTTTCAGCGCCATAACTGCTCGCACCAGCCCTTCCAGCATATACGACAGGCGGATGGATAGCCCTTCTCGCCTGTTTTTGAGGTTGGAGAAAGAAAGCAGCTCCAGCTCAGGCGGCGCGAACAGCCCCGGCGAGCCGCCCAGCATCACCCGCAACAGCGTGGAGCCGGAGCGGGCCGGGCACAGAATGAAAACCGGAGACTTGGATTGTTTAGGAAAGTCAACCGCAGGATCGGACCCCAGGTCCCATTCCAGGCGGTTGTCAATGAACTGGCGAAGTTTGGTGATCTTATTCATGTAATTAGGCTGTTATTCAATTGGGTTGAAAATGCTCGCATCACTTTTCCCCTTCCAACTGCTTCTTGCGCCGTTCTTCCTGAATCTTCCGCACACTCAGCGGCCGCATGTCCGTCCACACCTCTTTGATATAGGCCAGGCATTCCGCCTTCGGGCCCGTTTTGCCGGCTTCCTGTCAGCCCGCCGGTACTTCCCGGCCGGCCGGCCAGATGCGGTACTGATCTTCGTGGTTCATGACTACATGATAGATACGGTTTTCGTCTTCTTGATCTTCCCAAGCCATGGTGGTTATGTTTAGTATTGGAAAATTTTATTTCCCATTCGTCTAAGCCGCTCCAGGCAGCCCGTTTGCAGCGGCAAAATTGAGAGGTGGAAGGGATAGCGGCTTGCTCCGCTGTTTCAAATGCTTGACTGCCTGTTACAAGAGAGCGTTTTAGCCGGTTCGCCTTTTTATTTTGCGGCAAAAAGCCGCTGCCTACTCGAAAATAAATAAGTGGCCGCCTTTCGAAGCACTCAAACCGGATTCGGCGCTAAACTCCCGCCGCCAGGCCAGTATTTCTGCCTCCGTCTCCCAAAAAACGGTGGCAGGAACAGCCAACTTCGGGCGAAGGCCATAGCGCCAGGTTTCCACGGCTTCAAAAGAGGCAGATATTGTTCAAAAAGGCTGATTGAAAGGGTTTTGGGCTGTTACAGACTTGAAAAAAGATGTCCATTCACAAATAATCCCGCCAGGCCACTACTCTAATGGCATGTGAAAATATCGTAAATCAATTCCTACTATCAGTTTTTTCTTCCTATCCGGGGTTGAAACAATACAATGAAAATGGCGATAAGCAGAGGCGTGAGAAAAATAGATAAGAGCAATACCCCCCAAAAACCAAGGCGAGTGTTTTTCCCTGCGTAGGCGACGGCCCAACAAAAAAACAGGTAGATTGCTATTAAAATAACATCCATAACTCCAGAGATCTTTTAAGAAGGCCTAGATCCTACTTTGTCACTTTAAAGTCCTCGTAACGCTAAGGCATTTCACGCTTGAGACAATTAAAGAGCTTACGTTCTTCTCTTTCATTTTTGTCGTATACCTTTTGTTTCAAGCAGGGCAAGACAACCGAAAAATCAAAGACACGACTTCTTTCGAACGAGCAAGGCCTAAAGTGACAAAGTAGTACTAAACGGATGGTAAAAAAAGGGGCCATTTTTACCGGCCTCCCGTTAACTTGTCTTGTAAGGCTTTCAGCGCTTTCATATCTCCTTTTACCGCCAGTTTGGCCTGCTGCGGCCAGCTGTCCGGAGCGGCCAGATTGAAGTTGCCTTCCGCCTTATCCAGTATGGACTTGAGCGTTTCCACCTTTGCCGAAGCCAAATGCAGGAGGTCGGTGATACCGGCAGCCTTCAGTGCAGCTTCTACTTTTGGCCCGATGCCTTCGATGAGTTGCAGGTTGTTCTCATCGACCTTCGGCTGCTGCTGCAGGTCGGCCACCTGCTGTTGAAGAGCAAGGAGTTCCGAGTAAAGGGCCCGGTTCTGTTCCAGCAATTCTTTATACGTTGGCGGTTTTTGTTCGCCATCATCAGTTGTAGCCTCTCCGGACACTTTCTTCTTCAGGCCAGCCACCATGCTTTTACCTTTTTCCAGTTCCTTTTGAAAAAATTCACGGGATTTCACGGGATCGAAATCCAGAAGCGTTCCTCCCTCGCTGAAATGTTGCGTAAAAACACTGCCCAGGGCATACGTCGCAGCGGCGCCGGCCGCCGCCGCCGACGCTCCTCCAAAGAAAGTACCCAACCCCGGAATGATCTTGAACAAGCCGACCGCGGCCGCGTCGCCGACCAGGGTAGTGATCAGTGATTTGACCCTTTGTTCCTTGAAGTCTACTTCAAAAACACGGGCGATGTCCCGGATCATGAGCACCTGTATGCCCAACAGGGCCGCCGCATCGACGATCGGGAAGGGAATCAGGCCGGCGCCGGCGGCATAGAGGGTCCTTCGCTGAGTGATCTTCTGCGCTTCCTGACGGCGCTCTGTGCGAATTTCTTGTATATTTGACATGGTTTGTTTTTTATCTCTTGATGGCTTTCTTTATATCAACCTTTTTTCAAGGCGTCAATTTGTTCTTTCAGCTCCGCTACAGCAGCCGTCAGTTCTCTGTTGGTTTTGATCAATTCGACCCGTTCGGTTTCTTCCTGCTCTTTCTTTTTACTGGAAAACAAGTTGCCGAACATACCTTTCTTTTCTTTTTTCACTTCTTCTTCTACTTCCGTCACATCAGAAACGAACATGCGTCCCGCTTCAAATTCTTTTTCAAAGAACTCCCGTGACTTGACAGGGTCGAAATCCAACAGGGTGCCTCCCTGGTCAAAATGCTGAGTAAACACCTTGCCGGTAGCATACGTTGCCGCAGCTGCGGTAGCCGAGGTGGTTAAGCCTCCCAGCACCGTGCCCAGGCCGGGAATTACTTTCATTACGCCGGCGGTTCCTACAGAACCTATGAGGGCGCCGATAAGAGACTTTACCAGGTTCTCTTTAAACTCCACATTGTAAAGCCTGGAAATAGACCGGATCATATTCAATTGAATGCCCAGTAAGATCGCAGCGTCAACGGCTGGGAAGGGGATCAGGCCGGCGCCGGCGGAAAACAGGGTGTTGCGAACAGTGATGCGGTCAGCAGCTTTTTTGAGCTCTTCCGTCGACTTCAGAACGGTTTGCGACGCTTGGTTTTCTTCTTTCATACTGAATGGATATTTTGTTTATAAAAAGATGTTCATTTTTTGCTTTTTCTTTTCATGTGTGGCCTGACAAACTTGCTTAGCACTAACATTGATAAACCTTTCAAGCTACCCTGAGAGCTTGCCTGGAGGTTCTACCCTCCTTTGGAGAGCCCGCCCTAAACTCGATTCGGGGACCGTGGGAGGCTCTAATTCCCTCCCAGGATTACCGGCAACTCCCCGGTATCCGTACCTATAATAACTACTTTGGCGTTGGGCGACTTTGCCAGTTCCTCTGTAGCTTCAATACCTCTCCATTGCAGAATGTTTATACCCGAAGTGTCCTGAAAATATTTGATCCCCCGGGCTTCGATGAGTTTTCGCTCTTCCTCCTTCAACTCCTTTTCAATGATGAAATCATACGCCAGCATTTCCTGCTCTTTAACCAGCTTATTGGCAATAGCCTGTTCTACGGTTTCTTCCAGGACAATATTCCTCACGATCAGGTCAATGGTCGTGATCGGATAAGAACCATCGACCTGATCTCTTACCCGGCCCAGCATATCGGACTGTATATCGCTACGGCTGGTGGTATATAAAGCGTCCATCCGGTAACGGCTGATCACATCTCTGGTTGCCGCAGTGACATGAGGAACAATTACCTTATCAGCATAGTCCTGCCCCAGGTCCTTGTGCATTTTGCCCAGCGAATCTGCTTCCGGGCGGTAGCGATAAGATATTTCCGCCCTTACCTGCAATCCGTCTTCGGTAAGTGCATCAATCGTATCCTGCCCGCTGATCACGCGAGTATCATAGATGTATATTTGATTCCACGGGAAGATCAAAACCAGGCCTTCATCAAAATAGCGATCCGTTACCGTGCCTCCTTTAAGCGGCCGGAATAATACGCCTTTGTGCCCCGCTGGAATGTTGATAAGGATAAATTCCCAGAAAGCGACGATAAGCAGTAAAACGCACATAATAACGATCAGCGCCTCCATCAGGTAGGATCGTTTCATCACCTCTTCTTTTCCCGTGTTTGAAGTTTGATCCATAGTGATCTTTTCCTCTCTTTTTTTCCTGGCTTATTCTCAGCAAGAATCGCTCCTCTTAACTGCTTTACCGAAAACAAAAGAATGAGATTTTATTAATAGGGCTTTGATCATCTGTTACAAATATTTGACGCCATGTTACATGACGTCTCCATTAACCTCTATTGTCCATAGAGGCCAGGTAGTAGACCTCTTCCCTTGACAACTCACGTATCGATCCATCCTGGAAATGGATCAGCCGGTCCGACACGTTCCAATATTGCTGGTCGTGCGACACCACGAGCACCGTTTTATTACGGGCCCTTAATTCCGGGAGGATCTCGAAGTAGAACTTATCCCGGAACTGCGGATCCAGGTCGGCCGCCACTTCGTCAAATACATAAATGGGCTTGTCCTCAAATATAGCAATGGCCAGGGCGAGTCGTTTTCGCTGGCCGCTGGAAAGCTTGATAGATGTAAAGGCGCCATTTTCGTAAACCGTTTTTTCCCGAGGGAGCCCCATGTTCTCCAGCAGAGCATTTACCGCTGCGGGCTGGATCTTCCCTTCCACGCCATAAATTTTATCATACAAGTAATAGTCGCTGAAAATGATGGAAAACAAATTTCGGTACTGCTGTCGATTGAGGCTATTGACCACTAAACCCCGGCCGTTTACACCGTCCAGTTCAATGAATCCCGACTGGGGTGCATACAAACCGGTGAGCAATTTGAGAAAGCTGGATTTGCCGGAGCCGTTGCCGCCAGTTATGAAGATCAACTCCCCTTTCCGAATGGCCAGGTCAATCGGCCCCACTGAAAACCCTGCTACCAGGCTATTCCCGGCAGGATATTGATAGCTCAGCTCTTTCAAACGTATAGTGTCTTGAAAAGGAAGCTGCCGGTAGTTAACCGGAGAATAGGGTTCCAGCTTTTGGCCCTGCATTTCCTTTATTTCGTCCTCCATCTGATTTTCCAGGTCTATAATGTTGCGAGCGGAGTTGCTGGCGTCAGTCAATCTTGGGATGAAGAAAATGACCGCCGTCAGCGGCCCGATAATGAAAATAACAGAAGCTATAACCTTGGTGATAACAATAGCGTGCTCGGGATGCAATTTTGGCAGCACAAACAAAATGGCGCCCAGTATCAGGTAGAATAGTGTTTGTGACAAAACCAGGGTTTTGTTATAGACTTTGCCGGTCTTTATTCTTTGGTCCCTGTTGGCATTATTGACTTCAACGTAAGCGTTAAATACATCTTCATTTTTACGGCGGTTGATCTTGACCTCCTTAAATCCAAAGAAGACCCCTCCCAGCTTTTCAAAATATTCTGTTTCCTTTTTTGACGCTTCTTTGAACATGGCGCTTACAGACCTGGCAATCTCTAAATGGTATAATACTATTATCCCTATGCCCAGAGCGACCAGAAAGAAGGACCATATCGAAATAATGGCAACATAGCATAATGCAAAGAGGATCATGACCACCTGCTGAATGTTCATGACGAGAACCGCAGAGGTGTAAGAGATGATACTAGTGTCCTGAGTAATGCGGGCATATATGCTGGAGGTTCCGTACTTTTCCATGGTAGCCAGTTCTGTGAGGCGCACCTTGTCCACCAGGCGGCGCCGGACCCCGCAGACGATCGACTCCACCATTTCGGAAAATTTATCTAACAGGTATCGCTGGCTGAAAAAGAGCAGGCCTAAACACAGCATATACATGATCAGATATTCCCAGTTCTGTTCACTTTTATTCACTGTTTCCGCCGCCGCGTTGATTGTCGCCAGCAAAAGGGCGTTGGTTACACCTGAGACAATAGTGAATAAGATCAAGGCCTTGGATAATATTGCCGTTTCTCTTCTAAGTAGTACGAATAATTCCAATACTTTGAGCGTTTACATGAAAAGATATAAATTACAACAAGCATTTCTGTAAGCTAAAAAGTGAATTATCGCGCGCTTACCTGCTGGCGCCTCCCATTTCTATCCCAAAGAAAGCTTGTATGCCTAAACATAATAAGCCTCCTATCAGCAAGATAATAATGAGTATCTCCCATATATCTCTTTTAGATCTCAAGTCGGAGCCCCCATCTTGATTGAAACCTTCACATGAATCATAGAAAATAAGATTCGTTCTACGGTCCTCCTGCTCTTTTTGAGCTCTGTAGTATTCTTCAGATGGCATATCGAGGATGGTTTTTTCATTCTTATGCAAGCTTTAATAAAGTAGCTAACCTTTTCATAGATTTTTCAGGATCACAAATATTGACAAACCCTTCTTTGATGTTCTGGGACAATTCCAGCCGGTAACCTTCATCTTCAATATGCTTTTTGAGCACAGCAGCCAGCGCTTCCACATCATTAGGCGGCACTAAATCCCCCATTTTCAAGGCTTGCTGTTCCAAAATTTCTTTTGCTCCTCCAATACTTGTGGCTACAATAGGCGTTCCGGCAAGCAAAGCTTCTATGAAGACCAATCCGAAGGGTTCCGGCAACCTGTTAGGATGGACAAATACATCAGCTGACGTCAAATAGTCCGATACATTCTCTTCATAACCAACGAACTCCACTTTATCGCCAATACCTAATTCTTGAGCCCTTTCCCTGTTTTTTTCCTGGTATTTTTTCTCTGTCTTTCTTTCTGAACCACCGACTACGATAAAGCGAAAAGGGAGCTTCCTTATTTTGCCCAGAGCTTCTATAATGTCTGCAAGGCCCTTATATTCTACCATTCTGCCAACGTAAATGAAACTTATTGCTTCTTGTTTTACCGTTTTCCTTTCAATAAAGGATCTTGTATATGGAGGATACAAAAAGTCGGATTTCATATCAGGCCATAATTGTTTGACTTCCTCTTCTACATGACGACTGCCACATATAGCAAAATCCGGCATTTTGCTTCTTAATTTTTTGTAAAATCCCGACCTCAATCGAAGACCCGAAGAGTGAATCCATAGTACCTTTTTAACAGGCAGAAATTGTAACACAGGCCAGGCTAAGGCATGGCTCTCTATCTCATGGCTTACCACTATTTCGGCTTGATGTTTTTTAAGTATCCTAATGAGTTGTATCCAGGCAGGAAGTAGCGTCCAGGGTTTTCCCACCTGTGGTGCTGGTACGATCTCTACTTTGGCGCCCCTTTTTTCCAATTCAGAACTCAATTGCCCTCTGTAACACAACACAAAGACTGTTTCGAGTTCCGGCGAAAAGAAGTTATACTCAAACAGGCTGGACAGGACTGTATTCACCCCGCCATACCAATTGCTATTATAGAAATAAATAACTTTCATGCTCGATGATTGACTGTGATTGGATTTATAATCCTATGGGGCTTAAAGATTGGACAGGGTTTTATTCAAGAGCGCTACCGGCACCTTACTGAGGTAGTGATGCTCCTTGTCGGCTGCTACTTCTCCAATGCCCCGAAGTAGGATCATAGGGACCTCATCTTTTGCTGTAGGAATATATCCTCTTTTGTTATCGTTCATGACGTATCGCATAATGGCTGCTCTATCGGGCTTTTCGGCGGGAAAGGCCGGTTGTAGTTTGGCTATCAATTGCTGATGAATATCCAGGCTTTCATTTGGCAGCAAGCCCATCGCATTTGAAATGACGGCGGCATATTTCATACCGAGGGCAATGGATTCCCCGTGCGATAGTTCTCCTTTACAACTGAGCTCAATCCCATGGCCTATGGTGTGGCCGTATTCAAAAATGATGGCCTGTTGCTTTTCAAATGGGTCGAGGTGCAAGAGACTGCTCTTTGCTTCCACTCCTAGCTCCACCATTCTGATCAAATTTTCTTCGGAAGTTTCTCCGGAGATGGCCATAAGGACTTCCTGGTATTGCCTGCCCCCGAAGATCAAAGCATTCTTTACGAGCTCTCCCTTACCCGACCTGATGTGTTTTTCCGGTAGCGTGGCCAGAAAGGCCGTATCAGCCAGAATGGCTTCGGGGGAGTAATAGGCGCCCAAAATATTCTTGCTGGAGGCATGATTGACGGCTTGTTTGCAGGAAGTGACCGAGTCATGCATGGCCAGCAGCGTAGTAGGCATATGTACCAGCCGAATGCCTCGGAACAATAAGGAGGCAGCCAATCCTGCGATGTTGCCAATTACCCCCCCACCTAGTGGGACAATGATGGATTTCCTGGTGCATTCAGAAGCCAGAATTTGAGAACAAAGGGATGAAATAGTAGTGATATTTTTTTCTGTTTCCCCAGGGGCAATGCTTACCCATGCGCATCTAAATTGAGATTGGAACGTTCCTAAAATGACTTCTTTATAAATCCCGGAAACCGTCTCATCTGCGACAATGAACACTTTATCCGGCCTCAGGCCGCCAATGATTTGCGCAAATTCTCTTGCGCAATTACTCCCCAGATAATAAGGGATCTTTCTTGAGCCTATTCTGAAATCCAGTTTTTGGACTACAGAGTTCTTGACGTTGATGTCATTATACATGATCAATAGTATTTCGTAAAACTGTATTTCTAATCGTTTACTACCAGGGGGTTTTCCCCCCATTGACGCAAAGTGTCTGGCCCGAAACAAAGCCAGCTTCTTCGCTGGCGAAATAAACTACAGCATCGGCAACATCCTGAGGCACGCCCCAACGCCCTGCCGGAATAGCAGCGAAATAAGCATTCTTCATTTCCTGAGGGTCTTTCTCATGCCGTTCAACGGGTATCCAACCCGGTTGAATGATATTGACGGTAATACCGAAGGGCGCTAATTCTGTCGCCATACTTCTTGTCCATCCGGTTTGTCCTCCTTTGGCGGCCACATAGGCGCTGAAATTGGGTTGGCCGAGCTGATATACTTCACTGCCGATGTTAATGATGCGCCCCCATTTTTTCCGCTTCATCCCTGCAACAGTAGCTTTGGTTAGTAGAAACGGGCTCTTGACGAAGAAGTCGATCATCTGTTGATAGCCATCCCAATCGTAAGCTTCAATAGGCTTTTGCGGCTGGTCTGGAGTCGCATTCACGACAAGGATGTCGATTGTTCCCAACTTTTCTTCAATTTCCTGCACCATTCTCTGGATTTGGATTGCGTCAGTGGCATTCGCTCTTACCAAGATTCCTTCACATCCTGCATCCTTAAATTCAGCAAATGCACCTTCCGCTTTTTGCCGGTCATTGGCATAATTAATACAAACTTTAGCTCCTGCTTTACCAAGGGCCAGGGCAGTTTGTTTGCCCAGCCCCTTGCTGCTGCCGGTTACAAGAGCGACATGGCCTTTAAGCGAAACAGACATAGATCCTAAATATTAGCCTTGGTGATAAGCTCGTGAAAATCGATTACCTCATTATTCGCGCACTGCCCAATTAAATCCCTGACATAGTTATCAAAGTAGAGCTGCGTAATAGGAGTCTGATACTTCTCATGAAAGTATTTACTGTTTTTGGCGCCATCTCGTATTCTTCCATCTAAATCTACTTCATGGGGCAAGTGCAGAACGGCCGCCTCCCGGCAAAGGGTGATCTTTTTCCCGGCCTGATGCAGGCGATAGCCCAGGTCGTTATCCTCAGTACCCCAGTTGCCATCGTAGTTTTCATCAAATAAACCCACTTCAAATAATGATCTGGTGCTTACTGATATGTGGCAGGACCAAAACAAAGTCCAGGGTACGATCAGGCCTTCTATTTTATCATTGTATTTACGATAAATGTCTTCCCGCATATCCCAGACTGCTCCATCTTCAACTAAACTGGCAATAGATTTATCGGCTTCCATAGGATCTATTGGCGTTTTAAGATCATTTTCAGATTCTATGGAATACCCATACACGTAGCCAATAACAGCTAGCTCTTCCGGATATTTTTCATGGACGTCTATATGGTGTTGGATGCAATCGTTTTTTAAAATGATCCCCGAGTCCACAAATACACAAATGGCGCCTTCCGCCAGCCGGATGCCCAGGTTTCTTGCCGAACCCGGCCGGTATCCTTTGTCTATTCGATAGGCATATTTCAGGTTGATTATATTTTCAAATGTTTTAACCATCTGGAAAGTATCGTCAGAAGAGCCGTCATCAACAACAATAACTTCAAACTCGGCTTTACTGATATTTTGATTGGCCAGGGACCTCAGGGTGTATTCCAAAAGCTGCCGGCGATTGTATGTGGGAATGATGACCGAAATTTTAAATTTATCATTCAGCATAAGCAACCGTTTTTTGGATTTCCTCAGGCCTTTTAAGCCCGGCGCGGTACCCACGAGAAACCCCCATACCCTTGGCCAGAGCATAAGAAGCACGGCGCAGATTACCCTTGAAAATTTCCCGTGATGCTTGTTTATAAGACGCGGAGCGTTCCGATTTCAGGAATGCCTGCGGCAAATAATGGGTTGCCAGAAAATATCCGTTTCCAACTCCGTAGGCATACTCTCTGCGAATTTGTTTCAGGAAGCCATTCTCCTTGAGCGGGTTGGGGTGCCTTACAATCAAAGTGGCATCGTAGTAAAAACGGTAACCTGCGTCGAGACACTGATGCAGAAAATCTGCTTCGTCACTGCAGGCCCACGGCGTACCCGCACCCGGCCCCAGCGTCTCATCAAATCGTATCTTTTCCGCAATTGGCGCGCGAAAGAATATGCCGCAGGATATACCATCTTTGTATGCCTTGGCGTAATCAACCTCCCGGGATTGATCATTGCCTACTCCCGGAAAAGCATTTTTTTCTTCGTCCAGATCGTAAACTCGGGCGATAAGCCCGTCCAGGGAAGGGTTTTCCTGAAAAAACAGGGAGGCGCTCCGTAACACTCCCTCCGGATACAGGCAATCGTCATCCGGAAAAGCGACAATATCGCCCTGCACGTGCTTAAACCCTATATTCCTGGCCCGCGACTGGCCGCGTTTTGATTCTCTGAGATGCAAAATTGGAAAATAGGCTTGATAGGAAGCTATCAATCGATCTAATCGCCCATCCAGGTTCTGATCTACCACGATCACTTGAAAATCGCCATAATCCTGAGCGAGGAATGATTGAAATAAACGCTCCAATTCATTCACCCGGTTCAGAGTCGGTACAACTAGAGAGAACTTCATAGAACTGAGCTTGTTTGTTGATAAGTATTCACTTCTTTTGGCATATTGCCTTTTGTCAGATAGAAATTCTCTAACACTAGGGTTTGCACATCATCCTGTTCTCCGAAAACTTTTATCACCTCTTCCGGCCTATGGACAATGGGTTGCCCCGCCACATTCAGAGAAGTATTGCACACCAGAGGGATATCCGTCTTTTTGTGGAATTCGTTGATCATTGTCCAATACAGGCCATCTTGTGCTTCCCGGATGAAATGAGGGCGGCACGTAAAGTCGATATGAACTACAGCCGGCACCCGGGAGCGCCACTCGGGCCGGATGGTGGCTACCCCCAGCATATATCGATGCAAGCCAGGTTCCATAGCGCCTTCCAGCACCGATCCTGCGTGTCCCTCCAGAATACTCGGAGCCAAGGGGCGCCACATTTCTCGCCCTTTTAGCTTATTCAAACGGCCGAGCGTTTCTCTATGGGCAGGATTGCCCAGGAAGCTGCGCCTGCCCAGGGCGCGCGGCCCGAATTCATCCTTTCCTCTGAACCAGGCTACGATCTTGCCGTTTTCCAGGTCGGTGGCTACCTGCTCCGCCAATTCATCAGAGGCCAATTTTTGTGGTAGGAAACCGCATTTGCTAATGGCCGAAATAATTTCCTCATCGCTATAAGCCCTTCCGAAAGCAGGGGCTTCCAACCTCGTCGGCCTGCTTACCGACGGCTCCAGGGCATAAGACAAGGCCAAAGCTGCGCCAATGCTACAACCCGCATCATTGGCGGCCGGGAACGCATAGAGATGCTCAAAAATGTTTTGTCGGCTCAGGTAGGCGTTCATACTGCAATTGAGCGCGCAGCCGCCACTCAGCACCAGGTTTTTTTCACTGGTTAGTTTTTGTACGCGTTCTGCCAATTGGTGGCAGATTTCCTCCAGTTTGTGCTGAACCGAAGCTGCCAGATCGACAAAGTGCGCTACATCATAAGCTGCCGAGGATTCTCCGGCATGCTGATAAGGATAAAAATGATGGGTATAATAGTCATGCCAAAAATCCCCCATGGCAGGCGCCCGTGGCGGCTCGGGAGATCCATCAACCGCTTTCTGCACCGAAGGGGGTAAAGAGAAGCGTCCTGTTTCTTTATCAAAAAAGAAATCAATTTCCTGCCGGACCTGGCCAAAGGGCGCCAGCCCCATCAGCTTGCCCGGGCCGGAATGCCCGTTTCGGCCACCTAAGCCGGCAATGCGCCCTGCAGCATTGTAAAACATCCCCAGCGAGTAAAAAATGGGATAGCTTTCGATCAACTCAATCTTATTGCCTTCAGCATGATAAAGAGAAATAGATTCTCCTTCTCCCTGGCCATCGATCACGAGCACAGCAGCACTGTTAAAACCGCTGGTGAAATAGGCCACAGCTGCATGCGTGTAATGATGTTGTATGAAATGGACAGGAGGCGGGGAACTGTAACCAAACAGCTCAGGCGACAGAATGAAGGGGGTGAGCTCTTTGGAAATGCTTATGTCCTTCGATATTTTCTCGCC
Source organism: Phaeodactylibacter sp. (assembly GCA_020436535.1). Classification (GTDB taxonomy): domain Bacteria; phylum Bacteroidota; class Bacteroidia; order Chitinophagales; family Saprospiraceae; genus JACJXW01. The sequence goes on from JAGQXQ010000396.1 coordinate 15,088, forward strand.
CGATCTAAGTGCTGGGAGCCAACCAAAAGCAATATAATCGATATCGGAAAGTTGAAGGCCTGCATATTGCAAACAGGCTCTAGCTGCATCAGAAGCTCCCTGGCCCATAGCATAACGTGTTCGGGTCAGCCGTTCCTGCTCAATGGCAAACACGATCTTATTATCCTCGATTAAAGCTGCCGAGCCGTCATGCGCAAGGGGGCTGTCTGTACTACCTATGATTCCTAATATTTTCATTTTCTTCCTGTTTCTTCACTTGGAAATTTCCTTAACCCTGGTTCTTTCCCTGGACTCCACTGCGTTTTTTTCCGGTTCCTTCTTAGTTAGATAAAATCCTTCCAGCGCCAGGGTTTGCACATCGTCCTGAGTACTAAAGATATCCAGTACCTCTTCCGGCCTATGGACGATAGGCTGGCCTGCCACATTCAGAGAAGTATTACACACCAGGGGAATACCTGTCTTTTCATAAAATTGGCGGATCATTTTCCAGTACGCCCCATCGTGTTCCTGCTGAACGAAATGAGGCCGGGTGGTGAAGTCCACATGAACCACCGCCGGTACTTTTTCCCGCCATTCCGGACGGATGGTGGCCACGCCCAGCATGTAGCGGTGTAAACCACGCTCCATGGAGCCTTCCAGCACCGTCTCCGCCTGTTCATCCAGAATGCTGGGCGCCAAGGGCCGCCACATTTCGCGCCCTTTGATCTTGTTCAACCTCCCCAGCGTCTCCCGTTGAGCGGGGTTACCTAGAAAACTGCGCCGGCCCAGCGCGCGCGGCCCCAACTCGTCCTTTCCTCTGAACCAGGCTACGATCTTTTCGTCGGCCAGGTCGGCCGCTACGCGTTCGGCCAATTCATCGGAGGATAATTTCTGTGGAGTGAAACCATAGGCGCAGATGGCTTCGATGATCTCCTCATCGGTATAAGCCCTGCCATAAGCAGGGGCAACCAATCTTGGCGCAGGAGCCTTCGGAGGCTCAATGGCATAGGATAGCGCCAAAGCCGCGCCCACACTGCAGCCGGCATCATTAGCGGCCGGAAAGACATAGATATTCTCGAAGATGTTCTGTCGGCTCAGGTAGGCGTTCATGCTGCAGTTGAGCGCACAACCACCACTCAGTACCAGATTCTTCTCGCCGGTCAGTTTTTTTATGCGTTTGGCCAAGCCATGGCTGATGTTTTCCAGCTTGCGTTGGACCGAAGCGGCGAGGTCTACATAATGTGCCGTATCATAGGATTTATGTTGTACAGATGTTGAAATATCAGTGTAATGATCTACATTGTATACTGTTGAAGACTTCCCGTCCTGCCCGTCGTAGGGGTAAAAATATTTTTCATAATAATCATACCAAAACCGCCACATATGGCCATCAATGGGTGATATAGGTAACTCATCAACTGCCTTTTGCACAGAAGGAGGCAAGGTAAAATGCCCTGAGTCAGCATCAAAATGAAAGTCAATTTCCTGCCTGACCTGGCCAAAGGGCGCCAGCCCCATTAGTTTACCCGGCCCGGAGAAGCCTCCTTTTCCTCCTATTCCGGCACACATAGCAGCAGCAGAATAGAACAATCCTAATGAATAAACCATTGGGTAACTTTCGATCAATTCAATATCATTACCCCTGGCATGATAGAGGGAAATGGATTCTCCCTCTCCCCGCCCATCGATCACGAGTACTGCAGCACTTTCGAAGCCGCTTGTGTAATAGGTTACAGCGGCATGTGCATAATGGTGTTGTACAAAATGAACAGAAGGAGGTTCTTCGTAACCAAACTGCGAAGGAGGTAAGATGACATGTGTATGTTCATTAGATGCAATAATATTATCTGATAGCCTCGTACCCCGTTTGAGATCATAGAGCCAGCCATAGGCAATGTGGTCTAAATCTGAAAGTTTGAGCCCTGCATACTGAAGGCATGCTTCAGCAGCATCGGGTGCGCCTTGCCCTACGGCATACCTATTCCGAGATAAACGCTCCTGTTCAATGGCGCAAACTACTTTATGATCTACGATTAAAGCAGCTGCTCCATCGTGCATGAATCGGTTATCTGTCTGGCCAATAATTCCTAGAATTTTCATTATCGCTGCTATATCTTTATGGTTCTCTATTTTGAAATCGCTTGAAATTTAGCCACTGCCTTTGCTTCATCGGCATGCTCCACAGGCTTGTCTTTAGTTAGGTAAAATCCTCCGAGCGCCAGTGTCTCTAAGTCCTCCTGGGTGTTATAGATCTCCAAAACTTCTTCCGGCTTGTGTACGAGCGGTTGCCCCGCTACATTCAAAGAGGTATTGCACACCAGTGGTATACCTGTCTTTTCATAAAATTGACAGATCATTTTCCAGTACGCCCCATCGTGTTCTTGCTGAACGAAATGAGGCCGGGTAGAAAAATCCACATGGACAACGGCCGGCACTTTTGCCCTCCATTCCGGGCGGATGGTGGCCACCCCCAGCATATAGCGGTGTAAACCGCGTTCCATCGAGCTTTCCAGTACCGTCTCCGCCTGCTCTTCAAGAATGCTGGGCGCCAGCGGCCGCCACATTTCCCGTCCTTTGATCTTGTTCAACCTCCCCAGCGTCTCCCGTTGAGCGGGGTTACCCAGAAAACTACGCCGGCCCAGCGCGCGCGGCCCCAACTCGTCCTTTCCTCTGAACCAGGCTACGATCTTGCCGTCGGCCAGGTCGGCCGCAACGCGTTCGGCCAATTCATCGGAGGATAACTGCTGTGGAGTGAAACCATAGGCGCGGATGGCCTCGATAATCTCCTCATCGGTATAAGCCCGGCCAAACGCAGGGGCAACCAATCTCGGCGGGGTGGCCTTCGGCGGTTCTTTGGTGAAAGATAGCGCCAAAGCCGCGCCTATGCTACAGCCGGCATCATTGGCAGCCGGAAAAACGTAGATGTTCTCGAAAATGTTTTTTCGGCTCAGGTAGGCATTCATACTACAGTTGAGCGCACAACCACCACTCAATACCAGATTCTTCTCGCCGGTCAAGCTTCTCAGCCGTTCCGCCAGGCGCTGGCAAATATCCTCCAGCTTGCGCTGAACGGTCGCCGCCAGATCCACATAGTGCATGGTATCATAGGAGTTCGAGGATATTCTACTATGCCCGTCATATGGATAAAAGTGTTGCTCATAATACTGGTGCCATAACTTCCACATATCCCCTGCCGTTGGCATTTCAGTCAACTCATCAACCGCTTTTCGTATCGAGAGCGGCAGGTAGAATTGGCCCGTATCTTTGTCAAAGGAGAATTCAATTTCCTGCCTGAGCTGGCCAAAGGGTGCCAAGCCCATCAGCTTACCCGGGCCAGAATGCGCACCCGGGCCCCCTAATCCGGCACATGCCCCTGCCGCAGAATAAAACACTCCCAGCGAATAGATCATTGGGTAACTTTCGATGAGCTCAATATTGTTACCTTTAGCATGATAAAGAGAAATAGACTCTCCTTCTCCACGACCGTCAACAACAAGTACAGCCGCACTTTCAAAACCACTTGTGAAATAAGTGACGGCTGCATGAGTGTAATGATGCTGTACGAAATGTATAGGAGGTGGGTTTTCCACCTCAGCGGGCAGGATCACAGACGTTAATTCATCTGACAGACTGATGTGCTCGGATATTGTTTTTCCATTTTTGAGTTCTGGTAACCAGCCATAGGCAATATGATCTATATCCGTTATCCGCCGGCCGGTATGCTCCAGGCATGCCCTTATGGCATCGGAAGCCCCCTCCCCCAAAGCATATCTGTTTCGGGACAACCGCTCCTGTTCGATCGCATAAATGATCTTGCCGTCTTCAATTAAAGCCGCCGCTCCATCGTGGACCTGTGGATTATCCGTCCGGCCAATAATTCCCAATATGGTCATCGTAATTTCTTTTAGTTCGTATTTTGGCACCGCAAAGAAGATGAAATGCCCGTGTTTTTATTTTCACCGGTGTTACAAACATTTGCCTCCTTGTTACAAATAGCGTTTTCCCCGATTAGACGACGCCTTTCACTCCTGCTCCCGTCTTTCTACTTCGATCTCCGCTCCTCGCTTTCCATCCGGCGGCGCCGGCTTTTCTCGGTAGGTAGCCGACATGCGTTTGCGCGCCACTCCATTTTTCTCCAGCGCCTCTTGGATGAGGCGCGCCCGGTTGCGGCCCGCCTGCCGGTTGGCCGCCGTTCCGCCGTTCTGATCGGCCTGCCCGTAAATGCGCAGGGTGGCGGCGGGATAGTTCTGCAGCAGCGCGGCGATGTTGGCGATTTGCGCTTCGGCTGCCGGCGTAAGCATCACGGCCCCTTCTTCGAATTGGGCCGCATCCAGGGTAAACGTCTTGGGGAAACCGGCGTCCAGGGCGCTCATATAGTCGGCTACAACCGCTTCCGTAGAGCCGGGTAAAAATTCCAGTTCGGCGGCCGTGGGGCCGGCCAGGATGGCGGCGCTGGTATCCAGGGCAAGCTCGGCGGCGGCTTCCGTCCCGGCGGAAGTCAAGGCGTTGTTATCCACCCCGGCGGTTTCTACCTTTTCGCCGCCCGATTGAGCGGCGAGATCTTCGGCCTTAAAATAGCCCGCCGGAAAAAACCAGGCGGCGGCCGCGACAACCATGACTAATACCAGGATCAACCACAACCACCGGAAACGCCGGCGTTTTTTCTCCTGCAAGGCCACAACCGCGTATTTGCGGTCTTTCTTACCCCGTTCCAGTTGGTTTTGCAGCGCGGCGATGGTCGCTCTTAATTCCTCATTAGCCTGCTTCAGGGCCGAAGTGGAGGCCAGCGCCTGGTTGTGTACTTCCGCAAAGCCGTTTTCCTGCGCCTTCAATTCTTTCACCGTAATCTTGCCCTCTTCGTACAACTGCCGGAAATACTCCTGCGACTTCACCGGATCGAAACTCAGCAGGGTGCCGCCCTGACTGAAATGCTGGGTAAAGAGTTTGCCCAGGGCATAAGTGGCAGCGCCTGCGCTCACCGCCACCATTCCGCCTCCCAATAAGCTGCCCAGGCCAGGAACCAGTTTGACCGCCCCTACTGAGCCGATGTTGCCCACCAAAGTGCCGATGATCGATTTGGCCAGATTCTTTTTGAACGGCACATCGTACGCCTCGGCCAGGCGGCGCAGCATCCACAGCTGAATGCCCAGTATGCCGGCGGCGTCCAAAAGGGGAAAGGGAACGAACCCCAGCCCGGTGGCTATTGCCGCATGGGTGAGTGTTATCCGGTTGGCTTTTTTCTTTTGTTGGACCTCAGTTTCGAGCGGTTCCATGATCATGCTGTTTTTTCCTTTTGTTGGTCGGCCCTATGCCTAAAATTCACAACTCCCTCATAATCAAATCCACCACATCCTCCGCCGTATGGATCGCCGTGTTGCAGTTTTCCAGCAGGGGGATCTTTTTGTCGAATTGCTGCTCAAGCAACTGCTCCAGGAAGACCAGATAGCCCAGCAGCTTGAAATCCTCATTCAACGCCTCCAGAGGCTGCTCCCAGCAGAACTGCTCGGCCGGGATGTTGAAATGCCGGATCAGTATGG
>JAGQXQ010000397.1:0-1358 GCA_020436535.1 Phaeodactylibacter sp.
CGAAAACAAACTAAGCAATTTTATTCAACTTACTGAAATTCAGCTTGATGATCTCAAGGAAACGGTAAAAAAACAATGAAAACAGTCCGAAAAATTTTGCAAAGCTGAAAATTTGTCTTTGCGCGAGTGGCCCGGGTCCTGTTCCTTTGTAGAAAATAGGTGACTGTTTAGGTGTTCCGGTTTTATGGTTTTTCGGTATTGCGGCCAGATGCTTTTGGAGGCCATACCTCGTCTAACGGTGGGCCTGCATCAGATAACTGCAATACCACAAAACCGACCTGCCTACCTGCGATGAGCAGGCAGGAATACCATCATACCTAAATAGATACGAAAATAGGCGGCTTTATGGGCTTTAAACCGCTTCAATCATCCTGAAGGAAATTTACTAACGAACCCCAAAACACCTTTTCTTTGTGACTATTTAGGTGGTTTGCCGCCCAACTCGGTTTTATTGCCACGAAGACACAAAAATTTATCCGGCTGAACGGACGGACACAAAGATTACACAAAGCCTTAGTGCGATCTTTGTGCCTTGGTGTCTTTGTGGCAAGAGCTTCTTGACCCTGCTAAATAGTTACTTTTCCTTTCCATCTAAATCTTTCAGAATCAAGGTACATGAAGACACCTTTACCTGTCCTGGCATTGCTATGCCTGTTCTCTAAACCGCAAAACCATCATTTCATTTACCCTTAATTTTTTTCACATGAAACCCCTATTCCTATTCCTCATCCTGATATTCAGCTTCCACCTCCATGCCCAATGGCAAGCCTACGAGCCCGCCCTGCCGGAGCCGTTGGGCGTTTATGACCTCCGAATTGCCGGGGAGGACGAGCAGGTAGCGGCCGCAGTCGCCATGAAATACGCCGTCACGGCCAACATCTACAACTGGCAGTCGACGGACCAGCTCACTTTCATGAAAACCAGCGATGGCGGCAATACCTGGCAGAGCGGCGCCATCCTAATGGGCGTCGAGCCTTACGCCAGCAATATCTGCCCGGTCAATGCCAACATTCTTTGGGCCAGCGGAACGGATATTGACTACGCCAGCTGGGTCGTGCGCAGCACCGACGGCGGGCAGTCCTGGGAGCGTTTCCTCGAGGACGGTTTCTTCCGTGCCACTTCTTACGTGAACTTCGTGCATTTCTGGGATGAGCAGAATGGCATCGCCGTGGGCGACCCCGCTCCATCCCCAACCGACCCGACGCCGTTTTATGAGATATACACCACCTCCAATGGAGGGCAGAATTGGATCCGTGTTCCCAGTGCCAACATTCCGCCGCAGCAGTTAAGTGAATTTGGCGTAGCCGGAAGGTATTTCGTCGTCGGCGACACGGTATGGTTCAGCACCATCAACAGCG
>JAGQXQ010000397.1:1473-2520 GCA_020436535.1 Phaeodactylibacter sp.
GAACATGTCAACAGCAACGCCGTCAACCTCCGGCTCACCACCGACGGCGGCGACAGCTGGACGGACCTGCCCGCGCTCCAGATGGGCAGAATCTCATCGCTTGCCATGGTGCCCGGCAGCCGCTACATTCTCGCCACCATGCGCACCAGCAACATCGCCCCGCCATTCAAGACGATCCTCAGCACCGACCTGGGGCAGTCCTGGCAGGAGATCGGAGACGGCTCGGAACTGGCCTGCAATGCGCAATTCGCCAGCCCCACCGTCGGTTATGCCGGGGAATGGCAGCCGGCCAACCACCCGACCCGGATGTATAAGTACGCAGGCAGCCCGCTTTCCGGCCTCCTTTCGGGTAAGCAACTCGACGCCGAGCTGACGGTTTTCCCCAACCCTGCTTCTGACTTTGCTTCGGTGCATGTAAAAACAGCGCAACCTTTCGATTTTTTGCTTTTGCTCAACGACGCCCAGGGCAGGCTGGTGGAGCGGCAGGTTTTTCCAAAAACAGACACTTTTTCCACCACGCTCGACCTACAGGCATTGCCGTCAGGGTTGTACACGCTGACGGTGAGTACGAGGGAGGGGGCGGTTGTCCGGAAGGTTTTGAAGCAGTGAAAAGGGGGGCTGAAGGGTTGGCATTATTGTGAAATGGAACGCGGATTTCTTTAAAAAAAAACATAAAATGAATACAATCACAGGTAAAATTGCATTACTTAATACAGGTGCCGGCATTGCCAATTTATTAGTGGTAGTTTACGATGTTGATCCTGAAACCAAGCCGGAGGAAGTTATTGCAGAACTTGCAAGTACTTCAGCAAAAGCAAAGACAAGGACTAAATCAGGAAACGACCTGGGATTTGTAGGAGACAGGATCGGATCAGTTTTAACTGGGCAGGATGGCTCTTTTACATTATCTTATGAGGATGAAGCATTCCAGATTCACGACTCCAGAGAAGTCCGGCCTGATCTTTTCTTAATGGTATTTGCGCCTGAACAAACGAATAAATCCCTGACAGAGTCACTGCTTTTCTATTCACCGGAAATAAGATATAA
>JAGQXQ010000397.1:2721-3714 GCA_020436535.1 Phaeodactylibacter sp.
CCTAGACGGGATTATTAAAAACAAAGTGCTTCCATCCTTTTTCAAAATGGAGCAAGCCCCCAAAAATCTGCCTACAACGAAAGCGGATGTTGAAAAACATATTGAAAGCAATTTAAACAAACTCAACAAAGACGTTTTTGCGAATAAGAAGGCAAAAGCAGTACGTCTTTTTGTACAGGTGCCGGATTCGGAAGTGCCCAAAATGAAGAAAGCTTCCTCAGATGAGTTTGGAAAATTATTACAACCTTATTTATCTGACTTTGAAAAACTGGAAGTAGAAGGATCTGTTTTTAGAAAGCAATTTGGTCAAACAGCCTCTATCACAGATGTTACCCTGCCCGGGAATGATGTCGAACCAAGCAAAAAACAAAAAAGCTCCAATACATCCTCCGTAACTAGCTTGGAATCAGATGATTCGCAGGAGATGTCCAGCGGAGATATTCCGAAATTTGTACACAAACTGATAGAGCATATCATATCTCCTGAAGATCTTTTATTAAACAATAATATCGATAATATCAATAAGGTTAAACAACGACCGAACAATACTACGGTTTTAAAGAATGTAGATGAGTTAACATTGACTGGAGGCCCTGCTGAAGCACCTGCCTTTTATGATTTTCATTCGCTTCAGATTGCTTTTCCGGATGTATGGCAGGAATTGGTGGATAATGATGTGATTGTAATTACTGAAAAGCTATTGGCTGTATTGAATGAGATGGGGGTCGATATAGGAGAACTTTCCGACACGGATGATATTCTTGCCATGTTACGCAAACATGTGGATGCAGTCAGCATCGCTTCCACACAAATTAAGGACTTTGCAGCACCTCAGGGAAGGCCAATCTTTAATCCGAATCAGAACGAACAAACAAGCCCCCAAAGCAGGCATTATGCTGAAGCAGACAGGGTACCCTATTCAAGAACCGATACTGCGCCAACCTTATCACCTGGTAAAGCGCTGATAAAAGATTTGGAAGAATTATTAGCAGC
>JAGQXQ010000398.1:0-10994 GCA_020436535.1 Phaeodactylibacter sp.
AAGAAAACCATCGGTTATTCTTCCAAACATAATTACCTTCTCTGCGGTACACCTCATCCACTTCCTGGCGGATGAGCAGTTCATCCAGAAATAAAGGTTGCCGGCCCAATTCTTCGTTGCGTATCGTGAAGCGAATATGCGATTCTGCCAGTTGAGGAATAAACCGAAACTCCAGCAGCGCCCAGCCGTCGTTATCAATAGCCTTAATATTTCCGTATACCTGAAACCGCAGTTGGTAAACCTCCTGTTCTCCTTCGGGCAAATATTCAAGGATCTGGGCCTCAGACCGGGCGCGAAGGTCTTCGCCCACATACATCCATACTGAAAATGTGTACCAGCCCTGCGCCGCCTGCCCCGGTATGGAGCCGTCAAAGGCTATCACCCCGGCCTCTGCCGGCCCTTGCTTCGCTCCTCCTCCCCGGTAGTAATCATCCGTTCTGAGGCTGTCAAAAGATTCGTAGAAAAATGTTAGGTTGCTATCCCTCGACAAGAAGGAACCTTGTGGATAAAGGGAAAGGGTATCGGTATTCAAGGTATAATTGATCTCTCGTACGCTGCTTTCAATACGCTCGCTGAAAGTGGCCAATGGCAGCCTAAAGAGGCGAAATGCGTCGGCCTCATATAATAACTGAGTTCCTTCCAGCAAATGCTGATATCGTTCCTTCTGCTGTTCGAACTGATGATTGGCTACCAGGAGCAGAAGCGGCTTATCATTGGGAAGATCATCCAGGATAGCCGGCCGGCGGTAAGGTTCCAGAATAAGCTGCACCTGCCGGAGGGTTTGCCAGAGCGGCGTCCGGGTCAGCATAGCGCTAGTAGTGGGCAAGCCCGTTTGAGTAGAAAGCGTAAGCGCGCGCGGAACGATCTCGCCCTCACCGTGAAACCAGAGGTTGTCCGACCCAACATTAAAATACGGAACCGTGAGTATGGCTTGAAATTCCTGGTAATTGATGCCCTCAATCTCCGAATAGCGCTTACCGGCCTCCAGCTCCGGCACCTCGTCCAGGTCTACTTTAACAGCATAAATACTGTTAAATGCCTCAAAATATAACAGGGCCAGGGCCATTACAGACAGCGCGACCCGCCATTGCCGCCCTTTGGCCCATTGCCAGAGTTCCGTAAAAACGATGATGTTGATCACATAATAAAACGCCCAGTTGAACCGGCCGACAGAACGAAACTGCCGTATAGGCCCGGCATAGTCCAATAGCCATTCCAAACCGGGAATGGTGAAGGGATAGCCGAAGGAAAAAAGCAACAGAACCACCGCCGCCCAAAAGATCTTATTGAGGTAACCATTGCGCCCGCCGCCAGCCCGGATAATGGGCTTCCGGAGACCCGCCGCCAGCCAGCGCACCAGTAAAATCAGCGTTCCGATTCCAGCTACCAGGCCAATATAGGCGGCGCCTTCATACTGCACTTGTTCGATGCGAATGATGTTTCCGTCCACCCACTGAAAATGAGGCTGAAAAAGAGAAGTAAACACCCCTTCCCAAATGGAATGGAATACAAAAAAACCCCAGGGCTGGTTGGTCCTGCCCTCAACGGGGTCGCCATGATACATCCAGAAGTAAAAGAAGGCCAGAGGCAAAAGAATTTGTATACTATAGTGGAATGCATAACGAGGAAGCTTCTGCCACCGCGGCCGCCGCAGGAAACTGAATAAAAAATAGAACGAAATAAAGAAAGCGAGGATGGCAAAGAAGTAAAAGTGGATCATGGAATAACAAAAGACCGTAAGGGCGATCCAGGCGCTCATCCGCCAGCTTTTCGTTTCGTCCAGGCGCAGCAGCAGATAGAGGACAATAGCCAGGGCAGAGGCATGAGACAGGCCGTAATGGGAAACCATACGGTGAAGCTGGGGCGATAAGAAGGTAATGCCAATGGCCACTGCCACCGCCCACCAAACGGGCACCTCCAGCCTGATCAGCAGCCGAAACAGAAAAAAGGCGCACAACAAAATGGAGAACAGCAGGCTGAAATGCAGGATAGCCCGGGTATAGCCTGTAATATCTATAATATAGGTGCTGATGAACTTAACCGTGTTGGAGACCAAAGGCTGGGCGTCAGCCGGGATCACGTGCTCGCCGTAGGGATAGTTCATGCCCTGGTAATAAGTGCAGGAGGTATCGTAACGGGCGTGGTATTCCATCACCGCATATACCTTATAACCATCACCATAGCGTTCAATGACGCCATCATTGGGCGATTGGAAAAAGTCGGGAAACCGAAGGGCTATCAAGGCGGCCATCAGGACCAGGACCAGGATGACGCCCCCGGACTCACGGGAAAAAAAAGGTATTTTGAATGGCTGTTTGATAGTACTCACTATTCATTGGCTTACGATGGCAGCAAAGGTAAGATTTTGGGTGTAATTGCGGTTATCAACGGCTACAAAACGACTTTGAAACTATTCAAGAAAAAAACTATTGCTGTTGAGGATAATATCAACCGGGGCCAACAGCTAGAACAGTAAAAAAAGGTTGTCCCATTGCTTCCTTGTCCTTCGCCTCTTTTTTCTTTATGTTTGCCCTCCTGCTTCGTTGTTTGTCGCTGGTTGTCCGTTTTGCCAACAACTATCAACAAACAACCGACAACAAACAACTATTAATCCACCCCATGCAGCTCTTCACCGAACAGATAAAACAAGCCGAACTCGAGATCATCTATGACCTCTACCCTGCTGTGGAAGGGTTCTTCCTGCCCATGGCTTACATCGTAAGCAAAGACCGGAACGGCCAGCTGACGCATATCGTCCAGAAGGCACTGCCTGAAACCGCCGGGGCATTGGGATTATCCCTCCATCCAGGCCATGTGCGTCTCTTTCAGATTGTCGAAAAGCTACAACCCAAGGCCCTTGAAAAGCGTTTCAACCCACCAAAGAAAAGGGCAAAAGAGTTGTCAGCGCTCATGGAAGACAAAGAGCTGGCGCGCGCTATTGCCAACTACTGCCATCGCCTGCTGGATGAATTGTTAGGCATTGCCTGCCAACACCGGCTGCCTCTTACCTGGCAGGTCAACCGCACCGTGCTGGTCAAGGACTTTCTTCTGGAATACAAAGAGGAACCGCTGGAAACCCGCCTCTTTTTCACCCGAGAGGAAACTGGTGTCCGGTACCGCCTGCAACTGGCAGACGGAGCCGGAGCATGGCCCATTCACTCCCGGGAAGTCATTCCCATCACCAACTACCCCGCCTGGCTGTTCGTCGATTACCAATTGTACCGGGCGCCGGATATCAACGGAAATATGGTTAAGCCTTTCCAGAAAAAAGAGGAAGTCATTATTCCTCAGAAGTCGGTTAAAACGTATTTCCAGAAATTCATCCTCAAGGTAGCTGCCCGGGCCGAGATTGAAGCCGAAGGCTTTGAAATAGTACAGCACGACAACCTGGAGGCGTGCAGGTTAGAACCCGTACTGGACCTGTTCGACAACCATTGGGTGCTTTCGGTACAAATGATCTACCCAGGCGCAGCGTTCAACTGGAGTGATAAAAAGGAAAAACGCACCGCCCTCGAGTTCGGAGATGGGGAAGAGCCCCGCATCCTTCAGGCGGCCCGGGCCCCTGAACAGGAGCAGGCTTTCCTTAAAAAGCTGGAAGGGTTTGGGCTGAGCAACAAAACCGGAAGCTACTTCCAGCCCCAAGAGGCTACTGAAGACCCCTTCTTTTTACTGGAATGGCTCAGTGAACAACGGCCGGCTCTGGAAGCAGCCGGTTTTGAGGTACGCGAGCCCGCCATAGATGGCCAGCCTGCCTGCCTGCACAAGGCTCAATTGAGCCTGAATACGGAGCAGCAAAACGACTGGTTTGACCTCTATGGCACCGTTACGGTCGGCGAATTTTCCTTCCCTTTTACCGCCCTGGCCAAGCATATCAGGGAAGGCAGCCGGCTCTACAAACTGCCTGATGGATCCATTTTCGTTATCCCTCAGGAATGGATGGCCCGTTATAAGGCCATCTTCCAGTTTGGAAAAAAGGAAAAAGAACATCTCCGGCTTACCAAAAGCCAGTACACGCTGCTGGATGAGATCGGAATACAGGAGGGCGCCGAAGCCATTGAAGAAGAGGAGAGCCTGGCCGATTTCCAACCCTCTCCCCTATTGAAGGCCAGCCTGCGCCCCTACCAGTTGGAAGGAGTCAAATGGCTGGTTCAGCTCTATGAAAACCAGTTGGGCGCCTGCCTGGCCGACGATATGGGCCTGGGTAAGACCCTCCAAACGATCACTGCCCTCCTTTACGCCAAAGAACAACAGGGAAAACAGCCGACAGCAACCAATTCCAACAGCCGACAGCTCGGCCTTTTCGAAACGCCCGCCGATAACGATTTCCTGAAACCACTGAACGCCCTGATCATCCTGCCGGCTTCCCTGGTATTCAACTGGGAAGCTGAAATACAGAAGTTTGCTCCCAGCCTGCAGGTGTACCGCCACACCGGCCCCAAGCGTCACAAGGACCGTCGGCTGTTGCAGCGCTTCGATGTTATTCTGACCACTTACCAAACCGCCCTGCGAGATGTAGAATTATTAAAGGAACTGGAATTTGAATACATCATACTGGACGAAAGCCAGCAGATCAAAAACAAGGACAGCAAGGTATTCAAAGCCATCAACGAGTTGGAAGCCCGCCATAAGATATCCCTCAGTGGCACCCCCATCGAGAACTCCCTTTCCGATCTCTGGGCACAAATGCAGTTTATCAACCCCAACCTGCTGGGCAGCTTCAATTTCTTCAAACGGGAATTTATCACCCCTATCGAAAAATACAACGACGAGGAAAAGAAAAACCGCCTGCGCCGGCTCGCCAACCCCTACCTGCTGCGCCGTACCAAGGAAGAAGTAGCCCGTGACTTGCCACCCCTGACTACCAAACTCTTCTACTCAGAGATGGCGTCGGAGCAGAAGCGCCTGTACGAACGGGAAAAGTCCGCCGCCCGCAATTTCCTACTGGATAATTATCAGGGTGAAAACCCAAAATTCCGCTTCCAGGTGCTCCAGTCCCTCACCAAGCTGAGGCAAATTGCTAACCACCCCAAAATGGCGATGGAGGATTACGAAAAAGAGAGCGGCAAGTTCAATGATGTCATGGAACATTGGGAAGTAGTGCGGCGGGGCGGGCATAAAGCCCTCATTTTCAGTTCCTTCGTCAAACACCTGGAACTCTACCGGCAGGAGTTCGAATCTCATAACCTCTCCTACGCCTGGCTCACCGGCAGCCAGAACAGCAAACAGCGAGAGGCGGCCATCCAGGCCTTTCAGGAGAATCCCGACGTTCAGCCCTTCCTCGTTTCCATCAAATCCGGCGGCACAGGGCTGAACCTGACCGCCGCCGACTACGTCTTCATACTGGATCCCTGGTGGAACCCCACCACCGAGCAGCAGGCCATCGCCCGAGCCCACCGGATCGGGCAGGATAAGCACGTCATCGCTATTAAATTCATCACCAAAGACAGCATCGAGGAGAAGATACTCAAACTACAGGAGAAAAAATCTCAACTGGCGGAGGATATAATCGGCGAGGCCGGAAAAGCCTCGTTTTCCAAGGGAGATATTGAGTACCTGTTTGATTGACCTCCTTTTTCCGTCCTGAACTCCGGAAATTATTCGGCCCAGAAACTTACCAACTCTTTAATTTGCGGAAGGCCGCACAGTGATGGCGGCGCCTTTTTCCATCTCCTGCCTTCCTCTCCTTTCCCTCTTTCGTCCAGGCCTGTTAAGTTGATAACATTATTCATAAAGCATCCTCCTTGACGAAAATCATTCCTCCAAAGAAGAGAAACCGGTAAATTGATTCAACTTTTCTCAATAACGAAAGGGCCAGAGCCCAAGACTCTTAAATTGGGTTTTGGCGATAAAATGGACAATGCTATGAGAAAAACAACAAACACAAGGTATCAGTATGGACGACAATGGCTATACGGACAATACTTCCCTTCCTTCGGGCGAAGGATAATAGTTTTGTTGTTCGGAATTATGCTCACCTCAACAACTTTGGCCCAGTCTGCTGAAGTTTTGAATTATTTCCGAATCAATAATGCTTCATCTGCCCGGCAACCAATGGTTTTATCTCCCCGCCTGCAGGATTTTCTTGAAGAAGCGTATTCTTTTGGATGCACCATGGAAGAGTTAGAGCCAGAGGACGTAACAGCCGGCTTACCAACGAAAGGAAGGCGGCTCGTCTCATCTTTCTTATTGCCGGCTGGACAAACCCTTTCTCTGGAAGGCGATCTGTTTTTGTACTGCACTGGTGACGTACGCATCGACGGCGATATTAGCGGATCGCCCGTCTCTGCTCCCGGCGAACCAGGGCAGAGCCTGGTGATCCTGGCCAAGGGCAGCATTGAAGTCAACGGCACTATCCACCTGAGCGATGGCTGGAGCAGCCAGGCCGGGGAACCGGAGCAGCTTGCCGTGGCGGACAACAGTTGCCCGATGGTTTTGAGCCTGCTCCTCTCCAGTAAAAACGAGTTGGCTGGAGCTCTGCGGGCAATCCGCATGAATGGCGGCGATGGTGGCAGCCTGCTGTTGTTTGGAGAACGGCTGGAATTACACGGCATGTTGCAGCCTGGAAACGGCGGCCACGGTGGAGCAGGTGGGGACGGAGGCAATGGCGGCACGCTCACCCTGCTGGCCAGCGGCAAGGCAATTATGAGTGAAGGCGCCAACTACTGCCAGGGCGGCAATGGAGGAAATGGCGGAGAAGGCCTTCCCGGCGCCTATACGTGCGGCGGTGGTAACGGAGGATTGGGAGGCGATGTGCTTTTTTCCTGTGTCCCGGGCACTCCGGGAGCGGCCGGCGACAACATGATGGAAATTGGCGAGGCCAATGGCGGGAATGGCGGGAATGGAGGAACAGGAGGGAACGGTATGGCTCCTGGTGAAGACGGTTGCCCAGGCGGTGATGGTGGAGACGGTGGAAGTGCCACTAGTTCCGCCGGAAGCGCCAGGGGCGGAATGGGCGGCCACGGCGGCAGTGGTGGAAGTGGTTTTAACGACCCAGCGGTCAGCAGCGATGGTGGCCACGGCGGGAAGGGTGGAGATGGCGGTGAAGCAAACGGCGGCACTACAGGTAGTGGCGGTGGTAATGGCTATGCCGGTTGCGGGGGCAACGGCGGCTGGAGTGGTAGCGGCGGAGGGCCCAATGGGGTCAGTGGTGACGGAGGGGTAGGCGGCCAGGGCGGCCAGGGCCGGGGGGGCGACGGCGACGGCAGAGGGGGATGTGGAGGGAGCGGCGGCACCACACGATGTGGCAACGGCGGCAATGGAGTGCCTGGTATTGGCGGCCGTGGAGGCGATGGATATGGTGGGATTTACAATGGTAATGGCCGTAGAGGCTCCGGAGGCGGCGGCGGCCGTGGTGGAAGCGGCTATTGTGGGGAAGCCAACACCGGAGGGCCGGGTGGCGACGGCTTTGGGCACGACGGCAGCACTACCCCCGATGGCGCCGGTGGCAGCGGGGGCTGGGGAGACGGTGGTAACGGCGGCAGCGGCGGTGGAAATTCATATGGCATTGCTGACGCGGGGAATGGCGCTCCCGGCGGACAAGGTTTCGGAGGGCGCGGTGGAAATGGAGCCCCTGGTTACCCCGGCGGTGAGGGCGGCAACGGTTACGGTGGCACGGCGGGCAGCGGCGGGAATTGCGGCCTGAACAATTTTGGGAATCCAGGCAATGGCGGCCATGGGGGTAGAGGAGGCAATGGCGCCGGTGGCAGCGGTGGCAATGGCGATGGCGCCCCGGGAGGAAAGGGCGGAACTGCTGCCGGTGGGCGCGGTGGTAACGGTGGCAATGGAGCTTATCACAATTATACAGGCAATGGCGGCGAGGGGGGCGACGCCGTCGCCGGCATGGGGGGCAGCGGCAGCTACGGCGGCAATGGCGGCAAAGCCACTGGTGGTACCGGGGGTTATGGTGGAAATGGCGGCAACAACTCCGGATCAGTTCCCAACAACGGCGGAAACGGGGGTAGCGGCGGGAATGGAGGCGATGCCATGGGCGGCAACGGGGGCGACGGCCAGTACTGCGGAGACCCAGGCGGCACAGGAGGACAGGGCATCGGCGGTATCGGGGGTGAAGGAGGCCGTGCCGGCGAACCGAACGGCACCCCCGGTGGCCACGGCACGGATGGAGCCGGAATAAACGGAATCGACGGCCGGCCCGGAACCATCTGCCCCCCCGAAATGCCTTGTAACGATACCGTATACGCCGACACTGATGAGGACGGCTACGGCAGCAACGAGGATTGGGCCACCATTTGCGATTACACGCCCGAAGGTTATGTGGCTGATAGCACAGACTGTGACGATACCAATCCCGACATCCACCCCGGAGCCGAAGAAATCCCCAACAATGGTATAGACGAAGACTGCAACGGCCAGGACCTCATCACCAGGGTCCGCGATGGTAATGCCATTCCAGGAGTTCAGGTATTCCCGAACCCAACGAACGAATGGCTTACAATCACTTACGACGCCCGGTCAGAAGGGTGGTTCGATCTATTTAATTCAAGTGGGAAACCAGTTCTCAGCGGACAAATAGTACTAGCTCCTTCAGGCGCCTCAATTGACTTGACGCAATTACCGAACACCCTTTACTTGCTGAGGCTAAGATTGGAGGGCTCCACGTCCACCGGAATATGGAAAATAGTGAAGATACACTAAAGAAAGCCAGGTAATGGTTCTCCGACAGGCTCCTAGCCCCTGTGCCTTTCAATTATCCGGCTCATAAACGCGAGGTGGTGGTCATCATGCTCGGCGACAAAGTAAGCCAGGCCCGTGACGTTGAGCGGTTGTTCCAGTCGCGGATGAAGGGAACTCATCTCCAGGTCTTTTGCCCTGAACTGCCGCAACTGTACGATAGAAGCCTGGCGGGCCTGTTCAAACTCATCCAGCAGAGCTGCCAATGAGCTTTTATTGTGGCTGGCTTCCTGCGTGGCGCGGTTGCTCAAATCTGCTTCCCGCATGGTAACGGCGCCGTGGGTAATATCCACCCAGCGCCCCTGCCAGAGAGGCTCCAGGTCCAGCAGGTGGCCAATATGCTCCTGGACGGACCATTTGCCCATGGGGTTAAGTGTCAGCAAGCCGGCCGGCAGATTGGCCAGCTTAGCTCGCAACCTGAGCGGTGTATTAGCCAGCCGTTCCAGAATGGCCGGCAGTAAACGTGCATCCAGCAATTGAGGGAAAGAACGGTCAAACCAGGGATAAATAGGGGGTTTAGTCATAAAGGGAAATGTTAAGATTGAGCAATAGCATTACCTAATAACCATTTCATTGGGGACATAGTTGTTCATTCAAACTTGTTCCACCTACAATTATCCTGCTTGTCTCTTCGCCATTTGCCTGCAGTTGCGTATCTTTTGGCCCTCTACTACTGCCCTGCCGATACAAGCCAAAACCATTTTCTGGCCAATCAATACAACGAATGCAACCGAAGAAGAAGCGTTTCGAAAAACTCATGGTCGCCAACCGTGGCGAGATCGCCATCCGCGTATTGCGGGCGGCTTCCGAACTGAACCTGCGCACCGTCGCCATGTATACCTGGGAAGACCGTTACTCCCTGCACCGCTACAAAGCCGACGAGGCTTACCAGATCGGCCCGAATGACGAGCCATTGAAACCATACCTGGACATCGAAGAGATTCTCACCGTCGCCAAGGAAAACGGGGTGGACGCCATTCACCCCGGTTACGGTTTCCTTTCCGAGAACATCCAATTCGCCACCCGTTGCCGGGAGGAGGGCATCGAGTTCATCGGGCCCTCTCCGGAGGCGATGAGCCTGCTGGGCGACAAAGTGGCGGCCAAAAAACTGGCGCGCAATGCGGAAGTACCGCTTATTGAGGACAGTAAAGAGGCGCTAACTTCTGCCGAGATCGCCCTGCGCGAAGCCGAACGCATCGGCTTTCCGGTCATGATCAAAGCGGCCTCTGGCGGCGGCGGCCGGGGTATGCGCGTAGTCAGGGAAGCCTCCCAGGTCAGGAAGCAATACGATGAGGCCCGCGGCGAAGCCCGGACTGCCTTCGGAGATGATACCGTTTTCCTGGAGAAGTTCATCGACAACCCCAAGCACATCGAGGTTCAGATCCTGGGAGATAAACACGGCAATATCGTGCACCTGTACGAACGGGATTGCTCCGTGCAACGGCGCTTCCAAAAAGTCGTAGAGGTGGCGCCCTGCCTCACCCTCAGCCAGCCAACCAAGGACAAACTCTACGAATATGCCCTGCGCCTGGCGCACCAGGCCAACTATAGCAATGCCGGTACGGTGGAGTTCCTCGTCGATAAAGAGGAGAACATATTCTTCATCGAAGTCAACCCCAGGATACAGGTGGAGCATACGGTCACCGAAGAAGTGACCGGTATTGACATCGTCCGCTCTCAGATCCTGATCGGTATGGGCTATCCGCTAAACCACAAGACCATCTTCATCAACAGCCAGGAGGATATCGAGCTGAGCGGCTTTGCCATACAGTGCCGGGTCACCACTGAAGAACCGAGCAATGACTTTACACCAGATTACGGCACACTCATCGCCTATCGCTCCGCCGCCGGAATGGGCATTCGGCTGGATGCCGGCAGCGCCTTTCCAGGCGCTAAAATATCGCCCTTCTTCGACAGCCTGCTGGTCAAGGTCACCGCCTGGGGGCGGACCCAGAAAGGCGCCTCCCAACGCCTGCATCGCGCCCTGCGGGAGTTCCGCATCCGCGGAGTGAAGACCAATATCGGGTTCCTGCTCAACCTCCTGCAGCATGAGACCTTCCAGGAAGGTAAAGCAACGGTCAACTTCATTAAGGAAAACCCTCAACTTGTGGAGCCGCCCAACTGGAGAGACCGGGGTACCAAGATGCTGCGTTACCTGGCCGACATCATCGTCAATGGCCATCCGGATGTGAAACACTTTGACTCCAGTATAGAATTCATTACTCCGGTGGTGCCGGCCTACGACCCCCACGCTCCCGTGCCGGACGGTACCCGCCAGAAGCTGCAGCAACTCGGCCCGGAGGGCT
>JAGQXQ010000398.1:11102-12558 GCA_020436535.1 Phaeodactylibacter sp.
ATGAAGGTAGCCCGCAGCTTCGCACAGCACCACCCCAATGACGTATTCTCCATGGAAGTATGGGGTGGCGCCACCTTCGACGTGTCCCTGCGCTTCCTCAAGGAATGCCCCTGGAAGCGGCTCGAGTTTCTCCGCCAGGCCATTCCCAATATCTGTTTTCAGATGTTGCTGCGCGGCTCCAATGCCGTAGGCTACACCGCTTACCCCGACAACCTGATCGTCAAGTTCATCGAAGAGGCCGCCGAAGCGGGCATTGACATCTTCCGCATCTTCGACTCCCTCAACTGGGTGGAAGCCATGAAGGTGAGCATCCGCACGGTCCGCGAACGTACCAATAGCGTAGCCGAAGCTTGTATTTGCTATACCGGGGATATTTCCAGCCCAGGCCACCCCAAGTACAACCTGGCCTACTACCTCGACCTGGCCAAACGCCTGGAAGACGAAGGCGCCCACATCATCGCCATCAAGGATATGGCGGGCCTGCTGAAGCCGCTGGCTGCCGAAATGCTGATCACTGAGTTGAAAAACACGGTGCATGTCCCCATTCACCTGCACACCCATGACACCTCCTCCATTCAGGCGGCGACTTACGTCAAGGCCATCGAAGCGGGCGTCGACGTGGTGGACGTAGCCATCAGTTCCATGTCGGGCCTGACCTCCCAACCCAACTTCAACTCCATCGCCGCCATGATGGAGCAGCACGAGCGGGAACATCCGGTGGACCTGCAATCTCTCAACCGGTTCTCTTCGTACTGGGAATCAGTGCGGCGCTACTACTACCCGTTCGAAACGGAGCTCCGGGCAGGCACCGCCGAGGTATACGACCACGAGATCCCTGGCGGGCAATATTCCAACCTGCGGCCCCAGGCGCGCTCACTGGGCCTCGAAGAGGAATTCGAAACCATCAAAAAGAACTACCAGATCGCCAACGACCTGTTCGGTGATATCGTGAAGGTGACGCCTTCTTCCAAGGTGGTGGGCGATATGGCTATGTTCATGACTTCCAACGACTTGTCCAAGGAGGATATCCTTAAGCGAGGTGATTCGCTTTCCTTCCCCGACAGCGTCAAAGCGCTGATGCGGGGCGACCTGGGGCAGGCCGAGGGCGGCTTCCCGCCGGATATCCAGAAGATGGTGCTCAAGGATGAAAAGCCCTACACCGAGCGCCCCAACGCCCACCTGGAGCCGATTGACTTTAAAACGGAATTCCCTGCCTTCCAGCAAGAATTTGGCGATCACCTGGATTTCAGAAACTTCCTTTCCTACAAACTATATCCGAAAGTTTACAAAGATTACCGGGAGCACTATGAAAATTTCGGGCTGATCCGCGCTCTGCCCAGCCCGGCCTTCTTTTTTGGTTTGAAATTCAATGAAGAGATCGTCGTCAGCCTGGCTCCTGGCAAGAACCTGCTCATCAAGTACCTCAACATGACCGAGCCGGACTTCCAGGGCAACC
>JAGQXQ010000398.1:12571-12746 GCA_020436535.1 Phaeodactylibacter sp.
TCTTCCAGCTCAACGGCCAGACCCGGTCCATACCAGTCCACGACCGGAACCTTAAGATGGATGTTGTCATCCACCGCAAAGCGGAAACAGAGAAGGAGGTCGGTGCGCCGTTGCAGGGAAGCCTGTCCAAGATACTCGTCAGCCCGGGAAATGCCGTGGATATGAACACCCCCCT
>JAGQXQ010000399.1 GCA_020436535.1 Phaeodactylibacter sp.
AGGGCTCTCAATTTTCGTTATTTTTCCCCATGGGGTGTCTTTGAATATGGGCATTGGCGTCCACTACTCTTCCGGGGATCGTGGCCACATTGACGGATTCCTTGTCCAGGCGCCAGTCCCCTTCCAGGCGATTCAACAGATTGGACAGGTCATATCCTTCAGTGAAGGCCCCGCAAAACTGGGTATGCCGCCAAAGGCTAGAGCCGGAAGTTTATAGAAAACCAAAAGAACGTCAAACCTCCTTTGTTTTTATCTGTTAACTTTCATAGATTTGGTCTAAATAAGGACGCACTTTACAACAACTGTAAAAAGTAAATAGATAATGAGCAATCCAGTAACGAAGAGCCCCGTAATGTTATATACCGAGCAGACGCCCAACCCAGAGTCGCTCAAATTTGTCACTAACCGCATGCTTTTCAAAGGGACCGCCGACTTTCGCGAAGAACAACTGGCGCAGGAGTGGTCGCCCCTGGCTACCGCCATCTTTGAGATGCCATATGTAAAGGGGGTCTACATCTGCAACAACTTCGTTACGGTAACGAAAGAGATGAACTACGAATGGGCGGACATTATGCTCAAAATGAAGGAATTCATCAAGAAATACATTGAAGAGGGAGGTGAGATCATAAATGATGGTTTCGCAGAAGCGATGGCCGAGATAGAAGAGGAGCGCGGCGCCAGCTATGAGTACAGTGGGGATGAAGCGGAGATCGTCAAGAAGATCAAAGACCTGATCGAAACCTACGTCAAGCCCGCCGTGGAGATGGACGGTGGAAATATCGAGTTCAAGGCCTGGGACCAGGGCACCGTGGTGCTGACCATGCAGGGCGCCTGCAGCGGCTGTCCCTCTTCAACGGTCACCCTTAAAGCCGGTATCGAAGGCATGCTGAAGCGCATGATCCCTGAGGTGAAAGAAGTAGTGGCGGAAATGGGGTAGGGGATAAACCGCACCTCAAAAGACACCCATTGAGCGGCGCCGGTATTCCATCGGCCCAGCAAGGTGAACCCTGGTTTGTGCAGCAAGAACCGGATAGCTATCTCATCTGTTTCCAAAGGACAGGACTGCTGCCATGGGTTTTCCTTTGGGGATACTGCTCAATGCCAATTCATTGCTGTCTGGTTTTCGGATGACGCCGCTGAAGCCAGGTTCCCCTCGTTCGTCATGGTAAAGGCCATAACTATCCCGAAAGTGAGGGGTGCTGGCCAGCCCGCACTGTTCCTGTCGGAACCCTTGCTGTTCCAACCATTTTTTTAGAGGCAGGCTGTACTCGTTCCAGAGTACATAACAAAAATCCAGCGGCGTTTTTCGCTCCTTCGACATGGGGTCGACTGCACAATACACACTAAGGTTTTTTCTTCCGGGAAAGAAAATATTTGAAAAAATCAATAATGGCCTCTATGAATTTTCCGAATGCAGATTTGTCACTCATGGCTACTCAGTTTTTTACAATGATAAATATATTCAGTAGGAATATTAGGGATCTTAGTGATGCTACATTCGTCAAAGATGCGCACAAATTTTTTGTAGTTGAACCTCGTATATAACACCTGGCTGTAGTACCCATCGGCGGACAGCATATCGTATGAGTCTTGTATTATTTTCTGGCCCACTTCGTTAGAAAGGAACGTAAAGGGAATGGAGGCGATAAAGGCGTCCACCGCGTTCTCCTTGACGAGTTCCCTCACGTGTTCCGCGCTGTCGTTGATGATAACCAGACGGCCATCCTGAATCTCTTCCTGGACGTGCTGGCAAAATCTTTCGTTCACTTCAAAAGCATATACTTTAGACGTAGGGGAAATGTTCTTCAGTATCTCTCTGGTGATGTTTCCGTGGCCCATTCCATACTCCACTATGATTTTATGATCCCCTTTGGGCAGTTTGCTGCAGATCTCTACTTCCACCTCCCGGCTGGTCTCGGAAATGGCGCCGGTGGTAAAAAGGTTTCTGGTAAATTCAAAAGTCGTTTTCAGTTTCTTGAAATTCATTTTTTCCTTGGTTTGAAAGAATACCTGACAAGAATTTCCCGTCTGTTGATAAAGGGGAAAGTTACGTTTTTAACAATCGAATATACGCATCACATCCCACAAGTCGTGAATCCTGGATCGGCAAAGGCGCTTTACAACAAAAAAACCATACAAAACGCAACCCGAAACCATAAAATTGCCCATGCGCCTAATTGATTAAATATATTCTCATATCAAAAAAATAATAGTTTAATATTTTGTTTATATGTAAGGAACCCTATACATTTGCACTATAACGACCAACCGCAGTAGCAGATCATATCTCATCAAGTAGTAATTATTACCCTTCCAGACAAACTCTGAGAAAACCTCAGCACTCAGCCTGTTTCCAAAAAACCAAAATGGCCCCGGGAGAGGGAAATTCCCTCATTATATGGACACGCTTTACTCCAACACACATTAAGGACGGCCTAATCCGGATATAGAGGTGCTCGCTGAGCATTGGCGAGTTGTTAGTTTAGCCTGTAACCGGCAACTAGCAACCCCTAAACTTCTATGCCCAAAAGAATTGTTAACCAAAAACCGATTTAAATGATGAAAATCATCCTGGCCACACTGGGCCTAATGGCTTTGCTATGCTGCCATGCTCAGGGCCAATCCCAATCTGCAAAGCTTGCTACTTCAGCCAAAACCAATAACCAAAACTTTGACCAAATCGATTTTTTTCACCCTTCTCAACAGGACAATCCCGAACTGTCCCGGCAACTGTCGGCCTATGGCCTTCTGGAACTGGATGAAGAGGCGCTCGCCAGCGCTCTTCACCAGCCGCCGGAACAACTGGTGCTCATTTTACCTGCCTCCGGCCGCAGCCGGCAGATAGAATTGGAATTGGCCCGGGTAGAAATTGCTTCATCTGCATTTTCCAGTGTGCTGGCCTCTACGGGCAAGCCTGTTAGCGTAGCAGCAGGCCTGCATTACCGGGGTGTGATCAAAGGAGTGGAGGGCTCTGTGGCTGCCCTCAGCCTTTTTGAAGGCGAGGTAATGGGGTTGTTCAGCTCCAAAACTCATGGCAACCTGGTGCTTGGCGCGTTGGAGGAGGAACGAAACAAAGGGGTATATATCCTCTATGAAGACCATGAAGCCTTAAGCCAGCTGGCCTTCGATTGCGCCACTTCCGATGAAGGGCCCGCTTATACCCGGGAACAGTTGCAAACACCGGTGGCTGAGCGAACCATGAACGAATGTGTTGGCATCTATCTGGAAGTAGACCACGATATATACCAAAGTAAAGGCGGGACAACCGGCGCCGTCAATTATATCACCGGGTTATTCAATCAGGTGGCCATGCTTTACGCCAATGAGGGCATCAGCATAAAATTATCCGAAATGTACATTTGGGATGTGCCCAGCCCTTACAACGGGACCAATAGCTTTAACCTGCTGAGCCAGTTTCTCAACTACCGGCCCAACTTCAACGGCGACCTGGGGCAGCTGGTTTCCTACCAGGCCAGCGGCGGCATTGCTTACTTGTCTGGCCTGTGCAGTACCTATTCTCCCCGGCACAGCTTTTCCAGCATCAACACCACATACGCCCCTGTGCCCACGTATTCCTTTTCCGTTATGGTGATGGCCCATGAACTGGGCCACCTCTTCGGCTCCCGCCATACTCACGCCTGCGCCTGGAATGGCAATGGCACGGCGCTGGATGCATGTCCGGGCTATACCGAAGGAGACTGCCCTTTGCCCGGCAACCCTGTCGGCGGCGGCACCATCATGTCGTATTGCCACATCTCCAGTACAGGGATCAACTTCAGCAATGGCTTCGGGCCGCAGCCGGGCAATGTCATCCGCAATGCCGCCAATGCCGCTCCCTGCCTGCAGCTTTGTGGCGATGACGGCGGAAATAACCCTCCTCCCACCGGGGATAGCTGTGCAGGCCAGGAGCTGGCTCTTTCCATTGTCCTGGACGCCTATGGCTCCGAAACCAGCTGGGAATTGCGGGATAGCAATAATACCATCCTGTATTCGGGCGGGCCGTACCCCAATACAACGAACGGCGCTCTGGTGGAGCAAAAGTTTTGTTTGCCCGATGGTTGTTACACTTTTTACATCTCCGATTCCTTTGGTGACGGTATCTGCTGCAACTTCGGCAACGGCGCCTATTCCCTGGTGGATACCAGCGGCGCGATGATCGCCTCCGGTGGGAACTTCGGCTTTAGTGAATCTACCGGCTTTTGCCTTCCCCTGGCCGATGAGCCCAATCCTGATCCGGACCCCTGCCTTAGCATAAACTTCAACGATTACGAGATCCTTTCCTTTGGAGGGGCCCAGGATATTGGTTACGCTAACCTCTACGAGAACGGCAAAGTCCTTAAGATCGGAGGCAATGCCTGGAAGGCGATAGAACTCGAATATGAAGTGAAGCCCGGGACAGTCATTGAATTTGAGTTTGGATCCACTATTCAGGGAGAGATCCACGGTATTGGATTTGACGACAACAACAGCATTTCCGCCAACCGCACCTTCCAACTCTTTGGCCTTCAGAACTGGGGTGTCAACGGTCATAATGACTATCCGGGCAATGCCACCTGGCGGCGGTATGTGATCCCTGTAGGTGAATTTTACACCGGAAGTTTCAACCGCCTCTTCTTTGTGGCCGACCACGATCGGTATCCGCGAAATGGCAACAGCTATTTCCGGAATATCCGGATCTATGACGGAGACAGCTGTGACAGGGCCGCGCAGTTGTCTGGCGCTGCACCCTTATTGCTGGAAGAAAATGACCAACCTGCTACTTTAAAGATATTTCCCAATCCAACCAGAGGCAGGATAACGCTAAACTTCCTTTCCCCCCAAGCCGGGCAGGCGTACATTCAGGCCTTCTCCCTTACCGGGCAACTGGTATTGGAGCAAGAACTGGGTGTACTGCCCGGCGCCAACCAGGAATTGCTGGACGTGTCCGCACTCCCTTCCGGAACATACGTGCTGAAAGTACTGCTGGGTGAAACGCAAATAGTAGAGAAATTAACCGTGATCGGCCGTTGAGTAGTGGGAAGGATATAAGAGATACATCCCTGCATCCTGTACTTCTTTGAATTTGGAATGATGAGCCCCGGCGGCATATCGCCGGGGTTTTTTTATTGGCGAAAAAAATAATTTCTCCAGAAATTAACTTTACTGTTGCAGTAACCGCCAATTATTATTAGATTTATCGAAATTATTACAATATATTAGTTGGGCGGCTTTGACTGCCCTTCATTTTCCCCATTACTCCAAATAGGAAATATATTTTCAAAACTCCTGTTTTACAGTGTTCTTTCCAAACAGCCCCCTGGGGCGTGGCTTTTTTTCGAAAATAATAACTGACTGAACAACACCTGACTTCGGCTTGAAATTCGGTTTCAACACAAAGTAATGAGCTATTCCGAAGCTTCGAGTCGCTGAAGATTCTTGACTGCTACGGTTACACCCCGTTAGCAGATAGTATATCTATTTTTTTAATAAAAAGATTAGTACATGAAAACTCTGTTTACCACCCTATTTGCCTTCGTAGTCTTACTGGCATTTGGACAAACCTCTGTCCGCCCCATGCATTTGGTGCAGTCTGCCCAGGAACAGGGCGTTGTATTCAGCCCCGTCCAGCTGTTTCAGGCGGCGCCGGGCGCTGTTCTTACCGATGAGAAAGCGCCTAAAGAGTACGATATTCTGGATATTAGCCAATATGAGCTGGAGCAATTGCTTCAGGATGAACCGGAGGCTATGACCTTAATCTTACCTGCAAGTTTTCAGTCAGCTCCAATGGAGGTTTTGCTGGTAAAAGTGAATCCCTTCGCTGAGGATTTCAGCGTGCGGACCAGTGATGGAAGAACCCTCACTGATGCAGACATCGAGCTGGGTGTTCACTACCGGGGCATCCTAAAAGGAGGATCCTCAATTGCTGCCTTCAGCTTTTTTCCGCACGATGTCATGGGCATGCTGAGTACCAAAGGGAACGGCAACCTGGTCGTCGGACAGTTGAAGGGGCCCCGCCAGCAGGGACGGTATATCATTTATCAGGATAGGGATGTTCTCCAGGATATCGGCTTCAGCTGTGAAACATTAGATGACGGAATAGGCTACACCAGAGAAGAACTGGAGCCGCAGCCCGGCACCAGAGCATTATCCGACTGCGTGGGTTTATACTTTGAAGTAGATGATGATGTCGTCACGGACAAAGGGGGCGCTGTCGGCGCCACCAATTACGTTACGGGCGTTTACAACCAGGTGGCTACTCTGTACGCTAACGAATCGATCAATACAGTGCTCACTCAGGTTTTTGCCTGGACGACCAATAGTCCCTATTCGAGTACGTCCAGTAGCGGTATGCTGAGCCAGTTCCAAGGTTACTGGGGTTCTTCAGGATCCTGGCCAGGCGCTCTGGGGCAGTTGGTGTCCTACCAGGCCAGCGGGGGCATCGCTGCCGGATTCTCGGGAATTTGCGCTTCCGACCGCAGAAACAGCCAGAGTTTCAGCTCCATCAACTCTACCTATAGCACCGTTCCTACCTATTCCTGGACGGTGATGGTGGTCACGCACGAGTTCGGCCACACCTTCGGCTCGCGCCACACCCATGCCTGCGTCTGGAATGGCAACAATACCGCCATCGACGGTTGCTCCGGCAGTACGGAAGGCAGCTGCTCCCTGCCCGGTTATCCTTCTCAGGGCGGCACCCTCATGTCGTACTGCCACCTGCAAAGCGTGGGCATCAACTTCAACGAAGGTTTTGGCCCGCAGCCGGGCAACGTGATCCGCAACGTGATCA
>JAGQXQ010000064.1:0-205 GCA_020436535.1 Phaeodactylibacter sp.
GAATAGTTATTTAATTTACAGAGTACTGAGAGTAAGAACGCAAATAAACATATGCAGGGCCTTGTACTCATGCCGGGAAGTGATATCCTTTAGATACAAGATGCCCACTTTCGGCCGCAATAACAATGGCTTTTGTCATCGGGAATACGTGCCATTTTCGCAAAAAAAAACCGGCCACTAATGGGCCGGTCATTCAAAGAGCTTT
>JAGQXQ010000064.1:250-6508 GCA_020436535.1 Phaeodactylibacter sp.
CTTTGATACCCTCGAAATCTTTCATGGGATTATTGCATTCGTGGGATTACATCTTTGTTAGTAGTAAGTCGTTTTGCTGTACTCTTCTTCAAGAGCACCTGCCAACTGTCGTTCTTTTTTGTTGACGATACAAATGTCTACAATTTCCCGAAGCACAAACGGTACAATTTTTCGAATTACTGTGTTTGTAGAAATTAAATATTTAATTTAATACCATGATATTCATAATATTAAAATAAAAAACTCGTCTAATTTCTGTTATTTCAAGATGAATTAGGAATTTTTTTTTCTTATCCTCCCCTTTTTTAAGTGAATTTGTTGCTCTTTTTTATTTCAACAGGTGTTCCCCCCATTTCTTTTTAAAGCTGTGAGTAACTATTCAGCATCATTGGAGACAGCGGCAGAAAATGCCCATCGATGCCGAATAGTTACAGCTGTGACTAAAAGTGGATCGGTTTTTAGTGCTTTTCCGTATTATTGCTGGTATGAAACTCCAACATCCATGAAAAAGTACTTCCTACTTTCCACCTTATTGATCCTGGGGCTCCGGCTCCTTTCCCAGCCCGTCCTCGAAGAAGAACGCTATGTACCCGAAACCGACCCTTTGGTACTGGCGAAACTGGAAGAATGGCAAAACCTGAAATTCGGCCTGCTGATGCACTGGGGCGCCTACAGCCAATGGGGCATCGTGGAGTCCTGGTCGCTCTGCCCCGAGGATTACGGCTGGTGCGAGCGTAAAAAAGGAGAGAACCCCATGAATTACTATGCCTATAAACAAGAGTACGAGGGGCTTCAAAAAACATTCAACCCCACTGAGTTCGAGCCGGAGAAATGGGCCGAAGCCGCCCGGGCCGCCGGCATGAAGTACGTGGTCTTTACCACCAAACACCACGACGGTTTCTGCATGTTCGATTCGAAGTACACCGATTATAAGGTGACCAGCCCGCAATGTCCTTTTCATACCGATCCCAGGACTAATATCACCCAGGAGATCTTCGATGCTTTTAGGGCCGAAGGCTTATGGGCAGGCGCCTATTTTTCCAAACCCGACTGGCATCATGAAAACTATTGGGACCCTTACTTCCCGCCCTTTGACCGGAATGTGAACTACGACCCGAAACTGCACCCGGAAAAATGGGAAAAATACGTGCAATTCACCCACAACCAAATAATAGAATTGGTGTCGGACTACGGTAAGGTCGACATCCTTTGGCTGGACGGCGGATGGGTAGAAAAGCAAACGGATGAGAGTGTGGAGCAAGGGTACCAGAGGAAATTTAAAGAAGCCGGCAGCGGAGGGTTCATCAAACACCGGATCGTGGATCAGGACATACGTATGGACGAACTGGTGGCCAAAGCCAGAGAAAAACAGCCCGGGCTGATCGTAGTGGACCGGGCCGTTCACGGTAAAAATCAGAACTACCTTACCCCCGAAAACCGGGTGCCCGAAAAAGCACTCCCCTATCCATGGGAGTCGTGTATCATTTCGGGCGGCGGATGGGCGCACACCCCCGATGCCACCTACATGAGCGGCCGCGAGGGAATACACCTGCTGGTGGACATCGTGGCCAAGGGCGGCAACCTGCTGCTCAATATCGCTCCCACTCCGGAAGGAACCTGGCAGCCGGGCGCTTACGATCTTTTGAAGGAATATGCCGATTGGATGAAGGTGAACGGCCCGGCCATTTACAACAGCCGCGCCATCGCTCCTTACAAGGAAAACAACATCGCCATGGTACAACAGCCCGACGGCAGCATGGCCTTCTTCTACCTGGCGGCAGAGGGACAGAAGGATATGCCGGCGGAAATCACCATTGATTCCCATCAGCCGGCGCCGGGGGCTGAGGTGGCTTTGCTGGGAGCTAAGGGGGCGCTGAAATGGGAAAAAGAAGGCAATGGCTTTAAAGTCTTGATCCCGGAAAGAGTGAGAAAGAACCCGCCCTGCCGGTACGCATGGACGATTCGGGTGTCGGAGGTGAATTAAAAATACCACCCCACACTCAGGCCCACCCGAAGGCGGAGCTCAGCCTGCTCCTCCGAGAGCATCGCTGGAGTAGGGTCAAAATGCAGGTAGGGAAACAGGCCGGCGGCGACAAAAAAAGCCCCGGAGGCAGGCTGGTAGCGATAGCCCACTCCCAAAACGAGATCCAGCAGCAGGTCGGAATCATCGCGGTTCCAGAAACGCAAGCCCTCCGAATAGGGCGTGAGGGTGAGCGTGAGTTCCGGATGGTGAGCTCCGCCTCCCAATAGTAAAGAGGCGCCTACCGGCATCGCCAGCCCTTTTCCCCACACGGCGCCCCCTATCCGGAAATGTCCGCTCACCTTTTCGGCTGCAAAAAGCTGCCGGGTGTAGTTGAGGGAATAATAGGGCGCCGCACCGCCTGCTTCCAGGAAGATACCTTGCGGAACGGGGTGTTCCGCCTGGGCGTTTAGCGGTTGGGAACAATGCAAAAGCAGGAACAAATTTGTTAGGAGGAAGATGGGGTGTACCCAGGGTGGAGTCATAACGGCGGAGTATGATTGTGTGAATGTACATTAAGAGCCCGGCGGAGAATAACTTCGGCAGTTCGGTATTCGCCGTTCGCTTCCCAGAGGATGGCTCCTGAATATGCAAACAGCGAATAGCGGTTGGGGACTAAATTAAGAACAGCCCTATTTCACCGAAAACCGATACACCGTTTTCGTTTCATACTTTTCCCCCGGCCGCAACACCGTCGACGGGAAATCCGGCTGGTTGGGCGAATCCGGATAGTGCTGTGTTTCCAGGCAGAAGCCGGTGCGGTACGCGTAGGGTACGCCCCCTTTTCCGATGTTGCTCCCATCCAGGAAATTGCCGCAGTAAAACTGAATGCCGGGCTCTGTGGTCAGCACTTCCATAAACCGGCCGGTAGTGGGTTCATAGACGGTAGCGGCCAGTTCCAATCCTTCTCCTTTTCGGTTGAGCACGAAATTGTGGTCATAACCACCCCCGAACCTGATCTGTTCGTTATCGGCATTCACCCGCTCTCCGATGATGGTGGGCGTCCGGAAATCAAAAGGAGTGCCTTCCACCGGGCGCAGCTCGCCGGTGGGGATAAGTGTGCTGTCTACGGGCGTGAAGCGGTTGGCGACAATCATCAACTCATGCCCCAGGATGTCGCCCTTGCCAGCGCCTTTCAGGTTGAAATAGGAATGGTTGGTGAGGTTGACAACGGTGGGTTTGTCGGTTGTGGCTTCATATTCGATCAGCAATTCATTGGCGTTGTTGAGCAGGTAGCGAACAGTGACGTTCAGGGTACCGGGATAGCCCTCCTCCAGGTCCTGGCTCACCCGGCTCAGTTCCAGGCCCACCGCCCCTTCCCGCTCTATTTCTTTGGCTTGCCACAGGTGTTTGTGAAAGCCGGTGGGGCCTCCGTGCAGGGCATTGGGCTCATTGTTGATTGCCAGAGAATAGGCCTGTCCGTCGAGGGTGAAGGACCCTTTGGCGATGCGGTTACCATAGCGCCCGATAATCGCTCCGAAGTAAGGATGGTCGTTTTGGTAATCTTCCAGCTTATCGAATCCCAGCACCACATCGTCAAACTGGCCGTCCTTGCCCGGCAATAACAACCGGGTCACGATGCCGCCGTAATTGGATATTTCCACCTGTATGCCATTTTTATTTTTCAGGGTATAAAGTTTTGCAGGCCCTTCTTCGGTTTGTCCGTAATCGGCAACTTCAATAGAAGAAGAGGCCGTTTGTTGTTGTTCCTCCTTGTTATCGTTGCCACCACTGCTGCATGCAGCGCCGAAGCAAAAGAGAAAAAGGAGCATGATATAGATTTTGAATTTCATGGTTATTAGTTTTGAAAGTGTTGGGAATTCTGAGGCGGACATCAGGAACGATAGTACATCTCATTCCACCGCAGCTCATTCTTGAACTGGCGGAGTTTGGTATCTTTATCGATCAGGACATACTCGATGCCCGCTATCTCGGCAAAATCCTCCAGGTACTCGGCGGTTAGCGATTGGCTGTAACAAGTGTGGTGTGCCCCGCCCGCCAGGATCCAGGCAGCAGCGGCGGTTTTCAGGTTGGGGTGGGCGTCCCAGAGTACTCTGGCCACTGGTAGCCGGGGCAGGCGCTCTTCGGGCTCCACAGCGTCGACGGTATTCACCAGCAGGCGGAACCGGTTGCCCATATCGACGACTGAAGCATTGAGGCCAGGGCCCGCAGGGGAATCAAAAACCAGCCGCACCGGATCGGCCTTGCCGCCAATGCCCAGCGGGTGAATCTCGCAGGAAGGTTTGCCGGCCGCAATAGACGGGCAGATCTCCAGCATGTGTGCCCCGAGTACCCGCATTCGTGTGGGGTAGAAGTGGTAGGTATAATCCTCCATAAAAGAGTTGCCGCCCGGCAGGCCGGCGCCCATCACCTTCATACTGCGCACCAGGGCGGCGGTCTTCCAGTCTCCCTCGGCGCCGAACCCATAGCCATCGGCCATCAGGCGTTGAACGGCCAACCCCGGTAATTGAGGCAGCCCGTGCAGGTTTTCGAAAGTATCCGTAAAAGCAGTAAAATCTCCCTCTTCCAAAAAAGTCCGAAGCCCGATCTCAATTCTGGCGGCTTCCCGCAGCGCATTGTGTTTTTTGCCATCCTTGCGCAGTGATTTGGCCAGTTCGTATTCCTCGTGATAGCTTTGTACCAGTTGATCGATGGCTTTGTCCGAAACGGCCTTCACTTTTTTCGCCAGGCCCCCCAGTCCATAACCATTAACAGAATAACCGAATTGTATCTGGGCAGAAACCTTGTTGCCTTCGGTGACGGCGACCTCTCGCATATTGTCGCCGAAACGAGCCACTTTCATGCCTTGCATGTCCTTCCAGGCGGCTGCCACTCTTGTCCATATCCCGATCTGAGCGATGGGCTCTTCATCCTGCCAGTGCCCTACCACCACCTTGCGGTTGACCCCCATCCGGCTGTTGATGAAGCCGAATTCGCGGCCACCGTGGGCCGACTGGTTGAGGTTCATAAAATCCATGTCAATCTCGCTCCAGGGAATATCCCGGTTGAACTGAGTATGGAAATGGAGCATTGGCTTGTTGAGTATCTTCAGCCCGTTGATCCACATTTTGGCAGGAGAAAAAGTATGCATCCAGGCAATCAGGCCGATGCATTTATCAGAGTTGTTGGCCTGCCGCATGAATTGTACAATTTCATCCGGGGTGGCCAGCAAGGCTTTAAATTTCACCTTCACCGGTATCTGCCGCGACTGGCTGAGGACGGCAGCTATTTTTTTAGAATGAGCCTTCACCTGCTTGAGGGTTTCCTCCCCATAAAGATGTTGGCTGCCGGTGATGAACCAGGCTTCGTATTGCTTTAGTTTGAGCATGCTGTTTTGTTGATCCTTTGATAAACCTCTTAGGTGTCAGATGGAAGGCACTTCAAGTGCCTTCCATCTAATCTTATCAGCCTACTCATCCTGTGAAATACAAGTACGCCAGGATGATAAGCAGGATAACCACAGCAGACCAGAAAACATCTCCTTTGGTATAACTGGCCTTGTTCTCCGCTCTGTGCTCTGCGGTCATGGTACCAAAAGTCAGGCCGCTGATGCGTTCATAAGAAGGCGCTTCAGTAGCATAACTCACCCCAACCATTACAATGGAGCAAACGATGAAAATGAGCAGGCTGTAATACTGGAAAAAGATGTTGTTGACTACCCAGAAAAAGGAGCCTTCCTCATAGGCAAAGCCTTCCATCAAAGCCACCGGCGTATCGATAGCCAGGCGGAACAGGCCCATAGCAAAGCCAATGCCCAGCGCCGCCAGGCAGCCCTTGGCGTTCAGCCGCTTCATGAATACCCCAAAGAAAAAGACCACAAAAATAGGCGGAGCAAGGTATCCCTGAACGCTCTGCAGG
This sequence comes from Phaeodactylibacter sp., assembly GCA_020436535.1. Classification (GTDB taxonomy): domain Bacteria; phylum Bacteroidota; class Bacteroidia; order Chitinophagales; family Saprospiraceae; genus JACJXW01. The sequence continues at coordinate 6,129 of JAGQXQ010000064.1, forward strand.
TAATCGTACAGCCCCCGGCTACCCTGGATGACGGGTATCCACAAGAGCCCAATGACCACCATCACGGCGGTAGCGATCCGGCCAATGCGTACCAGGCTTCTCTCGGAAGCGTTAGGGTTGAACTTCGAGTAAAAGTCCATCGTGAACAAGGTGGAAGAAGCATTGAAAACACCTGCCAGTGAGCTCATCAGAGCTGCCAAAAGGCCGGCTACCACCAGGCCTCGGATGCCCGCCGGCAGAATGGTGGCCACCAGCAAAGGAAAAGCCTGCTGAGCGTTGGCGGTAATAACCTTACCCTCGCTGTCCAGCAATGCAGCGCTGATGCTCTCCATCTTCCCGCTGGCGGCCAGCGCAAAGCAGATCATACCAGGAATGATGAA
>JAGQXQ010000064.1:6606-8257 GCA_020436535.1 Phaeodactylibacter sp.
ATATACTGGTCGGTTGTCCAGTACCACAGGCCGATGATGGGCGCACACAGGAGCATACCCAGCCAGGGGTAGTTGTTGTTGAAATACCAGGCCATCTGGGTTTCCTCCCTAATTGGCGCCCAGGTGCCTTCCATTCCTGCCGGGACGAGCGGTTTCCAAAGGTTGAACATTTCCGAGCCGGCGATTCTCCTCAATTCATCCCATCCGCCCAGGGCGTCCAGGCCGTACCAGGTTACCAGAATAGAGCCCAGAATTAAAATGATGGTTTGAATAGATTCTGTGTAAGCCACCGCTTTCAGCCCCCCCAGGATGGTGTAGATACCCGTCAGGATGATAACGAGAATGGAGCCGATCCAGAAGCTGTTCAGCCCCATGAAGTTGAGCTCCGGCATGAGTACTCCAAAGACGATACCGCCGGCAAAGATGCCCACGGCAACTTTGGTCAACACATAGGCCACCAAAGAGATCAGCGAAAGCACCACGCGGGCGGTAGGCGAATAGCGCCGCTCCAGAAATTCAGGCATAGTAAAGACCTTGGACCGCATGTAAAACGGCGCCAACACCCATCCCAGGACCAGCAGACACCAGGCATGGAGTTCATAATGCGCCATGGCGACCCCATCGGTAGCGCCGGAGCCGGCCAGCCCCACCAGGTGTTCCGATCCGATATTGGAGGCAAAAATCGAAGCCCCTACCACAAACCACCCCAGGTTTCTCCCGGCGAGGAAGTAGTCATCAGAAGTGTCGGCCTTTTGCCGGATCACCCACCAGGCAATGCCCAGGATGATAGAGAAATAAGCGAGAATAATGATCCAGTCGATGGTGGCTAATACAGTCATATTCGTTTTGTTTATAGTTGGTGGCAATGAATACTCATGCTTGTCCGTAGTACGCGTTGGCGCCGTGTTTTCGCTCGTAGTGCTTTTCGATCAGCGCCTCCTTCAGCCGTGGGGCATCCGGGCGTATTTGCCGGGTCAGGTAGGCCATTCGGGCCAGCTCCTCCAGGACGGCGCTGTTGTACACGGCTTTTTCCACACTTTTCCCCCAACTAAAGGGTGCATGGTTGGCCACGAGCACCATTTCCACCTCTTCCGGCTTCAGCCCCTTTGCCTTAAAACCATCTAATATCTGAAATCCTGTTTGATATTCGTAATCGCCTTTGATCATTTCGTCGCTCATCACCGGTGCACAGGGAATATCGACAGCTAAATGGTCGGCGTGAGTAGTTCCAAGGATCGGTATGTCCTGCTGGGTTTGCGCCCAGGCAGTGGCATAAGTAGAGTGGGTATGGACGATGCCGCCAATATTTTTCCAGTGTTTGTACAATACGGCGTGCGTTTTGGTATCGGAAGAAGGGCGCTTTTCTCCTTCTATGAGGTTGTTGTCAAAATCGATGACAACCATCTCTTCCGGCCTCAATTCCGCGTACGGCACCCCGCTGGGTTTGATGGCAAAAACGCCTCTTTCCCGGTCGGCGGCGCTGGCATTTCCAAAGGTAAAGAGCACCAGCCCCAGTTCGGGCAGTTGCATATTGGCATGGTAAGCCGCCTGTTTGATGTGTTGGAATTGACTCATTAGTGTTGATTGTTGATTGTTATCATCTACTGCACCACCGCATTAAGAGTGTGTTCAAATTTCAATGATGAGTCGA
>JAGQXQ010000400.1 GCA_020436535.1 Phaeodactylibacter sp.
TCATAGACGATATGCCCCAGGCTGTACAACTGCTGCGGGCCGACCTCCGGGAATACTGCCCTGAAGTAGAGGTCATCGGCGATGCCGAGGGCGTGGTCAGCGGCGCCCGGCTGATCAAGGAATTGAGGCCCAACCTGCTCTTTCTGGACATACAGCTAAAGGACGGCACCGGCTTCGACCTGCTGGAGATCCTGCCGGACAGCCTCGACTTCCAGGTGATCTTCACCACGGTTTCCGACGCCCATGCCATCCGCGCTTTCCGCTACGCCGCCATCGACTACCTGCTCAAACCGCTCGACCCCGAGGAGCTTCAGGAAGCGGTCCAGAAAGCTGCCCAACTGGCCGGCCAGCAAGACAAAGGCCAGCTCGGCCTGCTGCTCGACGCGGTGAAGCAGCCCACCGCGCCCAGGCGTATTGTGCTGCATACTCAGGAAAAAATACAGGTGGTAAATGTAAAGGATATCGTCCGTTGTGAATCAAGCAGCAATTACACCACCTTCTACTTCATCGACGGCAGCAAACTACTCGTCTCCAAAACACTAAAGGAGTTCGAAAAGCTCCTGCAGGACCATCCGTTCCTGCGAGTTCACCAGTCTCATCTGGCCAACCTTCAGCATGTGAAAGCTTTCCTCAAGGCAGAAGGGGGTTATCTGCAGATGCAGGACGGCGCACTGGTGCCGGTCTCCTTTCGCAAACGGCAGGCGGTGCTGGAGGCGCTGGAGGGGTTGGGGTAGAGAGTGTATCAGGGTGGTAGTGTATCGGTGTATCAGTGGGCGGGCCGACAATGTATTTCAATATTCTAGGTATTCCTGTCCAGATACGTTCTAGCACCAAAATACATACGAAATGGCCACCAGGCTACCAATCAATTTCACTTCTACCGAAGATATCTCTCCATAGAAAAAATATTTACCTTCTCTGTCATTGGCGCTAATCAAATGTAGGGTATCATCCTCTAGTTCATTCCCGTTCAGATATTTCAAAAAAAGCAGTACTTCTTCGAGAGAAAAATCAAAGATAAATAACCGCCTCCATCCCGTTTTTGTGGTAGTCCCATATTCGATGACGCATCCGGATTTAAATTCCAGTTTTGTACTGTGGTAATCAAGATAGGAATTATACGCTACCTGAATCGAATCTTCCGGCTCATAATTCCTTCGTATATAACCTTCGAATGATTCAAACCTACCATTCCTCTTTTTTGAGAGCGGTCCATTTTTTGATAAAAAGCCATCAAAAACATACCCTTCGATTTCACCGTATTTCACTTTTGCCCATTTCCCTTTGATCCAGTAGGGAGTTGTGGTTTCATTTTCAGCCTTGTACCAGGAATAAGATTCGAATATTTGGACAGAATCTGTATTGAACCACGGAAAGGGAGGCTTTTCTACTTTCACTATCAGCCTGTGTCCGTAAGGTATCGTTGACAGGATTTTGCCCTTCAAACCCATTTTGTCTCTCAGATTCAGCCCGGTACTGGCGACAACAAACAAGGTATCTCCCGCATTATATTCGCTTATTCCGTAAGCAGTGACCTGAGCATAAATGAGCATGGTGATTATCAGTAATTTTTTCATATTTCATAGCTTTAGGGCCCCGTGTTTTACCATTCGCGGATTACCGGATACACGAATACCTCCTAACACCGGTCCCACTCCTCAAAACTTGCCACCTTGCGCACTACCTTGCCCGCTTCCGGGGCCTGCCCCAGATACAGATTATAAGTACCGGAAAAATCTGACTGGTTGTCCATCAGGATAAAGTCCGGCCAGCCGTCCTGGTTGAGGTCGCCTTCCCATAGCAGGTAGACGGGCTCCCAGAAAGCCTGTTCCTCCGGAACGGTGAAGATGATCTGGTCGCAGGAAGAGTGGGTATTGAAGGAGTAGCAGGAAGCCTGTATCCTGTAATCCAGAAACATGGGATAACCTTCCTGGTTGGTAGTATACGTGCCGAAAACGTTGAGCTGATATTGCTCCGTTGCCGTGGGGTCCGCCCAGTAAATAGGCCGGGACATGCCCGGATAAAGAGCTTCCGTTTGCGGGCATAGGTCCGGGTTGCTGCTCACCTGACCTTCGGGAAGGGGATGAATGGAACCAATGATCATAAAAGCGCCATACTTGTAAGGTTCCCTTACGGTTACGAAATTGCCCAGTTCGGGGTCGATTTCTACCTGTAGTTCCACCCGCCGCAGGCTATCCCCTCCGTCAGTGCTGAATACGGCGTACCAGTTCAGATTGGGCAGGTAGGCAGGCGCCGGCGCCCAGGGCATCAGCAGCTCATAGCCGGTGGTGAGGTAGTCGCTATTCATATAGCCGCTATAAGCGCCGTATTTTACTTCTATCCATTCTCCCCTGTAGCCACTGGTTTTGTTAGGGCTGGTATCCAATATATTTACGGGTTGCCCGTACTCCGCCACTGCCAGGATGGCGGCATTGGTATGCGGCTGCTCCCGCAGGTTGAGCGCGGAAGCCGCCACATACAAGGTGTCGGAGAGCGCGGAGTGTGCATTGAGCAAATTGCTGGTTGTTATTATGGCTATCAGCCCAAGAATGATTTTTTGGAACGTTTTCATAGTGATGATTTTTTATGTGTTATTATGGAGCCATTGAACAATTTATAGTCTGACAACTTAGGATTT
>JAGQXQ010000065.1:0-6648 GCA_020436535.1 Phaeodactylibacter sp.
CGATGGGAGAAATGATGTTGTTCATTTCGACCTCATCGTGGTGAGCGCCAACGGCATTGCAAACGATCGGATGCTCCTTATATTTTTCGGACAATTTCATGCCCAGAATAGCGTGAGACAGTTCCGTTTCTTCTTCTGCTACTTTGCCGATATCGTGAAGCAAGCCGGCTCGTTTGGCCATCTTGACCTGCTTGGGGCTCAGGCCGAGTTCCGCCGCCATGATGGAGCAGAGGTTAGCCGTTTCGATAGAGTGCTTGAGCAGGTTCTGGCCGTAGGAAGAGCGGAAGCGCATACGGCCCACCATCCTGACCAAATTGGAATCCAGTCCGTGAATATCCAGGTCGATCACGGTGCGTTCCCCAATCTCGACGATCTGTTCATCCAGCTGTTTGCGCACCTTGGCCACCACCTCTTCGATGCGGGCGGGGTGGATGCGGCCGTCGGCCACCAGGCGCTTCAGCGCCAGGCGGGCCACCTCCCGGCGGATAGGGTCGAAGCTGGAAATGATAATGGCTTCCGGCGTGTCATCGACGACGATCTCGGCGCCGGTAGCGGCTTCCAGGGCGCGAATGTTGCGACCCTCCCGGCCGATGATCTGCCCTTTGAGGTCATCGGAATCCAGGTTGAAGACCGAAACCGTATTCTCGATAGTATACTCGGCGCACATGCGCTGAATGGTCTGAATGATGATCTTCTTGGATTCCTTGTTAGCGGTCACCTTGGCCTGTTCTATTGTATTTTTGACCAGGGCCATCGAATCCGTCTCCGCTTTGGCCTTAACGGCTTCCAGCAGTTGTTCCTTTGCTTCTGCTTCGCTGAGGTTAGAGACCTTCTCCAGCTCCTTGATGAAGCGTTCGTTGGCGGCGTCCAGCTCTTCCTTTCTGCGGGACATCACCTTGTGCTGCTTTTCGAGGTTCTCCCGCAATGCGATGGCGTCGGCCTCGCGCTGCTCCAGGTCAGACTGGGTAGCGTCCAACGACCTGCCCCGCTCATCGAGGCGGTCGTGTTTTTGCTTCAGCTCCGATTCCATAGCTTTGATCTCAACCTCCCGCTCTTTCAGATCCACCATTTGTTCGGCTTTATGAGCTTCGAACTCAGACCTCAGCCGGTTGAACTTCTCTTTAGCTTCCTGGATCTTGCGTTGCTTGATGCGTTCGTTCTTGTTTTCGGCGGTGGCGTAGATCTTTTCCGCTTTCTCTTCCGCCTCTCCAATGATGCGCTTAGCTGTGAGGCGGGCTTCGCTAACCTCCTGATCCGCCTTGGCGTTCATTTCGTCGATGTACTTCTGGTTGGCCTTCTGGGTAGTCGACCGAACAATCATATAGCCGACGATAACGCCTATGGCCAGGCCGACGACTCCAAATATTATTTCCATAATTTTTTTGGTTTTAAGGAATGGCGAAAAGCAGCCGCTTTTCTTCATTCCCGGCAATAATGGTAACAAATTAACCTGGACGGAAGCAGATGGGGAAGGAGGCAGGCTTTGAATGGCGTTGTCTGTTGTTGGGAATCAGCTTTTCAGAGCAACCCACAACTGTCACCTGACAACGAACAACTATCCATCACACCAGAAGCCTGTCGAGCAGGGCATCCATATTGGCAAGCTTGGCAGAAAGGGCAGGGTCATTGGCGACTGCCTGTTTAGCTTTGTGCAGGTCTACCGCATAGGTAAGGAGCGCCATAGAGAGGCAATCCTGTTTGTCCTTATTGGTGTAGGTCAACTGAAAGCGGTTTACTTTTTCGTTGACCTCATTGACGATTTTCCTGATAGCAGGCTCATCGGATGCATCGATCTTCAATGGATACGGCCTGCTGGCAATTAATACGGTTATATGCTTCGTCTCTTTATCCTGCACACTGCTCTGCTTTAATGCTTGCGCAACCACTCAATACATTCGTCTATTTCGTGGATGTATTGATCGAGCTGATCTTTCAGCTCTTTTGAATGCTCTGGCTGCTCTTCCCGCTGCAAGTCCATAGCTCGCTGCGTTTTTTCGAGCTTATCTTCCAAAACACTGGCTTTCCCTTTTTGTCGGTCCAGCTCAGCTTTCAATTTTTTGTTGTCTTCCTGTAAGGCAGCGTTTTCCCTTTGGACGCGCTCCATTTTGAGCGCCAGCTGCCTTATCTTGAGCTCAATGCTGTCGATTTGCTCTGATAAGTCCATTTTGGGATTTTGAGTTGCGGGGCGCGGCGGCCGTTGATGCTTTAACGCCGGATCGACGCTCCCAATTGCGACTCGTAAGCTTCAATCAGTTGATTGACGACTTTGTCGACCTCTTTGTCCTTCAGTGTTTTAGTAGAGTCTTCGAACAGGAAGCTAACGGCGTAAGACTTTTTGCCTTGTCCCAGCTGGCTTTCATTCTCGTAGACGTCAAAGAGGTTAATATTCTGAATGAGCTTCTTGCCTACCTTTCTGGCTATCGCCACAATATCACTAAATTTTACCGAATTATCAATAACCAATGCCAAATCCCTGCGCACTGTAGGGAATTTGTTAAGTTCCTGATATTCTATCTTGTGCTTGCGCACGGCTTTCAGCAAAGCATCCCAGTTGAAATCCGCATAATAGACGCTGCTGCGGATGTCCATCTGCTTGCAAAGCCGGGGCGATACCTTGCCGAATTGCACCAATACCTGGGGCCCGCGGTGGTATTGCAAGCCGAAGGCGAAGGTTTCATCATTGATGGCTGTTTCCTGATAGCCACTAATACCCAGGCGGGCCAGCATGTTACTGGCCATAGCCTTGATGCTGTAGTAGTCGGCGTCGCCCTTGCGGTTGTCGATCCAGCTTTCAGGGTAGCGCGACCCCGCCATAAACAGGCTGAGGTGCTGCTGCTCGTCGATGCCTTTCTCTGCGTGGCGGTAGCTGCGGCCAAATTCGAACAGCTTCACGTCTACCTGCTGGCGGTTCTGATTGTGCAGCACCGCGTTCAGCCCGCTGAAAAGCAGGTCGGGCCGCATGATGTCCAGCTGCACATTGGAAGTATTGTTGATGTACACCAGTTCCGCTTCTGAAACGCTGTTGTACAGCTCTTTGTAAATGCGCGATTCGGACAGGGAGAGGGCCATCATTTCGTGAAAACCGTTGGCGGCCAGGTAATCGCCGAGGATGTTGCGCAGCTCATCCGGGTTGGGCTTCGGGGCAATGTTGATGCCGGTCTTCACCTGCTCCGGGATGGGCACTTTATTGTAGCCGTAAATGCGAAGGATCTCCTCGATCACATCAGCTTCACGGGTGACATCCGATTTGTTGGTCGGGACTGCCACTGTGAAGGCCTCCGCTGTGTCGGAAAGGACCTTCATCTCCAGGGCGGCCAGGATGCTGTGCACGGTTTCGCGAGGGATCTCGATGCCGATCAGGCGGTTAACGTGACTATAGTTCACCTGCACTTCTGCCGGCTTCACGGGCGCCGGATAGATATCTACAACTTCACTGGCGATCTCACCGCCGCCGAGTTCCTTCATCAGCAGGGCCGCCCGCTTGAGCGCGTATAAGGAAACGTTGGGGTCGCTGCCCTTTTCGAAAACCTTGGCGGCATCGGTGCGCAGGTTGTGCCCCATGCTGGTACGGCGGATCCACTTCGGGTTGAAATGAGCGGATTCGAGGAAAATATCGGTGGTGGTGTCTTTGACGCCGGAATTGATGCCGCCGTAAACGCCCCCGATGCACATGCCCTGCTCGTTGCCATCACAGATCATGAGGTCTTCACCGGTGAGCTCGCGCTCTACCTCATCGAGGGTGGTGAACTTGCTGCCTTTAGGCAAGGCTTTGACAATAATCTTCCGGCCGGTGACCTGCCTCAGGTCGAAAGCGTGGAGCGGTTGCCCCAGCTCGTGCAGAATGAAGTTGGTGATGTCCACCATATTATTAATGGGCCGCAGGCCGATCGACAGCAGGCGGTTGCGCAGCCAGTCCGGCGATTCCCCCACCGTAAGGCCTTTGATGGTAACGCCGGCATAGCGGGGGCAGGCTTCGGTATTTTCTACTACAACCTCAACAGGCATGCTGTTGTTGTCGGGCTGAAAGCCTTCCACCGATGGCATTCTAACTTCGCCACTATGGCCGTGGTTGATCTTCAGATAGGCGGCCACATCTTTAGCCACCCCCAGGTGGTTGGTCGCGTCCGAGCGGTTAGGCGTCAGGCCGATCTCGTAAACGACATCCATTTCGATCTTGTAATACTCCCGGGCGGGCGTGCCGATGGGCACATCGCCGGGCAGCACGACGATCCCGCTGTGGTCCTCGCCGATGCCCAGTTCGTCTTCCGAGCAGATCATGCCTTCGGAGAGCTCGCCCCGGATCTTGCCCTTTTTCAGTACCAGCGGTTCTTCACTGTTGATGGGGTACAGGGTTGTTCCGGCGGTGGCAACCATAACGGTTTGCCCGGCGGCCACATTGGGCGCGCCGCAAATAATCTGCAAAGGCCCTTCGCCGTTGCCGACATCCACTTTGGTGAGCGACAGGCGGTCGGCGTTGGGATGCCTTCCGCATTCCAGGACTTTGCCCACCACCACGCCTTCCAGGCCGCCTTTGATGGTCTCCACCTGTTCCACACCCTCTACTTCCAACCCAATGTCCGTTAGGATTTCAGAAATTACTTCCGGGCTGAGGGATATATCGAGGTATTCTTTTAGCCAGTTGAGCGATACTTTCATGGTTTTGGCTGTAGTTTTTAATTATAGTCATTGCAGCCCATAAAGGTTCAATAAAACTATTTTACGCTGCCGAAATTTTCAGCGCACAAAGATAGGGATTTATGAGGTAATCTCTCTAAAAATGGAAGGCAACCCTTTGGAATTCCCCATATGGTTATTCCACTGCACCGTACAGGCGCCATAAAACACGAGATGGCAGATAAAATTATCAGAACCGGTTGTTGGCACTTTCAAACCTACTATAACAAAGCCTTTGACTGAAAACAATTCGTTTGAGTCCGCATCATTCCTAAATGGATGCAGCAAGGTAAAACGCTACAACATTTTTTCATCTGAATTATAGTATTTCGGCAGGAATCACTAGATTTGCAACAATCTTACATGATAATCATTCTCATTTAATAGCCATTCATGTACGCAAAAGAAATTGCATATAAACTTTCAGAGAAAGGGCTAAGGGTTACCCCACAGCGGATCGCTATTTTAGGCGCAATAATTAAATTAAATAATCACCCTACAGCTGAGAACATTATAGAATACATCAAAAAGAACCATCCGAATATTTCCATAGGCACGGTGTATAAGGTTTTGGATTCCTTTGTCGAAAACAACCTGATAAAAAAGGTGAAAACGGAAAGCGGCATCATGCGTTATGACCCACTACCGTCCGGCCATCATCACCTTTATTGTGAGGAAACGGACCGGATCGAGGATTATGAAGACGAAAAACTAGATGCACTCATTACTGATTATTTCAATAAGAAAGGAATAAAAAACTTCGACATTCAAAACATTCAACTTCACATAACAGGAACTTTTAAAGATTGAAAGTATGAATAATTCAAAAAACGGTAAATGCCCGGTAATGCACGGGGGAAATACCGAATCAGGGTCATCCGTCACCAATTGGTGGCCCAATTCGCTGAATCTGGATATTTTGCACCAACACGACACCAAAACCAATCCATTAGGCGAGGATTTCAATTATCACGAAGAGCTAAAAAAGCTGGACGCTGAGGCTTTAAAGAAAGACATGCATGCTTTGATGGCCGACAGCCAGGATTGGTGGCCTGCAGACTGGGGCCATTACGGCGGGCTGATGATACGCATGGCCTGGCACGCTGCCGGTTCCTACAGGATTTCTGACGGCCGTGGGGGAGGTGGCACTGGCAACCAACGCTTTGCCCCGCTCAATTCATGGCCAGACAACGTTAGCCTGGATAAAGCAAGGCGCCTGCTTTGGCCCATCAAGAAAAAGTATGGCAACAAAGTCAGTTGGGCCGATTTGATGATTCTGGCAGGCAACATTGCTTACGAAAGCATGGGGCTTAAAACTTTCGGATTCTCTTTTGGGCGGGCGGATATCTGGCATCCGGAAAAAGATGTCTATTGGGGAGCTGAAAAAGAGTGGCTGGCGCCAAGTGACGAACGATATGAAAATGTGGAGGACCCATCGACCATGGAAAATCCGCTGGCAGCCGTACAGATGGGTTTGATTTACGTTAACCCGGAAGGTGTTAACGGAAAACCCGATCCTTTGAAAACAGCTGCCCAGGTACGAGAAACTTTTGCACGTATGGCAATGAACGACGAAGAAACCGCTGCATTGACCGCGGGTGGCCATACCGTCGGTAAAACTCATGGAAATGGCGATGTAAGTATTTTAGGCCCGGAACCGGAAGCTGCTCCTGTGGAGGAACAAGGCTTTGGCTGGGCTAACCCCCACAAGTCAGGCAAAGGCCGTTACGCCGTAACCAGCGGAATTGAAGGCGCATGGACGACCCATCCGACAAAATGGGATATGGGCTATTTCGAAATGTTGTTCAACCATGAATGGGAATTGGCGAAGAGCCCGGCAGGCGCCTGGCAGTGGGAGCCGGTAAACATCAAGGAAGAAGACATGCCGGTCGATGTTGAAGATCCTGCTATTCGCAGAAAGCCAATAATGACTGATGCTGATATGGCCATGAAAATGGACCCTGCCTACCGAGA
>JAGQXQ010000065.1:6717-12889 GCA_020436535.1 Phaeodactylibacter sp.
AAGTTGACGCACCGGGACATGGGGCCCAAATCTCGCTACTTCGGGCCGGATGTGCCGGAGGAAGATTTGATTTGGCAAGACCCGGTACCAGCAGGCCGTTCTGATTATGATGCACATGCTGTTAAAGCAAAAATTGCTGATTCTGGCCTTTCTATCGCAGACATGGTATCTACCGCCTGGGATAGTGCTCGTACCTTTAGAGGCTCCGACATGCGGGGTGGGGCTAATGGCGCGCGTATTCGCCTGGCGCCTCAAAAAGACTGGGAAGGCAACGAACCCAAACGCTTAGCTCAGGTACTGTCCGTATTAGAGCCTATTGCTAAGGAATTTGGCATCAGTGTAGCAGACACGATTGTGCTTGCGGGTAACCTTGGAGTAGAACAAGCGGCAAAAGCCGCAGGATTTGATATTACGGTACCTTTTGCACCGGGCCGTGGAGATACTACGGATGAAATGACGGATGCCGATTCTTTTGCTCCACTGGAACCATTGGCTGACGGCTATCGCAACTGGATGAAAAAAGACTATGTCGTAAGCGCCGAAGAATTGATGCTGGACCGCACGCAGCTGATGGGCCTGACCGCTCCTGAAATGACTGCCCTGGTTGGTGGTATGCGTGTAATGGGCGCCAATCATGGCGGCACAAAACACGGTGTCTTAACGAGCAAGCAAGGTGCTTTGACGACCGACTTCTTCGTCAACTTGACCGACATGGCCAATAAGTGGAAAAAGGTGGATGACAGCCTCTACGAAATACGTGATCGCAAAACGGATAAGGTGAAATGGACGGCCACACGTATTGACCTCGTATTTGGTTCTAACTCCATTCTTCGTTCATACGCAGAAGTGTACGCACAGGACGACAGCAAAGAAAAGTTTGTCCATGATTTTGTGAAAGCATGGGTGAAGGTGATGAATGCAGACAGATTTGATTTGAAATAACGCTTGTCAAGTCATAGCAAACCCCATTACATTCATATTAAAACACTTGGTATGATGTGTGGGGTTTGTGTTTTTAGTAATAATTAAACGCAGTAGCCCTATCTAGGAGCTATTACTGCTTCATCAACGTGAATTTCGTCAACTTCTCACCAACGCATTCCCCTCGGGTACACCACTCTCCATTGCCCAACCTCCAAATTTTGTAAAAATTAGCGTAATTTCGCAGGCAAACACCTGAACCACTGAACCTACCCCACAATCCATTTGTAAGAAATAGATTGAATCAACTCCTAACTAAATAATAAACCAATGTTTTTTGAACTCAACGAAGAGCAACTGGCCGTGCAGGAAGCGGCCCGCGAATTTGCCCAAAAAGAACTCAAGCCCGGCGTGATTGAGCGCGACTCCAAAGGGGCTTACCCCAAAGAGGAAGTCCGCAAAATGGGGGAGCTGGGCTTTATGGGCATGATGGCATCCCCGGAATACGGCGGCGGCGGCATGGATACCCTCTCCTACGTGCTGGCCATGGAGGAGATATCCAAGGTCGACAGCTCCTGCTCCGTCATCATGTCGGTCAACAACTCCCTGGTGTGCTGGGGCCTGGAAACCTACGGCACCGAAGAACAAAAAGCAAAGTACTTGCCCAGGCTGGCTGCCGGCGAGTGGATCGGCGCCTTCTGCCTCTCCGAGCCGGAAGCGGGCAGCGACGCCACCAGCCAGCGCACCACCGCTGTAGATATGGGCGACCACTATCTGCTGAACGGCACCAAGAACTGGATCACCAACGGGGGTTCCTCTAATCTGCACCTCGTCATTGCCCAGACCCACCCGGAAGCAGGCCATCGCGGCATCAATGCCTTCATCGTGGAGACCGACTGGGCCGGTGTGGCCATCGGCGCCAAGGAGGACAAACTGGGCATCCGCGCCTCGGATACCCACACCATTATGTACAGTGATGTCAAAGTGCCCAAGGAGAACCGCATCGGCGAGGATGGCTTCGGCTTCAAATTCGCCATGAAAACCCTTAACGGCGGCCGCATCGGCATCGCCGCTCAGGCCCTGGGCATCGCCGGTGGCGCCTACGAGCTGGCACTGGAGTACTCCAAGCAACGCGAGGCCTTTGGCAAACCGATCAGCAAGCACCAGGCCATCGCCTTCAAGTTGGCGGATATGGCTACTGAAATAGAAGCCGCCAAACTGATGGTCTACCGGGCCGCCTGGCTCAAAGACCAGGGCATGGATTACGACACCGCCAGCGCCATGGCCAAGCTGTATGCCTCAGAAGTGGCCATGCGCCATACGGTAGAGGCCGTACAGATTCACGGTGGCTACGGCTACGTCAAGGAATACCATGTGGAGCGCCTGATGCGCGACGCCAAGATCACCCAGATCTACGAAGGCACTTCGGAAATACAACGCATCGTGATCTCGCGCGCCATTTTGGAAGGGCAGTTGTACCTACCGATCTTTGACAGCACTATGGAGCAGCGGGTATAAGGAGGAGGGAATATTATATTGTTGCCCCTTCGACAAGCCAGGGTGAAATGGTTATATTGTTGTAGGGCTCCTTCTGAAAAATTTCAGGAACCTGCGAACGGCGAATAGCCCCTGGCTCTAAGGAGCAGCCCCAGTATGCCCAACAATATAGCAATATAGCGTAACTGTTTAGCTATCCGGCCGAAAAGACCTGGCTTTGCCTCGATCCTAAAGGATGGCCAGGTCTTTTCGCTCTTTGCTCCCTTTAGGGAATGGGGCAAACAAAGGGCGAAAAGACCGTTTCGAAGCTAACCTAAATAGTTGCAATATAGCAATATAAACATCCCTTCCCCAACACACCATAATCTGCCCTAAAAGCATCTGTCCGACTGCGGCAGGTGCTTTTTTTCTACCCTTGAACTACCCGTTGTGTTTTGACGTTTGTATTATCTGTAGCAAATACAAAGAATGAAAGGAACTATTCAAATTGCCAAATTTTTCGGAATCCCGGTACAAGTACACTGGACGTTTGTATTGATATTTGTTTACGTTTTTTACGAGGGGATGGGCAACTCCCTTAGCTGGATAGAGATGGGCTGGATTACGATCTTTGTACTGGCGCTGTTTGCCTGTGTGGTCTTGCACGAATTTGGCCATGCCCTGACTGCTCGCCGTTTCGGGGTAGACACGCGAGACATAATACTGTCGCCAATAGGAGGCGTTGCCCGCCTGGACCGGTTGCCGGAGCAACCCATGCATGAGTTTCTGGTCGCCATCGCCGGCCCGATGGTCAACATAGTGATCGGCGTTGTGCTTTCTTTCATTCCACTCTTATCGTCGGAAGGGAGCCGCCACAATTTCAGGAGTTTTTTCATGCAGATCATTTACCCCCAAAGTAATTTCTTTGTATCCGACCCTTCTCCTTTCGAGTATTTCCTCTTTGGCCTGGTGGCCCTGAATATCATTCTGGCTGTATTCAACCTGCTTCCCGCCTTTCCGATGGATGGCGGACGGGTACTGCGGGCGTTGCTGTCTCTGCGCCTGGGCCGCCTGCGAGCCACTCAAATCGCCGTATACATCGGGCAACTCATTGCCGTATTGTTGGTGGCTTACGGCCTTTGGAACTACCATTTCATTACAGCGCTGATCGGCCTGTTTGTCTTTGTTACCGCCGCCAATGAATATCGGATGGTGAAGCTCGACGGAGTACTGGAAAGGCACCAGGTCAGTGATGTATTGCGGCCTCAGTTTACAAAACTCTACACAGAAGATCCCCTCAGCCTGGCAATGGGGCCGCTTGCCCAGGGCATAGAACACAATTTCCTCGTCTTCGACGAATGGCAGAACCTCGTCGGCATATTACCGGAAGAGCGCATTCTGGAAGCAGCCCAAAAAGAACAGAAAGAAGTACGGGCCGGGCGCCTGGCGAGCCCGAGGTTTGAATCCATTCTGGCTTCCGATTCGCTTAAATCTCTCTTCCCAAAAATACAATGGAAAGGCTATTGGATACTGCCGGTTTATGAAAAAGGAAAATTGGTAGGTGTGGTGGATAAAAGCGCCCTGAACAATTTCATCTCACTACAAGTGAAACTGGGAAACAGAAATAGCCCTTACCGCTTCTGGCAAGGGCTATTCCGACGCGAAAGGGGCTAGAAGCCAATCTATGAGCGGCAAAGGCCCCTTTTATTCCTTAACCTCCTCCTCTTTAATGCCGAGTTTTGCCTTCACCATCGGCATGACGTCATCGGCATCCTGGGCGAACAATACCGCATTGTACACACTGGTGTCAAAGATAATGGTATACCCCTTTTCCTTGGCGATCTCTTTCACCACCGCCTCTGCGTTGTTAATGATCGGGGTCAGGAGTTCCTGGCGTTTGACTTCAACTTTTTGCCGTACCTCCTGCTCGTACGCCAGAATTTCATCCCTTCTCTTGCTTAGTTCCTGCTCTTTTTCCTGCTGTTGCGCCGGTGTGAGGTTCCCCGCCTGGGCCTCTTTTAATATGGCCTCATAGTCCTTTTGGAACTTCGTAGCCATCTCCTCGCCCTTGGCAACCAATTGCTTCCGATAGGCCTCGAGTTCACTATCTGCTGCTTTGGTTTCTTCCATAGAAGAGATCAGGCTTCCAAAATTCAGATGCCCGTATTTTTCCTGGGCAAAAGAAACCACCGCCCCGAAAGCTACAAAGGCAGACATCAATAATATCTTTTTCATCATTGGTTTGAATTTTTCAAAAAATCACTGCAAAGGTAGGCTTAGGCGCCAACTTTGCCAATTTTTAGCTCTTGGTAGTGCTTTAAAAAAACCTTAATCTTTTCTTACCGATCCGTTAAATTCCATACGAACACCTGTTTATTGGCCTGCTTTAAGAGTTTGTTCTAATTTATCTGGCTTTCTCTTCAAAAAAATAACAAACAAAAGGTTTTATTATTTTTGTTTTAAAACAAAAAGTTTTACTTTTGGAACATACCTACGCTTTACTGATACAAAATAGTTTAACATGGAGCTTACACCTATACAAAATGTAAAAGCAAGGGCTCGCCAGGCCGGCCGGCAAATCAATCAAAATGTTCAAAAATACTGGTTAAGGGCCCTCCTTTTGGGTGTCGCCATTTATATGATCCATGAAAAAGACCTGGCCATCGACCTTCAGCTGAGCAATATACCGGCCGCGGCCATTCAGTTGGGGCGTGTAGCAGAACCGCCAACCACTGTGAGTGCTCAGCCGGCCAGCCTGCCTTTCGGCCGGCTGGAAACAACTCCGGTATCGGAAACCGGGCATCAACCCGCCAAAGCGGTTCCAACAAGCTATAGTGGCGAGGCAGTTAACGTGAGCAACCTGGCCAACACCTATTCCAACCTCAGCAATGGCCAGAAAGGATTGGCCAACAGCGAGGACGAAGCTCTGCGGGCGGAAAAGCGCCGCAAGCAGCTCAAGTATGTTAAACGCTTTGTGAAAGCCGCCCAGGCAGAGATGGAAAAATTCGGTATCCCCGCCAGTATAACTCTGGCCCAGGGCCTGCTGGAAAGTAACGTAGGAGAAAGTAAACTGGCGACTCATAATAAAAATCACTTTGGCATCAAGTGTTTTTCCCGCAGCTGTAAAAAGGGCCATTGCAGCAATTTCACCGATGACAGCCACAAGGATTTTTTTCGGATCTACAAGAGTAGCTGGGATAGCTACCGCGCCCATAGCCTGCTTTTGAACGGGTCGAGCCGCTATCAACCTTTATTTCAGCTAAACAGAAAAGATTACCGGAGCTGGGCCCATGGATTGAAAAAAGCGGGCTATGCGACCGATAAGCGATACGGAGAAAAGCTGATCAATCTCATCGATGACCTCGATTTGCATCAATATGATCAGTAAAAACTGTTTTAATTCAGCCGAACCAACCACCCTATAAGGATTAAGCCGGCTACTGCCACAATGATCCAGAAACGCGGGATACTACTTGTCAATGGGGGGAGTGCTCCCGGAGTACCGTAGGATAAATAGCCTGCCCAAAAATGCGGGTGCCCCATTTGCGGCTGGTTGGCTTGCCCGGACAAATATTCGCGCCGGGCTTCCATTAAACTCTCCGGGGTACTGCCCGTAGCCTTCCAACGCCCCAGGAACAATTGTAGCAACTCGGCAGAAGGCTGCCCTGTAGTGGGCCAGCGATGAAGCAGCAGTGACTGGCAGCCGCTGTACTCCAGAGCTTCCGCCAGTGGCTGCCAGGCCGAATGGTCCATTGATTGAGGCAAAACCGAAGGC
>JAGQXQ010000401.1:0-6826 GCA_020436535.1 Phaeodactylibacter sp.
ATACTCGTCAGCCACGATTACCGGGAGATATTCAAGCTGGCCAGCCGGGTTGTCGCCCTGCGCCAGGGGCAGATCAGCCAGCCCGACTTGCCCGAAGCCGTCCTTTTTTCCAGCGGACAGGATGGTGACGTTCGCCTGAGTGGAGAGGTGTTGAGCATCGAAGAAGATGGCGCCGGTTTCGCGATCAACGTGCTGATCGGCAATAATGTAGTGCGGGTGCCCGCCGGCCCGAAAGATATTCAGCAACTGCAACCGGGAAATGCAGTAATGGTAAGCTTTCAGGCTTTTCAGCCGGAGTTGGTGCGGTAGGGGGGAGGTGGTTAGATTGTTGTGAAAATTCACCTAAAAGTCCAATTATCCCCAACGGGAATAGGACTGTAGTGTTCGGAATTCGGTTTTCGCAACTCGCTAAATCACTTAAGATCAAGGCGTTTTAAAAAAACATACCCAAAATGAAAAATATGTTTGCTATCAGTCTTTACCTTGCCCTTACTATGGCTGCCTGCCCACCCACCCTCAATAACGGCCTGATTGGGATCAAAGACTTCGGTGATAATCCGGGCAACCTGAACGGTTACTACTACGTGCCGGAGGAGTTGCCTGCCGGCGCCCCGTTAGTCGTCGTCCTGCACGGCTGCTCCCAGGATGCCGCCGAGATGGCCCGCCTCAGCGGTTGGAACGAACTGGCGGCTGACCATGGTTTTGTGGTGCTGTATCCCCAGCAAAAACGCACCAACAACCTCAACAAATGCTACAACTGGTTCGTCCCGGAAGATATCAGTAAGGGCAGCGGCGAAGCCCGCTCTATCCAACAGATGATGTTGCATCTTGTAAAGGAGCTATCCCTGGACAGCAGCCGGGTGTACGTCACCGGGATCTCCGCCGGCGGCGCTATGGCGGCCGTTATGCTGGCAACGTATCCGGAGGATTTCCGCGCCGGGGCGGTTATGTCGGGCATACCGTACGCCGCCGCCAGCGACCTCAGCACCGGCTTAAAGGCTATGAGAGGAGAAGTCACCCTTTCGGCAGAGGAATGGGAGGCCCGGGTGCGCCACCAAAACGAAAGCTACACCGGCCCGTATCCCGCTCTGGCTATCTTCCACGGCGTAGACGACCCCATTGTCAGTATTATCAATGCCAATGAGTTGGCCGAGCAGTGGGCTAGCCTCTACGATATCGATCCGGAAACGCCCGCCGAAGTGGAAATTATTGAAGGCAACGAACGGGTCAAGCGCAGTACCTATCAGGACAGCGCCGGCGCTACTGTCCTCCTCCGCTACGACCTTGACAGCCTGGGCCACGCTATCGCCGTTGACCCGGGTGAAGGGGCTACACAAGGCGGCGCCGAAGGGCAGTTTGCCAAGGACGTCGACTTTTTCTCATCCTACTGGGCGGCAAAGTTTTTTGGATTGGTGCAATAGCCCGGACGTGTAAGATTCATCTGGTGCGTTTCTTTAGGAGGCGGGGTTTTGATCGGCCCCGAAGCCCTGGAGTAACTTAACATAATGATCAAATAATTCGCCACACCGCCGGGTAATCTCTTCCTCCATTTCCGTCAGTACTTTTTCGTAAACCAGCGGAATGGTCAGGTAGATCTTCCCGTTCTCTCGCCAGGCGTCAAATAAATAATCGTTGGGTTCCCGCGCCACAAAGGCGACTACCCATTTTTCGACACCTTGAAAACTCCTGGGACGTTCCACAGACTCTAATAGTCCCTTGATATTCTCCAGGTTTATTTTGGACACAACCGGGTGGTCGACAATTTTGGTAACAAAGAATTCCATTTCTTCCATTTTTTGACTAATCGAGCTTCGAATTCAAGGGGGGATAAAGCAGTTTCTGTTCTCGTTTTTGGTTTTCCGGTAGAAGAGGATAACCACCCAGGCGAGCTATTTCACGGTTCTTTGCAATGGACAGATTTCCCCTGTATTCCACATCATAATAAACTCCATGCCTTTCATAAAAATTTAAAGGATATCGGCTCTTACCATTAGTAGAAACACCGATTTTAGCAATTTCATTAGCTTCCAGCCAGGTTTTCCCCTCGGGACAAAGATAACACTCCCGATAGCCGGGAGCAATAGCCCGTAAAACATATTGCTCTGCCTCCTCCGCGTTCTTTTTCTGCCTTCCGGCGATCTCCGCCTGCCGTTCCAGTGTCAGGGCGGGATTCCCCTCCGGATCGGTGTGTACTACTTCTTCATAACTGGAATAATTGTAAACAAGGCCGCCGGCCAGGCCCAGGATGAGCAGAAAAAGCCAGAACGGGGGGCTGCCTCCTCCGCCTTTACCGCCTGAGTGTGGGATAAAAGATGATTTTTTGCTGGATTTAATTTGAATTAAAGGCATTTTGGACTTATTTTTTGGGACTTTAATTAAAAATAAGTCCAAATCTAATAAATGTTTTCTAAAAGGAAAGGATTTGAAATTGTTTTTTATCCGGCTACCATCCAAAGGTTGGACAGCCTCATACACCGTACACGCCCCCGTAGCTTTATGTCCAGCGTTCGACTGAGCGTTTTTTTCGTATCCGGCTGCCTACAACTTCACAAACACCCCCACACTATACGACGGATTCGCAAAGATCAATCTCCCAGATAAGGCCCTTCCCGTACTCACCGACACCCCCCATTTATCCGTAATGTTGTAGGCCAGCTCCGGTGAGAAGCTCAGGTGCTCGGTATTGTTGGCGAAGATGCTGGTGCTGGTGGACAACTCGCTGGGCAGTTTACCATTGTTGAGGCTCTCCACTCCGTAGAGGCGGAGGATGGCGAGGAGTCGGCCATTGAGGAAGGTGGCGCCGCCCTCGACGCCGAAGCGCAGCTCGTCGGAGAAGTCGTTGGTGCGGTTGTTGAAGCCAAAGTAGGCATTGGCATAAGCGTCGACTTTGCCGATGCGGAAACCCTTGCCGGCGTCTAGCTGTAATAGCTGGTTGAACTCGCCGTCGCCGGTTTGCAGGTTGCCGCCATTGCCGCCGCTGTCGTTACCCAGGGGCAACCCCAGGGTAAGGGTGGCGCTGAGAGCCACCGGCCCGTTGGTGAGGATGCCATATTTGAGTCCGATATCCGTATCGCCAATGGAGTTGATAGCTTCGCCGGGGGTGATTATCTCACCGGTAGTGCCGGAGACGGTGTTATTGAAATAGGCGCGGCTGAAGAAGGGGAAGTAGAGCACTCCGGTCAGCCGTCCGGTGAAGCCGTACTCGGCGTAGAGGCTGGTGTTGAAAATGCCGGTAGTGACGTTCGGGTCCAAAAGGCCCACATCGGTGTAGTGCTGGTTGGAGATAACCCACCACTCGCTGAGCTTGAAGTAGCCCTTGCCTTTGGGTTGCGGCCAGCCGCCGCCGGCGTAGGAAGTGTGAGAAAGCAGAAATAGTAATATTAAGAAGAAGGTATTTTTTTTCATGTTCTTATTTTGATTAGTTGATGCAAGCCGGTTGGATGGCCACTCAACAATATAACCCTACAACAATTCAACCATCAACCAGGCAACTCCCCTGCCTACTCCATCTCCCCATCCCCCACCTTTACGCTGAAGGGCTTACACCAGTACAGCAGGTAATCATAGTCATTCAGCCCGACGCCGCTGATGCGGTAGCTATGGGCGCCTTCAAAGGTTTCCACCCTACCGATCTCGAAGGCGTTATTGGACGTAGAGGGATTGTTCGTAAGGTAAACGTACAAGCCTGGCAGGCTGGTGGAGGCACGGTAATTATCGGCGAATTCCAGGACGATATCATTGCCGTCCTGCCGGAGCGTGAAGCTGCCTTCAAGTAAATAGGAACTGGTAGTGCGGATGGCGCCGCTGCGTTCTTCCGAAGGGTTGCCGGTGACTTCTTCCTTGCTGACTACTACCTCGATGGCGTCGCTCACCGGCGCCTGCCCGCCGAGGAGGACTTCGGCGGTGAGGTTGGCCTTGCCTTCGGCCAGGGCGGTAGCCAGGCCGGTATCGTCAACAGTTATTATTGTTGAATTGGAGGAGGACCAGAGGACGTTCTGTTCTTCCACCTGTCCGATGTTGTTAGTAAAGCGGGCCTCAAACTGATGTGTGTTACCCACCGTCAACGAATCCACCGGATTCAGGATGCGGACGGCTTCGGGCACCGTGTCGAAGATGATGTCATCGCCGATGCAGCCGGAAATCGAGAAGAGGATAAAGGAAAATACAATAAACCTCATAGGGGTCTTTTTTTGCATAGGTTGCAGAATTCAAGTTAAAGAGATACACCTTACATTTCTACCTGTCATTCGGATTGATAAACTACTCCTATCGAAAAAGCCGGTGCTGTATAGACATTCTTAAACTCTGTGATAAAATTGTTGACAGGCAGGAAAAATGAAGCGGTGGCCCCCCATTTTTTCAGCAGCATATACTGCCCGCCAAAAGACAACTGGGTAAAGGTAGTGCCTTCTCCCCGAAAAAAAGAAATGTCATCACTATTGCCCTGAAAGCCTTTGAGCTGGGTAAATAACTTGCTGAACACCCAGAGCTTGGGTATGGGTTGGCCTCCCAGTTCTAAACCAAGCCGCACCTGGCCGGAATAGTTTTTCGTACGTAAGTTATAAGTGGCAAAGGCGGAACTGTATCCCCGTCCTGCCCAGAAGGATTTCGAAGCGGCCAGGGTGGCCAGTGCATTCCACTCCCCGTCGCCGGTGGGCAGGTTGATGCGTTCCACGACGCCAAAGGAATTAGGTTCTTTGGCGGTAGCCAGCAAATTCTGCTTCCCCGTAGGCAGTTCTATCCCCAAAGCAAAAGATACCGGGAGCTTTTGCTGGTTGACTCCATATTTGATATCCAGCCGGAAGTCTCCCATGCCGGAAACTGCATTGGTTGTGGAAAACGCATTCTGAACCAACAAAGGTAGGTTGCCAATAACCGTAAAACGGGAACTCAGGCCATACTCTCCATAAAGACTGAAGATCCTGGTGGTAAAAGTTCCTCCTTCGTTGAGGAGTTGTCCGTCTATGTTGTAGTAGTCTTTGGAAGAGAGCGTGTAAAAACCCACCTGCCCATAGAGCGCACCCTTTGTTTTTACCCAGCCACTTTGGGCAGCGAGCGGAAATCCCAGCAACATAAAGGCTGTAAAAAAAAGCAATGGAACATTTTTCATGATCAAGGAGAGAGATTGTGGTATAGTGTACTCCAGGCTTTTCGAATCCTGGAGCGCACTACACACCCGGTTCAGTTTGAATGACTGGGCCCCAGGGCAAATAATGTTACTTCAACTCTGCGTACCCGAAAGGTATATTGGCGGAACCACACCAAAGGATCACATGGCTGAACTTGGCGTCTACGCTGCCGTTGAGTTTATAAAAGCTTTCGCCGTTGGAGTCAACGATACCTACCAGCCGGAGGTCCGGGTTGCCGTTGCCCGGGTCTGCCATAAAGGTGTCGGATGTTGACAAATAAATCGTTACGGTGCCGGTGCCCAGCTCGGTAACAAAATCAGAACCGAACCGGAGGAAGTTGGTCCCATCTTCGTCCGTTCCCAAAGAGGCCGTGCCGGCTGAAGGGGTACCGTTTTGGGCAACAAAGGTACCGGAACGTGAAGCCGTAAAGGCGCCAACCGGTTGGCTGGAATCGATGGTTTGAATATTCTCATCGTTTTTGTTGCAACTTGAGATAAAGAGAGCAAAGGACACAAAAAGCAAAGCCGTTAAATTTTTCATTGTACAATCATTTTTTTGGTTATCAGTCTGTTTAAAAGTGCGTTCAAATTTCGTTTTCAACTTCAACCCGAAGCTTGCCCGACTGTATAAGCGGGTATGAAATTTGAACACACTTGTATTCTCATCGAATGTCAGGGACAAAACTAGGGGATGATCGGCCCCTGTGAATCACAAAAAGATCACAAGACTGTTATAGGTTGGTTGATCACGTTTAAATATTTGGAAATCAATGTTTTAAGCACAGGTTTAAGCGCGCTTTTTCTTTCTAAAAGTCAGGGCCGGGACACTTTTGCCGCTTACCGGCAGCAAGGAGCACTACGGTTCAACTCCCGGGCCGGAAAAGTTGTATTAGAATTGCAAAGCTTTCGTGATGCTTTTGTGATACTTAGCCTTTAAATTGAAGGAACATAAATAAAGATGGTGGTTGCCGAAGAAAGCAGGGGCGTCAACCTGTGGGATATTTCCGCTTTTCGACTTTGCGCTTCCGGCTTCACCAAAATCCTCCCGCTTATGAAAAACGTACTGGTGATCGAAGATGACCGGAATATTGTCGACTTGTTGGAGATCCACCTCAAAGACCTCAATTTTAATCTGGAAAAATGTTACCATGGAGAAGAAGGGTTGGCCAAGGCCCGTTCCGGAGCATTCGACCTGATTATTCTGGACATTATGCTGCCCGGTATGGACGGGCTGGAAATATGCCGACATCTGCGTACAGAGGGCATCCAAACCCCCATCCTGATGCTGACCGCCAAATCGGAAGAGATCGATAAGGTATTGGGGCTGGAACTGGGCGCCGACGACTATCTGACCAAGCCATTTAGCGTGCGGGAGTTCATCGCTCGCGCCAAAGCACTGATGAGGCGTATGGAAATGGTTACCGTCCCTGCCGCTCAGGGCTCTTCTCCCTCCCGCCTTTCTTTCGATGAGTTGGCCATCGACCTCGACCGGCGGAAAGTTTCCCTGGAGGGGAAAAGAGTGGACCTGTCCAGGAAGGAATTCGAGTTGCTGGCTCTGCTGGCCTCCAACCCAGGCAAGAGCTACGACCGTTCCCGGATACTCAACCTGGTATGGGGCTACGATTTCGACGGTTATGAGCATACGGTCAACTCGCACATCAACCGCCTGCGCAGCAAAATAGAACCGGATATGGCCAA
>JAGQXQ010000401.1:6875-8193 GCA_020436535.1 Phaeodactylibacter sp.
CTGTGAAGAGGTATGGTTAAATGGCTATATTGTTAAATGGTGTGGATTGTTTCTTCCTCAACTATAGCTAAAGGCGACTTCGGATAGGTTACTTGTTTTCATCGAAGGCTTTGCGACAATATAACCATCCAGCAATCCAGCCATATAACCATCCAACAATATAACAATCCAACAATATGAACCAACACACCGGCCTGAACCGCCTTTACTGGAAAATCTCCGCCACTCTTCTATTGGTATTGGCGGTTGTGGGCGTCGGCTACATTCTCATCACTACCTACACCGCCCGTCAATACCTGCAGGAAGTTAACCAACGGCTGTACGGCAGCATCGCTAAACAACTGGTGAAAGAAACGAAACCTTTGGTAAACGGCCAGCCCGATACGGTGGCCACGCACGACATCATGCACTCCATGATGGTGATCAACCCCAGTGTGGAGGTATATCTGTTGGATACAAAGGGCAAGATCATCGATTACGTCGTCCCATACAAGTCGGTAAAGCTGGAGCGGGTTAACCTGGGGCCGGTTCTCGAATTCATCGACAGCGAGGGGCAGGCCTTCGTACTGGGCGACGACCCCAAGAACCCCGGTGCGGAGAATGCTTTCTCCGCTGCTCCGATTATCGAACAGGGGCAGCTTACCGGCTACGCCTATATCATATTGGCCAGTGAGGAGCAAACCGCCGTGACATCCAATCTTTTTGGCAGCTATATGCTCAAGCTAGGCGCCAGCATGTTTTTTCTGGCTCTGGTGGTGGCACTCGTCATCGGGCTGATCGCCATCGGGCTGATCACCCGCAACCTTCGGCAGATTGTAGAAACAGTGCGCCGCTTTAAAGAGGGCGACTATGACGTACGCATTCCTGAAGAGGCCAGAGGTGACCTTGCCCTGCTGGCAGATACCTTTAACGAGATGGCCGACAAGATCGAAGGGAATATCGAGCAGCTTAAATCCATGGACCGCCTGCGGCAGGAACTCATTGCCAACGTCTCCCATGACCTGCGCACCCCTCTGTCTCTGGTGCAGGGCTACATCGAAACCCTGATGATGAAAGAGAACAGCCTGCAGCCGGAAGAGCGCCGGAAATACCTGGAAATCGTTATGGACAGTTCGGAGAAGCTATCCAGGCTGGTCGCCCAACTATTCGAATACTCCAAACTGGAAGCCGAGCAGATACAGCCGGAAAAGGAACCCTTTCTGCTCTCGGAACTGGCGCAGGATGTTTTTGTGAAATACCAGATCCTGGCCCAGGAGAAAAATATCGAGATCAAGCTGGAGGCCCCACCGGAGTTGCCTCTGGTTTTCGCCGATGTGGC
>JAGQXQ010000402.1:0-2935 GCA_020436535.1 Phaeodactylibacter sp.
TCTCTCATTTATATAGGTTACCAATAAAGCCGCCTGGTTCGTTCGTTTTATCTGCCATTTTTGTGTCGGGAAAGAAAAGATATTATTATCTACCGTTTAGCTGGGAAGATGGTTCCCTGTGCCGTCATTTTTTTGGTAGATCCTGTATAATAACGAATGATCGTATAACCATAACGGATATAGGGAGGAGATAATTGCCTGGAATGCAGTTTAAGACGATTTGACAATGTTGATGATCTTTCTTTTTGGCGGCATCCAGGTAGGATCCATCCTGGACTCAACCAATTTTGCGTTTTGGGCTATCGCCGCCTTGGGCCCCTGCTAACCGGGTAGGGATGGATTGTCTGTAGATTTTGCTGCGGAAGGACGGAGGAATGATTTCGGTTCTGAGGCGCTGTAAAAAAAGAAACCAGTACCCCGAAATGCAGCGTTGGGATGGCGCCTCCATTTCGCAGGACTGGTTCTGAAAGCCTAATTCTAGAAACAAATAATAATCTTAGCTCCTCCTTATGACAGCGGAAGTGCTAACATTTGGGATACATGGGACTATGCTGTATTGGGTTTTTGGGACTATCGTTTCCTTGATTGCTCCCCTCAAAGTTACCGGATTGCAGGCAGGCAGGTGTTAGAACGAGATTAGAGATAAGTTAGAAAGTGATTAGAAGGGAAGGTCGAGGGTGAAGGTCGTTCCTTCTTCAGGAGAAGACACCAGTTTCAGTTGGCCGTCGTGCATTTTAATCACTTTTTCCGTCAGTGCCAATCCGATACCATAGCCGGGAAACCCATGAGCATTTTTCGCCCGAAAAAAGGGTGTAAATATGTGAGGCTGAGCCTCGTGAGGTATGCCAATGCCATTATCAGAAATACTGACCGCCAGGTTTTTCTCTGAAAAAAGCAGTTTCAACTTTACCGTGGTATTATTGGAAAACTTGATGGCATTCTCCAGCAGGTTGCCTATCGCGATTCGGATGAGGTGATAATACCCCCGGTAGAGCAGTTTTTCCGGATCGGAGGGCAAGCTCGAAAACTCGATGTTTATGCTGGATTGAGGGTATGTTTCCTTAAACTCCTCTACCAGGTCGAGGATTAACTCATCGAAACGCCACTCGGCTTTCTGCCCTTCCCCTGTATCGGGGTAGCTCATACGGATAAGTTGCCTGACCAGGGCGTCCAGGCGGTCGGCCTCCTCTCCAATGACCTGTAAAGAGTGATGGTATTCATTGGGAGAACGTTCCTTCAGCATGGCCGTTTCCACCTCTCCGATGATGGCAGTCAGGGGGTTCTTGATCTGATGGGAAGCATTGCCGATAAAGAGGTTCTGCGTTTCAATCGCTGCTTCGATACGGTCCAGCATTCGGTTAAATGTTGAGGCCAACTGTTTGAGTTCGTCCTGCCTTCCGTTTTTTTCTTTCAAACGCAGGTGCATGTTGCTGGAGTTGATACTTTTCATTTTTCGGATCATCTGGCCGATGGGTAGAAGGATGTGCCAGGCATACCATCGCCCCAGTAAAAATACGGCCAGTAAAGCGGCGCCAAGGATGAACAGCATCAAATTCAGCAGGTTGGTGAGTTTACGTTGCCCATAGAGGTCCTGGGCAGCGACGATCGCTGCAAATATACCCTGGTTGTCCTCGTAGCGGATACCCACAACGGAAAGTTGGCCGGAGTGATACCGTATGTCTTCCCCCCTCCTTATTTCGGCCAGGATGCTGGTGTCGAGAAATTCGGGTAAATCTTGCGGCAGGGAAATATCATCCCCTAGTGCGCAAAAAAATTCCTGTTCCAATGGCAAAGTACGCAGGTGCCGCTTGCGCACCTCCTCGAAGATCTGCTGGTTGAGTTCGTCTTTTTCCAAAAAAGCCTGAGCGGCAATCTGTGCCCTCTCCTCCAGCCGGTTAAAGAACTCGTTGTAGGTATACTGGCGGGTCAGGAAATAGAGGGCCACAAAAATAATGGCGAGCAAGGTGAAGTTCAGCAGGGTAAAAGTGATGGCAATTCTATTCCGCAGCGTCATGGCCTTCCTTAAGTATATACCCCATGCCATAAACAGTATGGATGAGTTTGGCAGAATATCCCTTGTCGACTTTATTGCGTAAGTAGTTGACATAAACGTCTACTACATTCGTGCCGGTATCGAAGTCAAGCCCCCATACTTGCTCTAGCAGTTCAAAACGCGAAAGAGCCTTGCCGGGATGGCGCAGAAAAAATTCCAACAGCTTGAATTCACGGATCGTCAACTTGATCGGGCGCCCTTCCCGAAAGGCTTCTTTGGATTCAAGGTTGACCTCCAGCCCACCGTAAGAGAGTAGGCGGGTGGCGGGTAGTTGCCGGCGGTATCGGCGCACCAGGGCCTGCAGCCGGGCCATCAACTCGGTTAGTTTGAAAGGCTTGGCCATATAGTCATCGGCTCCGGCTTCCAGCCCTTTTACAACGTGGTTGGTGTGGTTGAGTGCGCTCAACATCAGTATAGGGGTATCTTTTCGATATTGTTGCCGGATATGCTGGCATACCTCCCAACCATTTTTTCGAGGCAGAATAATATCCAGAATAATGACATCAAAATCCTTGTCCGCCAGAATATCCAGCCCCGTCTCCCCATCATAAGCGACACTGGCCTCATATCCGGCATTGGAAAGGCTGCGCTCAATGAAGGAGGCGATATTCTTTTCATCTTCGATCACTAGTACTTTCATTCCGGTCTTTATTAGGGCGCCGGGAAGAGAAGGGGCGGCCTGGCTTCCATTTAATGCAAGATAGACTGAAAATTGTAAAAAGGCCACTTGAGATAGCCATTGGCATCAAAATAATGGCTATTGACTGCATTGCACATGTTCTCTGCAAGGAATTCACTAAATTAAGACTTTGGAAGAAAAGCCTTTTTTATGTTTCGCAATTTTCTCGTTCTCGCTTTTCGCCATCTGAGGCGTACTCCCGG
>JAGQXQ010000402.1:3074-3286 GCA_020436535.1 Phaeodactylibacter sp.
GATGGCCGCCAACTGGCTACTACCAGCCCTCCAATGGGCCCGGCGCTGGAACGGGAATACCCCGAGGTGGCCGCCAGCGTTCGCTTGCGATATTCCGATGAGGCTATTCTGAGCTATCAAAACCAACAATATTACGAGAACAAGCTGGTTTATGCCGATCCGGCCTTTTTTCAGCTTTTCAGCTTTCACCTGGCAGAGGGAGACCCTCAGGC
>JAGQXQ010000403.1:0-8659 GCA_020436535.1 Phaeodactylibacter sp.
CGGCCGGTGAATTCGAGTTGGTGGTGGAGGTGATGGCCGCCAATGGAGAACCGGATATGCGCAGCCTCAATAACCGACTCAAGAAGATGATCCGGATCGTGGAAGATGAAAAGATACCTGCCCTGACGGTAGGCGAAGCTCCGGTTTGCCGGAATAGCAATGCAGTTGTGCAAAGCCTTTACGAAGGAGACGCCACCATCAGCTGGTACGATGCAGAGGAGAACGGCAACCTGCTGGGGCAAGGCCGCTCCCTGCTGGTGCCAATGGAGGAAGATGCTCGTACGGTCTTCGCTCAGGTTACGCCCCGGAAAAAAACAGGGCGGCTGGATAATGAAAGCGGAGGTTCCATCCAGGCGAGCAGCACACCGGTGGGCCTTCGTTTCGATGCATACACCCGTTTAACCATCCGCTCGGTGAAGGTCTATGCTGAAGAACCCGGCGGCCGCCTCGTCAAACTGACCAAACCCGATGGCAGCGGCATTACGAAAATAGTATCCATTCCAGAACCCGGTGAAGTCCGCCTCGATCTCAATATAGTGGTCGAACCGGGCGAAGGCTATGAGTTGGAGTTGCAAGCCGGCAAGCCGCTGCTCTTCAACCTGGGAGGCACGGAATACCCGTATGAAGTTCCGGGTGTCCTTTCTATTACCAGTTCTACCGGCGGGCCGGTCTTCTACTATTACTTTTACGATTGGGAAATCGAATACGACTACTTCTGCGGCCGTACCCCGGTAGAGATTGAAGTAGGGGATGAAGGACAAGCGCCTGTGGCGAACTTCTCCATTCCGGTAGAGGAGATCAACCTGGCTGAAGAGAGTGGCGAGATCAACCTTTTCGACGAATCGGCCGGCGCCGTTTCCTGGCTTTGGAACTTTGGCGACGGCAACCTGAGTACCGAGCAGAACCCGCTGCATACTTACGCCGATACCGGTAACTTCCAGGTGACCCTAACCGTGGTGGGAGAAGATGGCTGCAGCAGCAGTGCAGAAGGCTCCATCGTCGTGATCGAAGACGCCGTACTGACCGACGACGAAGTCTTTGCCCGATCCGATAACCGCCTGTTCATTTACCCCAACCCGGCGCAGGAAGTGCTTTTCCTGGCCTTTGATCTGGAACAGTCCGGCACCGCTCAGTATTATCTGGCCGACCTGCTGGGGCGCCCCGTCCTGAAGGGGCGGCGGCAAGTGGCTCCGGAGCAGACCCTGGAATTGTCCCTGGCTGAATTGCCCGCCGGCGCCTACCTGCTAGTGGTAGATATCGATGGGGACCGCCTGGCCAGGAGGGTGGTGAAGAGCAGGTAGACAAGACACCATTCAGTTGAGTTGGGATTGTTTTCCAGGGACAATCCCAACTCAACTGATACTTAATCAACCTGGTTTCAAAGGCTTGCCCGTAACAAAAAGCAATTATTTTCCACACTCCTTCCTTTATGCCTGTATTTCTCGGTAATTTATCTTAAATTTGAAAGTCAGGGAGCAAACTTACGTATGTAGCCCTGTCCTGTTAGTGTGTGGCATTCCCTTTACCGCTCAGAAGTTATTAATTACCCCCCTTCATTTGAATTACAGCGCCTACTGTAATGGCTGCCCTTTCGCCTCAGTACCTAATTACATTGACATTGAGTCTATGGAGCGGTTCAACTTTGCTCCTCTTGTTTTATATTAACGGTGAAACGGGTTTTGGTTTCGTTGTCAAGACAGATAAACACACTGAACAAGTACTATGCGCCCATTATTATATCTTGTGATTTGCTATTTGCTTCTCTGCCTTCCCCTCATGGGGGAGCACCGGCGCAGTGCGACAGAGGCTACCAACGCTCCCTTGTCAGGTATACAAACCGATGATTCCTTCTCAGTAGAAGACCTCGTGCAAGATGTCTTCGTTTCCGGCGCCTGCAATACCATCACCAACATACGAGCCATCGGCAATAAAAAAGGCATCGGTTACTTTCAGAACGGAGCAGCCAGTATCGGTATCGGCCGGGGCGTCATCATTGCCACCGGCCCGATCGGCAACGCCACCGGGCCCAATTCCGCCACGGACAAAAGCGGCGACTTCCTGGACAGTAGCGGCGATCCTGACCTGGATATCATGGCGACGGGAACGGTCACGGATGCTGTTGGCATAGAGTTTGACTTCATGCCGCTCGACTCGATCGTAACTTTTAGCTACGTCTTTGCCTCCGAGGAATACTGTGAATTTGTCGGTAGTATTTACAATGATGTTTTCGGCTTCTTCATCGAGGGGCCGGGTATCCAGGGCGAATTCTCCAATAACTCCAGGAATGTAGCGCTCATCCCCGGTTCTGATGATTTTGTAAGCATTAATTCGGTCAATTATCAGCAGAATGAAACCTATTATGTGCGCAACGAACTGCCCGATGACGCTACTCTTTGCGGGCTTAGCGCCAGCTTTGATAACTTCCACAACGAGATCGAGTACGATGGGTTTACCCGGAAACTGACAGCCTTGTTGAAGTTGCAACCTTGCCAGACCTATCATATCCGCCTGGTAGTAGCAGATGTAGGCGATAATTTTTACGACTCGGCAGTATTCCTGGCTGCCGAAAGCTTCAACCTGGGGGGCAAGATAGATATCTCGGCGGGCAACGGTATCAGCCCGGCGAATCCTGCGCAGGAGGGGTGCCAGGATGCCTATTTTATCTTTGAACGCCAGCCCGGCAGCAACCTGCAATTCCCGCTGACGGTCAACTATACCGTTTCTACCGTAAGCTCCGCTCTGTCAGGCATTGACTTTGATCCATTGGCGGGTTCCGCCACCATTCCATCCGGGCAGCCCTTTATACAGGTTCCGGTCAACCTCATCAACGATGGGCTGGCGGAGCCGGTTGAGGATATTGTTCTCGAATTGGATATTCCCTGCGCCTGTTTTACGGATACGGCTACCATGTTCATCGCCGACAGCCCGCCCATTGTCGTTCACCTCGATGATTTTGGGATTTGTGAAAACGGCAGCACGGAGATCAGCCCGCTGGTGGAAGGCGGTAGTGCGCCTTATTCCTACGAATGGAATACCGGCGAGTCAGGCCTCACGCTGGAGGCCACGGCCAACGGGCCTCCTTTGTACACCGTGACGGTGTACGACGCTTGTGGCAATAGTGCGGCGGATAGTGCGGCTTACTTCCTGGCCGAGCCGCCGGAGGCATTCCTTAGCGGAGAAGCTTTGGTGTGCGAAGGCGATACGGCTTTTCTGTCGCTGGAGCTTGCCGGGAGCCCTCCCTGGAGTATTGTTTACAGCATTGATGGCGTGGCGCAGCCCGAAGTAACCGGTATTTTCAATCCCAACTTTGGCCTTCCCGCCTCCCTTCCCGGCAGCTACTCCCTGCTGCAAGTTCATGACGCCGCCTGCGAAGGGTATCCTTCCGGCCAGGCCGTTGTGGAAGTACATGGCGTCAGCCTGGAGGTGGAAAGCAACAATATTTCCTGCCCCGGCGCCACCGACGGCAGCATCCGGGTGGAGATCACCGGTGGCACTCCTCCTTTCGATTATTACTGGCTCGAAAATGTCGGCGCCGGCCTTTCTCCGGACGGCTTGCCGGAAGGCACTTTTCATCTCATCGTTACAGATGGTTTCGGCTGTCGCAAAGAGATCGCCGTCGAGATCGGCAGTCCTCCACCGCTCGAGGGGGCCAGGCCCGATTGCGGCCTGCTTGCTGAGGGGCGGCTTCAGATAAGCGCCTCGGGAGGCAGCCCTCCTTATTTGTATTCTGTGGACGGCGAGTCCTTCTACGATGCTTCTGTGCTGGATGGGTTGGAAGCCGGGCAGGAATACCACCTTGTTATTCAGGACGCCGCCGGCTGTCTGTTTATACAGGATTTTATCATGCCCGCCAGCTATGAGCAAATGATCGTTTTGCCGGAAGTGATGGAAGCAAGCCTCGGCAGGCGAACACTCCTCCAACCTCATCTCAATATCCCCGAATCCCTGATCGGCGCCATTCGGTGGGCGCCGGCGGATGGCCTGAGCTGTACCGACTGCCTCTGGCCCGAGTTACTTCCTATTGAAGATAATATCTATACCCTCCGGGTCGTAGACATCTATGGCTGCACGGCGGAAGCTTCCATCCATATAAAGGTCAATAATGAGGCCGCTATTTTTGTGCCAACCGCCTTCTCCCCCAATGGCGACTATATCAACGACCGTTTTACTGTGTACGCCAATACGTTTCAGGTGAAGACTATAGCCTCCTTCAAGGTGTTCGACCGCTGGGGCAGCCTGCTCTTTGAACAGAAAAACTTTCCCCCCAATGATGAAGCTTCCGGCTGGGATGGGGCATCCAGAAACCAACCGCTCAATTCAGGGGTCTATACCTATGTAGTGGAAGCAGAACTACTGAACGGAGGCCGGCAGGTTGTCGGCGGGCACGTGGTGCTGATGAGGTGATGGAAGGTGTATTTAGTTTAGGGGCCTAATGGAATCTGACGGGGGCAGAGGCTATTATCTGGCCTTGTTTGGAGTTTATGGCTGAGACTGTAGCTCCAAAACGAGAACCAGTACAGCATTGATTCCATCACTTATTCCCCTTCTTCATCGCCCAGGATATTAATGGGGCGGTCGATGCTTTCCTGCAGGGATATAAAAGTTTCGGTACGCTGGATACCGGCAATTTTCTGGATCTTATCATGGAGGACTTCCCGAAGATGGTCGGTATCGCGGCAGACGATCTGGGCGAAGATATTGTACAGCCCGGTGGTGTAGTGGGCNNGCCACGATCTCGGGGATATTCTCCAGTTCCACGGCTACATCGTCGTAGAGGGAGCTTTTATCAAGGTAAATGCCGAGGAAAGCACAAATATCATAACCCAACTTATTATAATCAACAGTAAGGTTATATCCTTTGACAATACCGGATTCCTCCAGTTTTTTCATGCGGACGTGGATAGTGCCTCCGGATACGTACAATTGCTTGGCAATATCCGTATAAGCCTTTTTAGAATTCCGCATGAGAATAGAAAGAATCTGTTTGTCCAGTTTATCGATCTCCGTACCTTTCGACATAAGTGTACTTTATTGTTAATTCATTAACAAATTTAGTTTTCTGTTTCTCAATTATCAAAGAAAAGGACAATATCTTTTTGTTTTTTGATATTCTCATAAGCTTTTTCTTAAAAGGAGTAACTATTTAGGCATAATGGCCTTTCGGTGTTATGGCATTAATTAGCACAAAAATGTCTCATGACAAATTCTGGAAGTCAAATTCAAACAGCTTCTGAGTCAGGTATATAAAATATTGGTACATTTGCGGCAAGCCACTTTAATCGCAAATGTTATGAAACTACAAAGCCTTCTTCAAAGTGCGCTCCTTCTTTCCATTTTACTGCTAGGGCTCTCCTGTGGCAGTGAACCTGAGAACAAGCAGGATCTCCTGTTTGGCCGGTGGGAACTGCAGGAGGCCATGCGCAATGGTAGCCCTACGGAGTCGCTCTCAGATCTGTATTTTGTGTTCAACGCAGATGGAAGCATGAATACCAATCTGCCTGTTCCCGGAATGGGCGAGCAATCCAGTTACAAACTGGATGGCCGCAACCTTTATCAATACAACGAAGGGTTGCCGGATGAAGTAGCCTACTATATTGATGAGATCGGAGATTCTACGATGGTATTGAAAACGGAGTTGCGCAATTTTCATTTCAGTTTTGTCCTCCGCCGACAGGCCGAATCAGAGCAGGCGCAATGATCGTCGTTGTCGCTTCTGAAAACCCGGCTAAGATCCTGGCAGTACAGCAGGCTTTCGAGGCTGTCTTTCAGGACGTGGTGGAATCGCATGGAATTGCCGTCGATAGCGGCGTAGCCGAACAGCCGTTGAGTGATGAGGAGACCTTCCGCGGCGCCCGCAACCGGGCGCGAAATGCCCGCCGGGCCTTTCCCCTTGCCGACTACTGGGTAGGCATCGAAGGAGGGATCGAAGACACCCTCAAGGGAATGGATGCCTTTGGGTGGGCCTATATCTGCGCCGCTGAAAGGGAAAGCCAGTCCCGTAGTGCTACCTTTCCCCTTCCTCCTACCGTTGTTCAGCATATTAAGGAAGGGGGCGAACTGGGCCCCATCATGGACGAATTGTTTAATAAAAAGGAAAGCAAGAAAAAAGGGGGCGCCGTGGGCTTACTTACCAACGGCCTGATCACCCGCGATGCCCTCTATGCCCAGCCACTGATCATGGCCCTCATCCCTTTTATCCAGCCGGGCCTGTGGGAGTAGGATGAGGATGGCTCATCGCAGCCCTTGCTTGGCCATTTACGATGTTTGAGTTATGATGTGGCTTTGGGGAATTGCGGCGGCCCTCAAATCGCAAATCAAAGATCCCGCTTACAACTTACTCACCGATATCACCTTCACCCTTTTTCCATCCACTTCCACTACCAGCCGGTAGACACCGGGCTGCAGCTCGGCAACCGGCATGCGCAGGCGCTGCGGAGCATTCGGCAGCCATTCCTGCCTGGACAGTTGCCCAAGGTTGTTGAATAAGCTCAGGCGAACGGCCTGGCCGGAAAGCGCGCCCAGCTCAACGGTGAACGCATCGGTAAAGGGCGAAGGATAAGCGCGTACGCCAGCCGACCGTGCTTCGTCATTACTGCTGAGCACAATTTCGATATTCTGACAGAGCACATCCTGTCCGGCGGCGTTGGCCACCGTCAGGCACACTTCGTACATGCCGGAGGTGGCGTAAATGTGCGAGGGATTCTGTTCCATGCTGCTGGCGCCATCGCCAAAGTTCCACAACCAGGCTATCGGGCCGAACTGCGATGCATCTGTGAATTGCACCTCGCCATTGCCCAACAGTTCGTAGCTGAAGGAGGCCTGCGGAGCTACCGAAGACTCTGAATAGCCGGCCAGGTGAGTGGCCGTCAATGGATTGCCGGCTGCATCGTACTCCAGAGAAAGCACCTGAGCCCGGCCATCCTTGGCCCACCACTCGTAAGTGATGGCCGTATCCGCGGTGATTGAGAAGGGGATGAAATTGCCAAAGAAAAGCACAAAAATAGAATCCACGGTTATGGTTTCAATCCGTTGGCGCAGGGTTTCATAAGTTCCGGAAGGGATCGTCAGGCTGCCCCAGGCGTCGATCTCGGCGCTCTGCGTCCCGGTTTCGTGAATCCGTACGGAGTCCACGCCAAAGGGAGAACCGTCAAGGGAGAGGGTGAAGCCAAATTCATTGTCGAAAGAAGCCCCGAAGGTGGCCGGCGCCGGGATCAGCTGCTGAGGAGAATCAAAGCGCGCCGTAGCGGAGCCGCCGCCAGGTAGCGGAGCCGAGCCGCCCAGAACGAGCAATGCTTCATCGGTCAGCTGGGAGTAACTGTAAAAGCCGTCTGTACCCAGTAAAGAGAAGGTAGCGTCGGGAAATTGATTGGCAAAAGGCGTAGTAGCCGGGTCGAGCACCGTATTCTGAAAAGTATTGTGCGTAGCGAGCGAAGAAAAATTCCAGCTTTGCCCGGCTCCCGAAGGCCCGGGCTCCAGGCCGGCAACCAGGGTGTCTTCAGCAAAGGCCAACACCGCGCCGAAGGGAGGAATATCGGAGCCGTCAATCGTGATCTGAGCGGTTAGGGGCAGAGTGCTGAGCAGGCCGGATAACAGGACAAAGTAAATTTTAGTCATAGTTTCGATTTTTGAGATACCGTATTTTGGATGACTCATGTTTTTCGGTAAGCTAAATTAAAAGATAATCCGCCACAGTGCTATACTGCGGCGGGGTTTAACTTTTTCGTGACATTAGGAGTAGGGGAAGGGCCCGTTAAAATTGGTCTCCCCCTCCATCCTTGAGGTCATCGTTGTCGATCTTGGTGCGGCGGCGTTGCTGGCGGAAGTCCAGTTTGCCGAAGCGGTAGTTGAAGGTCAGGCCGAAGGAACGGAACAGGATGGCGTTGTTGCTGCGCTGGTAGAAGTTTTCCCCCTCCAGCACGGAGGGAAATTCCTTGTAATTGAAGAAAGGCTCCGTGATGTTGATGCCCAGGCTGGTGCGTTTATTGAACTCCTTCTGAAAGCCGATACTGAGCAGAGAGAAGGAGGCATTTTTCCCTTGTAGGGTCTGCCGCGGTGCCCGGTAAAAGCCGAACATTTCAAACTTGAAGCCTTTGCCAAAATCGATGGTGGAGTTGATATTGCCGTTGAACAACAGCGCGTCATTGCTGATCTGCTCGCCGTTCCGGCTGCTCTTGGTATTGAAAGTGAAAATATTGACCCCTCCCCGCAGGGTCCATATTTTGGCAATGGTGATGGAGCTGAACAGGTTGACGCCATAGGAATCGTTCTGGCCGACGTTGAGGAAAGTCGTCCGGGAAGCACCGTTCTCATCGACATCGAAAAGGAAGCTCTGGATCACATCATCGGTAAAGCGATAGAAGAGGGAGGCATTGAAAGAAAAGCCTTTGACGAAAGTGCCGTAGTTCAGCTCGTACTGGTCGGTTAGTTCGGGAGACAGGCTGGGGTTGCCTTCGGTAATATTGCGCGGGTCGCTCAGGTTGAGATAGGGGTTGACAAAGTTGAGGCTCGGGCGCTGAATGCGGCGTGCGTAGCTCAGTTTCAGAGTGGAAAAGTTCTTAAACTTGCGGCTCAGGATAATGCTGGGCAGGAAGTTGCCGTAATCATTGCTGAAAGGGCTGGCGTCGCTGGCGTATTCCCCGCCGATATCCGTATACTCGTA
>JAGQXQ010000403.1:8724-9206 GCA_020436535.1 Phaeodactylibacter sp.
GAGTAGACATCCTGGTCGTAGAAAAACTGGTCGGACAAGGCTGCATTCAGCACGTAGTCTTGTTTTTCCTGGTCAAAGGCCTCGTATTGATAGTCGCTATCGATGCGGCGGATAACCCCCTTGGCGCCGGTTTCCAGCTTGACCGCATCGGTGAAGGGGTGCACATAATCCGCCTGAAGTGTATATTCAAAATTATAGCTTTCGTTGCGGTTTTTCTCGTCCAGTTCCAGGCTGGGGCCGTTGCCTTCCTGGCGGATGGAATTGCGCTGGTTGCCCTGAGCGCCGCTCCACTGGAAGGCAAAAACGAATTCCTGTTCTTCCTTTTTAAAAGTGCGGCGGTAGTCTGTCGTCCAGTCGAAACTGCCCCGCAGGCTGCGGCTGTCATTCATGCGGCTGTATTCCTGAAACAAGTTGCTCAGGGGGATTTCATAAGTAGCGTCGGTGGTTCCTTCACTATTGTTGCCAAAGCCGCCGAAGGTGAG
>JAGQXQ010000404.1:0-841 GCA_020436535.1 Phaeodactylibacter sp.
CCGGAGGGTTTCCGGATCGCTCTCATCACTTAATCAATATCCTCGATAATCACGGTAGCAGTTGACAGATAATCCGTTCCGCCGCGGCCAACCGCGAGGGCGCCTTCGGCATTGGAAGCGCTAACCAGCGTAATGGTCAGGGTTTTTGTACCGTCTGCTACGCCATCTGTGAGGAGTTCGATCTCCAGGTCTGCATTAGACCGGTTCACTACGTCGAAATCCTTTTGTCTCACGGTGATGGTTCCTCCGGAAGCGGAAGCGCCGGCTACCGTGAAATCAGTACCGAAAACTGCGTCGCCGCCGAAATCATAATCTACTGTGATATCCGATAAGGTGCCTGTTGGACATTCGATGGTCACGGTGGCCGTACCCCCGTCTTCGGTTACCATCACATCATCCAGTACCGCCGAATTGCCCGGGGCGTCGAAGGCTACATACCCGGGGAGTTCCTCCAGGTCGAAGTATTCGTTGATGTCGTATTCATTGCCGCAGGAAGAGAGCAGGGCAATGCAAAACAAGAGAAGGAAATATTTATAGTTCATCTTTCAATTTTTTGTATTGAAGGTTAATAAAGCCTATGGGCCTTTTAATTTTCAAACCACTGGGGAACATCCGTATTCACGTTCACCGGCGTATTTGGATTGGAAGCTACCTCATCCGGGGGGTAATTAAACCGTTTCAGGATGGTAGTGATCGTAGCATTGGAAGGGGGCGACAGAGTTGGAACTTTGGTTCTTCTAACCGTATTCCATGCGACGACCGGCCGGATAAAGGATTCCAGGTACAATTGTTCGTGCACCATTTGCAGCGTAACCGGAGGCAGGCTGCTGACATAATCTCC
>JAGQXQ010000404.1:944-11873 GCA_020436535.1 Phaeodactylibacter sp.
GTGACTCCCAAAAGGGCCAGTTCGGCGCGGTAAAAGCTGATCTCCGAAGGCAGGAACATGATGTGAGGAAGGTTGTCCCGAATGATGTTATCTCTTAGCACCGCCGTATTGTCGTCTGGAAAAACCCCGTTATCGGGAGCGCCCAGATCGTCAGGATCGAGGATAAAAAGGTCGAAACGGGGGTCGCCATTGGCCAGCAGATTGTAAAGAGGTTCGCCCGGGCCGTGTACTTGCGCGGTTTCGTTGGAGGGGCCAAAAAATGCCGCTACAATACCATAAAAAGCATTGGTGGCGCCACCTCCGCCGGCATACCTGAGCATGACCGCCTGGCCGTTGGTTTCAATCAACGGCTGAGACAAGACCGCCTGGATCTGCCCATCCACCGAAGTACTCTTGTTTCTAAGCAGCATCAGGATACGGAGCTTCAGGGAATTGGCCCAGCGCCTCCAATTGTCCATATTACCACTGAAGAGGACATCCCCGGAGGAAACATCAAAAACGCCTTCTGCCGGTATTTTATCGATCAGGGCGATGGCTTCATCTAAAATAGACAGAGCGCCCTGAAATACCGCTTCCTGGTCATCAAAATTCGGGGAAGCAAAAGTGGCGCCGTCCAGTGCTTCTGAATAAGGGATCTTATCCCAGATGCAGGATAATTCAAAGAAGGCTTTGGCCTTCAGGATCTTGGCGATGGCCGCCACGTTATTGCTTGATTCGCCGGCGGCCAGGGCGTCCTGTTCCACCAAAACGAGATTGCCCAGCACCTGTGTGTAGTACATGCCCCAGGTATTGCCGGTAAGGAAGCTGG
This sequence comes from Phaeodactylibacter sp., assembly GCA_020436535.1. Classification (GTDB taxonomy): domain Bacteria; phylum Bacteroidota; class Bacteroidia; order Chitinophagales; family Saprospiraceae; genus JACJXW01. Next base: position 1,753 of record JAGQXQ010000404.1, read on the forward strand.
TGGTAGGCCCTGTCCTGGGGCTGTTGAAGCAGGCGGAAAAATGTTGCGGGACATCCATGATCCGGGTGCCCAACTCGGATTCAAACCGGCTGGAATACTGCACGATAACAAAGGGCAGCGACACGTTCGGATCGGCTGAACTGGCCACCAGCGGGTCGGTGTTGATGTCGAGCGCCTTGTCACAGGAAGGCAGTATCAACAACCCGGCTAGAAATAAGATGGATAATTTTATGTATTTCATCAGTTGATCTTCTTTTTTGGTTAAAGATATTCACAAACCGAATATCTCATTAATTAGAAAGTAGCCCGGAGATTAACCCCAAAGCTTCTGGTACTGGGCGTATTCGACCGCTCTATCCCCCATCCGTCTGCACCGGAACCGAACAGGTTGGCCTCCGGGTCGATGTGAGGAACCACAGAATACAACAGCGCCACATTCCTTGCTTCCACACCGATCATCAGGTTCTTGATAAAGCTGTTGCCCAAAAGCGACTTGGGAAAACTATAATTGAGCGCCACTTCCCTCAATTTGACGAAGGAAGCGTCGAAGATAAACGGCTCCGCTATGCTATTGTCATCCAGGGAATTCCAAAAATGTTCTGCACTGGCCAACGGAACATCGTTATCCCGGACCGTACCGTCGGCATTAGCAATGACTCCTGCTCTGTCGATGAAGGTGCCTTCCCGGTTGAGCAGGGTTTCTTTAGCCAGGCCACCGACTTGCAGGTCTTCAACTGTGGAAGACTTCATGACGCCACCTTCGCGCCAGTCGATGGTGAAGGAGAAGTTGAAGTTTCCAACTCTAAAGGAGTTGACGAAACCCATGGTGAAATCGGGTAATACGGAGCCCACCGTCCTGGGTGCGTCGGCAATCCGCGTGCCGTCTTCCGGGTTGATCAATGGCCGGCCCGTAGTGGAGTCTCTTAGCCAGGGAACAGCAAACAGCTCAAACCCTTTTCCAACCTCAGCAACGACCTGTACACTATTGAACGCACTGGCGATCAGTACGCGGTCAACACCTTCGGCCAGGGAGATCACTTCGGATTGGGCGCTGGAAAAGTTGACCATTGTGGTCCAGGCAAATTTATCGAACTTGATGGGCGTGGCATCTAAGGTGATTTCCAGGCCGGATGTGTTCACCTGGCCTACGTTGGTTCTCAAAAAGCCAAAACCGGTAGATTCAGGAATAGGCAACGCCAGAATCTGATCTTTGTTTTGGGTATTAAAGTAGGCTACATCCAACCCTAAGCGGTAGTCAAAAAAGTCCAGCTCGGCGCCGATCTCATAACTGACCTGATTTTCGGGCAACAGGTTGGCGGGAGGAATCGTGTTAGCCTTGTTGTAGGCAGAAGCGCCGTTGAAGGGGAAATTCAAATTCAGGCTGTATTGGCCGGTGGCAATCGTTTCCGGAGTAAAGGCAAAGTTCAACTGATACGGGCCCGTATCATTTCCTACCTGGGCATAGCTGGCGCGCAATTTACCATAGTTGAAGAAATCGCTGGTCAGCCCCAATGCATCGGAAAATACAAAAGCCGTACTAACCGAAGGATAGAAATAAGAATTGTTCTCCAGGGGCAGAGTCGACGACCAGTCGTTCCTGCCGGTTATGGTCAGGGTCAGCCAGTCCCGGTAGCTCAGGTCAACCGAAGAGTAAAGCCCGAACAACACCTGCTCTCTGAAATCCCGGTCGGGAACATTTTGCTTGACGTTACCCGGGGAGAAAAGTTGGGGGACCAAAAGCTGGTTGCCGAATAAGCCTTCAATCGTTCTTTCTCTCTTGTTGTAATTGAACCCACCCAAAGCCGAAATGGAAAGGTCCTCAGTGATATCGAATGAGTACTTAGCGATGATGTCCGTATTGATCTGGATATTATTGATGTTATCCGTAGTAAAGTTCCCTTCCAGGCGGGTGATCGTTCCCTTTCGGTTGGAAAGGAAACGGTTGTCCTGATCGAAATCATAGCCGAACTTACCGGTGATTTCCAGCCGGTCAATCGGAGTGAACGTCAAAGATGCATTGGCCAAAACGCGGGTGTCATCCCGGTTATTCAGGTTCTCATTCCTGATCCAGTATGGATTATTGGCCTGAGGGCCGGGAGTATTGATCTGGTTGCCGGCATCATCGATCCAGGGTTTGAAGAGCCTTTGGTCGAGGGTGCTGCTGAAAGAGCCCAATCCAATGATATTGACGTCATTGGCGCCCGCCGCCGCCGTTCCTCTGGAGTCAGTTTTGATAAACTGAACGCCGAAGCGCGACTGAAATTTAGGAGAGTGCCGCAAGCCGGCATTCAAAGAAATATTGTATCGGTTTAACTCCGAAGCCGGCACGATACCCGTTTGGTTCAATGCACCGAAACTAAGGCGGTAATCGTATTTTTCATTTCCATCGGAGATAGCGAAGTTGTTGATCCAGGTATTGCCCGTTTCAAAGAAATCTCTGACCCCATTCTCATCTACTGCCTGCAACGGGCCGGCCCCTCCGGTAATTGGTACATTTTCAACCGTCTGGCCTACGATTCGCGGCCCCCAGTCAAATCCGACGGAGGAGGAGTCATACTTTGCCAAAGATCCCATAGCGTATTCCTGCTGATAATCGGGAACGACAAAAAGGTCATCCACCCGATAAGAAGAGTTGACGGATACCTGTAGGTTATTACCTCCTTTGGATTTTCCTCTTTTGGTGGTGACGAGAATGGCGCCGGCTGCTGCCCGTGATCCATAAAGGGCGGTGGCGGCGGCGCCTTTCAGAATACTGATCGTCTCAATGTCATCAGGATTGATTACCGAGGCGCCGTTGGCGAAATCACGGGTCCCGGAGATTCTGTTGCCGGCTTGGGTTCCGTTGAATTGATCGTCGTTGACGGGTTGGCCATCGATCACCCAAAGCGGATTGTTCCTGCCGCTTAGAGAAGTGGCGCCGCGAATGAGCACCTTGGCTGACCCACCCAGGTTTCCACTGGTGTTGTTGATGACAACGCCCGTCACTTTTCCCTGCAGGGAATTGACGATATTGGTCTCCCTTGCCTTCGTCAATTCTTCGGAACCGACCTGGTCGATGCTATAACCCAGCGTCCTGGATTCTTTTTCAATACCCAGGGCCGTTACAATGACCTCATTGAGTACAGTGCCAGCCTCCAGAGTGACATCAATGACGTTACTTATTCCGACCTCGAGCTCCTGTGTGGCAAAACCAGTGTAGGAAAACTGGAGAACATTGCCGGCTCCATCCGGAACATCGATCTGGTATTTCCCATCAACATCGGTAACGGTCCCACTGGAGGTACCCTTCAACAGGATACTGGCGCCGATCAGCGCCTCCCCTTCCTGGTCGGTGACCGTCCCGGTGATGGTTCTTTGGGCCCAAAGAGCGCCGCTTGTGAAAAGGGCAAGCCCTAATAGCAGTAAGAGTTTTTTCATCTTAATCTCAATTTTTAGTGAGGTGAAAAAGTAATAAACTAAATACTCGTAAAGTCCAAAGTTTTATAGGCCGCTGATTGTCAGCAAGCTAAAGTCGTTTTTATTGAAAATAAAGTCCTTCGGGGCGAAACTGCTCTTTGGGGGAATCCAGAAGAATGAAAAACGCCTAACACTGATTCGGAAAAAATGTTCGCAGCAACGGCTTTTGACTTATTCAGCGGATAACCAACCCCTCCTCAATTCTTTTATGAGCAACAGAGCACAGAAATATTCATGAATAAATCTTACCTTTGCCACATAACAATTCAAAACAAAAGTTCCCATTCCTGGAAAAATGAAGCTCCTCGCGCTGATATTAACGCTCTACTTCTTGCTCGGCAGTTTGCTGCCTGGCACCGACTTTAGCCAACTGAAGAAGGCGCCGGCGGTATGGAAACACTACCAACTGCACCAACAACTAGCCGCCGAATCCAGCCAGGATGTCTCACTTTTTGATTTTCTGTATGCTCACTTTCTGTATCCGGATAGCCACCAGCATGACGATGGCGGGCAAAGCCATCAAGAGCTCCCTCTAAAATCGGTTCATATCTTCTCTCAAATATTATCATCCAATACCATCGCTTTTGCGGCAGCGCCATTACCGGCTGCCTGCCATCAGCTTATTCCTCATCACCACCCCCTTTTCAGCTCCATTCACGACGGCGCCATCTTCCGCCCTCCAATTTTGGCATGATGCTATCCTTCCCTTCTTAAGCTCAATTACGAAGCCTGGGGAACTGTGCGGGCCGTCTCTTATCGGCAATGCGGTTTAGATCGTCGTTAGTTTTCGCGATTAGGCTGAATACGCCTAGCTGGATTTTGGCCTGGAGCCGGATACGAACGAAGCGACTGGCGCAATAAGTGCGAACTCGGAAGCCGGAATCGGCGACAAGAGGCCAGTAAACAGAAATGGCGACAGGCCTCAATCGCTATACCGTCACTGGCCAAAAGCACTTCCACCCTTCAGGATAAAACATTCAATTCAACCATGATCAAAGCAATCATTGAGTTTTCTGTAAAGAATAAACTCATCATCCTTTTATTAGTCGCCGGCTTGGTGGGGGCCGGTTTATATTCCCTGACGCGCTTAGCTGTCGACGCCGTACCCGACATCACCAACAATCAGGTGCAGGTCGTCACCGTTTCCACTTCTCTGGCCCCACAGGAGGTAGAACAATTTATCACCTACCCGGTGGAGATATCCATGGCCAATATTCCCGGAGTGATCGAAATACGCTCTATCTCCCGATTCGGGCTATCAGTCGTCACCATTGTCTTTGAAGACGGTACTTCTGTACTGGACGCCCGCCAATACGTCAAAGAACAGATCGGTGTAGCTGAGCAGGAAATTCCCGATGGGATGGGGCAGCCGGAACTCATGCCGATCACCACTGGCCTGGGCGAGATCTACCAGTATGTACTCCAGGTAAAACCCGGCTACGAGGGCCAATATGGCCCGATGGAGCTGCGAACGATACAAGACTGGATCGTCAAGCGGCAGCTATCCGGGATCACAGGTATTATCGAGGTGAGCAGTTTTGGCGGCTATCTCAAACAGTACGAAGTGGCGCTTGACCCGCTATTGCTCCAGAGTTATGACATTTCCGTGGCGGAGGTGTTTGATGCGCTGGCTCGCAACAATCAGAACAGTGGCGGCAGCTATATCGAAAAGCAAACCAATGCGTTCTATATACGCACCGAAGGGCTGGTGCAACACCTCTCCGATATTGAAAACATTGTGATCGGCGCTCGCCAGGGTATCCCAGTTCTGGTCCAGGATGTTGCCAAAGTTCAGTTGGGCAGCCCCAAGCGTTTTGGAGCCATGACGATGGACGGCCTGGGCGAAGCGGTGGGCGGCATCACCCTAATGTTCAAGGGCGCCAACGCATCGGAGGCTATCTCCAATGTGCATGAACGCATCGCGCAGGTCCAGCAATCTCTTCCGGAAGGGGTCGTGCTCTACCCCTATCTCGACCGCTCCGTTCTGGTAGGTAAGACCATCAATACCGTAAAACACAATCTCTTCACCGGCGGGTTGATCGTCGTTTTGGTGCTGGTTGTCTTGCTCGGCGACCTGAGAGCAGGCCTGATCGTAGCCTCCGTTATTCCCCTGGCCATGCTTTTTGCGCTGATCCTGATGAACTATTTCGGCCTGTCCGCCAATTTGATGAGCCTGGGCGCCATCGACTTTGGCATCGTCGTCGATGGGGCGGTGATCATTGTGGAAGGCGTGCTGCACGCCATTTTCACTTATCACGTCGGTAAAACGCTGAATCAGAGCCAGATGGACGGCATCATTATCGAAGAATCATCGAAATTGTTCCGCTCTGCGGTCTTCGGGGTGTTTATTATCCTGACCGTCTTCATTCCCATCATGACCCTGACGGGTATCGAGGGCAAGATGTTCCGCCCGATGGCCATGACCTTCAGCTTTGCGGTATTGGGGGCCATGATCCTTTCGCTCACCTACGTACCTATGATGGCTGCCTGGGTCATGCCCAAAGAGATCAGGGAACACAAGTCCTTTTCGGGGCGTATTGTCAACTTTATCCGCCGGCTGTACCGGCCGACGCTGGAATGGGCCCTCCGCCTTCCGGCATTGGTACTAACCGCCACCGCCATCTTGTTGGTAGGCGCCGGCTTGATCTTCAGCTCGCTGGGCGCCGAATTTTTGCCTACTTTGGAAGAAGGCGACCTGGCGATGCAGATGACCATACAGCCGGGCAGTTCCCTGCAGGAAAGCGTCCGTTCTTCCACCAAAGCAGAACGGATCCTGCTGGACAACTTTCCCGAAGTGCTGCACGTGGTGTCCAAGATCGGCACCGCCGAAGTGCCCACTGACCCGATGGCTATTGAAGACGCCGATATCATGATCATACTAAAACCCAAAGGAGAGTGGGTTTCGGCCTCCGGGCGGGAAGAATTAGCCGACAAGATGAAAGAAAAGCTATCGGTGGTAGCCGGGGCCGGCTTTGAATTCACCCAGCCCATTCAACTAAGGTTCAACGAGTTGCTCACCGGCGCCAAGACTGATATTGCGGTCAAGATCTTCGGAGAGCAGATCGAAGAGCTCAAACGGTTGGGAGACCGGGCAGCTGAAATTATCAAGGATATTCCGGGGGCGGGCGATGTTCGGGTAGAGCAAACCGAAGGCCTGCCTCAACTCCGCGTCCACTTCGACCGCAAAAAGATTGCCGAGTACGGCCTGGATATCGAGCGGCTCAACACGCTGGTCCGCACCGCTTATGCCGGTGAAACGGCCGGCGCCGTATTCGAAAACGAGCGGAAGTTTGACCTGGTCGTTCGCCTGCAAGCTGATTTTCGCCAGGAACTGGATCTCGGCCGCCTGTTTATTCACCTGGACGATGGGCGTTCTATTCCGATGAGCGAAGTGGCCAATGTAGAATATTCGGAAGGGCCCATGCAGATCTCCCGGGAAGATGCCCGCCGCCGGATCAACATCGGCGTCAATGTCCGTAACCGGGACGTAGCCAGCCTGGTTGCCGATATCGAAGCTGCGCTGGGCGAACGCCTGGAGTTGCCGGCAGGTTATTACATCCGCTACGGCGGCCAGTTTGAGAATCTGGAAGCCGCCCGCCGCCGGCTGGGCGTGGCTGTACCGGTCTCTTTGGCGCTGATTTTCGTCTTGCTTTATTTCACCTTCGGCAAATTGAAGTACGCTCTGATGATCTTCACGGCAGTACCCACCGCGGCTATTGGCGGCATACTGGCGCTCTGGATCCGGGGCATGCCTTTCAGCATCTCGGCCGGAGTGGGCTTTATTGCCTTGTTCGGGGTAGCGGTGCTCAATGGTATTGTACTCATCAGCCACTTCAACCGCTTGCGATATGAAGACGGTATGACGAATATCCGCCAGGTGATCATCATTGGCAGCCTGACACGGATGCGGCCGGTGATCATGACTGCAACGGTAGCCGCTCTGGGCTTTCTGCCCATGGCGATGTCTACCTCCAATGGCGCCGAAGTACAAAAACCACTGGCAACGGTCGTGATTGGCGGGTTGCTGACTGCCACTTTGCTGACGCTCGTCGTCCTGCCGGTACTTTACTACCTGGCCAACCGCAACCTTAACCGCCCCTTGCCGACGGCAGCGGCCGTACTTTTACTTCCATTTTTGTTCCTGGGCGCCCCTGTACAAGCCCAACAGCCGGAGCTTACACTGGATATAGCCTTGCAACAAGCGATGGAAAACCACCCCAGCCTGAAGAACGGATCTGTTGAAATACAGCAGGCGCAACTCGGGATCGAGGCGGCCAGCCCTATCCCATCTACAGAATTCATACTGGGAGTGGGCCAGTACAACACTTCAGCGATCGACTATCAGCTGGGGATTACCCAATCCCTGGGCGTTCCCGGCCTGAACCAGCGCCGGCGCGAGGCGGCCCGCGCCAGGCTCGCCCTGGCAGGCGACAAACAGGCATTGTTGGAACAGCAACTGGCCTATCAGGTCAAAAGCACCTGGCAGGACTGGCTCTTCTGCCAGCAACGGCTAAAAGCCCTGGCCCAACAGGAATCGCTGTATACCACCCTGCTCGAAAAAGCCGAGCTGCAGTACCGCACCGGTGAAATCGGACAACTGGAAAATACCCTGGCCGCCAATCTCCTGACCCAGGCGCGAAATGCTTTAAAGCAAGGCCGTATCGAAGAAGCCCAGGCCTTTACCAGGTTGCTGCAACGGTCTTTCGCTGAAGGATTTCGGCGCGCTTCAGATAGCCTGCAACTGCTGGCTCTTCCCGTAACAGATAGTACGGCCAGCCTGCAGCTCCAGCTTTCCCCTCTCGAACAGGAAATTGAAGTCGCCCGGCGGCAGGCGGAGGTGGAAGCCCGGATGTTGAAGCCAGAGCTAAGGTTGGGGGCCATGCAGCAGAGCATAAGCCCCGATTGGCCTTTACATGCTTTAAATTTTGGAGCCGCATTACCCCTGTTCACAAAAGCACAACGCGCCAAAACAGAACAAGCCAAACTAGAAGAAGTAAAAGCGGTTAACAACCTCGGCCTGCAGCGACAGTTGCTACAGCAAGAACGGCGAATGGTGCTTCAACAAGCCCAGGCTCTGCAGCAGCAGTTGCAGGAGGAAGGGCAAAATCTGCTTCGCCATTCCGCTCAGCTTCGCCAACTGGCCACCGCCCGCCTGCGCGCCGGAGAAACCGACTATTTTCAGTTCGCCCAAAGCCTGGAAGCTGCGCTGAAAAATGAGCTTCAGTATATTGAACTGAGCGGGAAGTACAATCAGGCCGTTTTATATCTGGAATTTCTTTCAAAATAACGGGTGCGGCTTCTGCCAGCACCGCCGGGCCGAATGGCCCTAAAAGTGATAACAACATGAAATACAACAAAATAAGTGGATTCGCCATCCTGCTAGGCTTGGTAATAAGTGCCTGCAATCAACCGGCTGAGCCGGCCCCTGCCGAAGAAGCGGCAATGGAAGGCAGTGAAGCAACCGTCGTTCATCTGTCTCCCGAGCAGATGGAGTTGTCGGGTATTCTTCTGGGACAGCCAAGCACCAGAGACGTTGCTTCGTATATAGAATGCTCCGGCATGATCGACGTTCCGCCCTCCAACATCCGCTCTGTTCACAGCCCGGTAATGGGGTTTGTACAGCAGGTGAACCACCTGCCAGGGGAATACGTCCGCCGGGGAGATTTACTGATCAGTATTGTCCACCCCGAGCTTATCCGCCAGCAGCGAAGCTTTCTCGAAAGCGCCAGTAAGATTGCGTTTTTGAAAAAGGATATGGAACGCAAAAAAGAACTGGCCGAAGCTGATGCCTCCTCACAAAAAGCTTATGAACAGACCCAGTCTGACTATTTCGTGGAAGAAGCTCACTACAAAGGTTTGAAAGCAGAGCTGGAACTGATCGGGATCAACACCAAGGCGGTGGAGAAAGGCCGGGAGGTACAGTCGAGTATTCGGATCTATACGCCGGTGAGCGGCTACCTGACTCAGGTCAACGCCAATCCCGGCAAACTGGTGGAACCGAATATGCTTCTTTTCGAAATCGTCGATAACAGCCATATCCATCTGGAACTGCAGGTTTTCGCCAAGGACCTGGGCTTGCTGCGCGAAGGCCAGAAAGTAGTGGCCAGTATTCCCGGCAGCGAAGAAGAACTACACGGAAAGGTTCACCTCATCAATAAAGCGATCGACCTGGAAAAGAAAACCGCCAACGTTCACGTCCATTTGGATGAGGAACCCCACGGGCTGGCCATTGGCACCTTTCTGTATGCCCGTATCCGCACGGACTCCCGGCAGGTGACGGCCGTTCCGGAAGCCGCCATCGTCCGTTCCGGGGACCGTTCCTTTGTTTTTGTCGAGGATAGCGAAGGGTTCAGAAAAGTGGAGGTGGCAACCGGCCGAACGGATGATGGCTTCGTGGAGATCCGGGAATTAAACCTCAAGGAAGGCCAGCAGATCGCCCTGAAGGGCGCCTATTATATCAATGGCACAGAATAAGTAATCTGCCTGTCTCGAAAGGTAGAATGTGCGCCGGGTATTTGGATTAGAAGATTCCCCCTTTTCCAGCCCGGCGCTTTTTATACAAATTCATTATTCGTGGACAACCTCGCTGGCGCCACTCAGCTGGATATCGGTTGACGGGCTTCCTTTATAGTAGATATGGCAGGAACCGCTGGCATCTACCCTAA
>JAGQXQ010000405.1:0-379 GCA_020436535.1 Phaeodactylibacter sp.
AATTCATTCGCTTCCGGCACATTGGCCACTTTTAGGTTTTTGCTGTCCCATTCCAGGCGCTGATCCATTCTGATGGCCAGGTTGCCGAGGCAAATCGCTTCCGCAATGGTTTGGGCGTTCGGATAACTGCCGCGTGACGGCTGCCCGCCTTTAAATGAATTGATCATTTCGGTGGTTTGATCAATGAGTTGCACCTCAGGTATTTGAATGGAAGCTATTTTTTCATCGGCCTCGCCTGCCTCATATAACATTGGGTTGTGATAACCGTAATCGGCAAGAATGGTACCTTTTTCACCCACGAACATGACGCCTTCCTGAGGCATGCCTTTACCTTCTTTTTTAAGAAATTTTGGTGTCCTTGGGCGAATGCCTCCCGAAT
>JAGQXQ010000405.1:430-11604 GCA_020436535.1 Phaeodactylibacter sp.
GGTACTTCCCATTGCAACGTAGCAGCATGAGGGTAGGAAAGGTTGTTCTCAACCCAGGTACTTCTGAAATCTCTTATTTCGCAGGTGAAACTGGCTGAACCCTCAGCACTTATGGGCATCCCCAGGTTCAATAGTCGCCAATCCTTCCAAAAACCGTAGTAACCCATATCGGCCAGGCACCCTCCTCCGAAATCATACCAGCCTCTAAAGACCGTATGTGTATAATCAGGCGAATAAGTGCGGGGAAGCGCAGGCCCGAGCCACAAATCCCAGTCAAAACCATCCGGGATCGGCGGGGTATTTGTCGGCAGGTAGGGAGATCCCTGGGGCCACATCGGGCGATTAGTCCAGCGATGCAGCTCTTTTACTTCTCCGATCAGGCCCTGGTTAATCCACTCTTTTAATACATACAGTTCTTTCGGGTCCTGAAAAGCAAATAACTGGGTAGGGATTTTAGTTTGTTTCGCCATTTCACAAACCACCCTGGTCTCGTGCATGAAATTACCGACGGGTTTGTGCGACCCGGCCATGATTCCTTTCTTCATGGCAGCAGCAGCCACCGTTGCGTGCAAATGGTCGGGAGTCATAATGAATACGGCATCAACACCTTTCTCTTTCTCCAGTAGTTCCCTGAAATCGGCATAGGCGCTGCATCCTTTATATGCTGCTTTACCTGCATTTTTCGCATAAAACTCATTTATCCTGGCACGGCCTACTTCCCTGCCTCCCGGTGCGCCTTTTTTTTCGCCTTTCGATTTTCCCCACAGGGGGTAATCATAACTTTCCCGGTTGGGGTCACAAACGGATACGAATTGTAATTCCGGCCGTTTTAGCCAGTCCGGCAGCATTTTTAGTGCCTGCGTACCACAACCGATCAAGGCAACATTTATTTTATCGCTCGGCGCAACCCGGCCTGTTCCTCCCAATACGTGTGCGGGAACAACCGTCAGGCCGATTCCGGATACGGCAGCGGCCTTAATAAATTCCCGGCGTGTCAGATCTTTAGTCTTTTTCATATAGACAATGTTTTTTTATAAAAAAGGGAATTATTAAGCAGTTAGCAGTTAGCAGTTAGCAGTTAGCAAAAGCCTGCCCTTAAGGTTGTTATGTTAAAAAAAACCGGTAGCTTAAGCTTATATCTCATTTTTATAGCCATCGGGCGCCAATGGCCAACAGCTAAGCACCAATTGCTGAATAGTTACCAAAAAAGGTAAAACCACAGGGATAGAGCTTTAAATATAGCAACTCTCTAAGAATACTGAAGTGTCAGGGGGGAAATTGATGGTACAAAGAATACAGTCAGCCAAATGAAGCCGTCTGCCGCTCTCCCGTAGATCGATGATGGCTTGGGCAGCGTCGGTCTACTCCTGGCCATTTCCACGGTGGGGCTCTTCCCCCCCGGCCCTTTACGAACATCCTGTCAAAACGCGTATCCGATCGAGAAAGAGAACCTCGGTAGCATAGTTGTCAAATTATCGATCGGCGCCTGTTCCACTTCCCGGGTACCGTCGCTGTACGTCACGGTAACATCATTGAAATGGTTGCGGTTATAACCCCATCCAAATTGGGTGTCTAAAGAGAACCCACTTTGCGCCACCCACTGCCAACCCAGGGTAAAGCCGGCGCCCAGGCTGGAGCCTCTGAATTTGACGTTGGCCGTTTGGTCGGTAGCACTGGTTGTTTCCGCCTTGATGGTGGTCAATCCGGCTTTGAGGTAAGGAGCCAGGAAGAACCCCTGAGGCGCCCCCTTCCTGCCAGCTACGTAAAAGCGGACTTCGGGCATGATACGGTAATTGTTTAGGCTCAGCCCGGCGTCGCCATTCCCGTTCTCTCCTCTTATGCCGATCGGAAGAAAGCGGCCGGTGGCCTGGACGGATAGGAAGTCATTCAGCACCCGTTCATAGCCGAATTCAAAGGTCAGGGGTTTCACCTTAATGATGTTCCGGTTTCCAAATACGCGTTCCTGCTCATAGCTTTGCGCCGTAGCTGTAAAGGAGTACGCCAGGAGAGCAGTGGTTAAGAGCATTAGACTTTTGAAGGTTTTCATAATATGGTATTTATTAGTGAATAATGGAATTCTATCCACTTATACCGGGGTAGGAGGGGCTCCCCCCATAAAAGGCGCTGATTTTTAGAAAACCTTAACAGAGAGCTCTCTAATTGGTGTTTGGTGGCCATCCAAAATGGGAATTGCTCACTTAAAGCGATCTAAGTCCTTCAGCTCTCCAATCCCTAATTTCCATTCACCCTTCCCTTCAGGTTGATGGTATTAGGTGATCCCCGGAGCGCGCGCCAGGACTTCCAGAGCGTTGTTACCTACCGCCATCGGGCTGTTTCCTGCATTGATGGTCATTTTTTTCGCATCGAGTTGAATGAAAGGGCGGGAGGCTTTTCGCTATGGAGTAATAATTTCGGATAAACGCCCAAAGTCTATTATCTTGGTCAAAAAATCCGTAATGCATAGCCTTTCAGACATCGTTGGCCTTTACGAAGAACGCTTTGACACCCAGCCGCTGTTGGTTCGGGCCTGTGGGCGCATCAATATCATCGGGGAGCATACAGACTACAACGACGGGTTTGTTCTACCCGCCGCCGTGGACAAATACATCTATTTCGCTATTGGGGAAAATGGAACGGAAGACTGCCACCTTTACGCCGCAGATATCAAGCAAAGCCACAGCTTCAATATCAAGAAGATCGAACCCGGTGAAAAACTATGGGCTAATTATCTGATGGGGATCATGCAACAATTGCAAAACCAAGGTGTGCTGCTGGAAGGAGTCGACTGCGTTTTCGGCGGCAACCTGCCTATTGGTTCCGGTTTGAGTTCCTCCGCAGCCCTGGAGTGTGGCTTCGCGGCCGGGCTGAATACCTTATTCCAGATGGAAATCGGCCTGGTGGAGCTAGCTCAGCTGGCGCAACGGTCTTCCCATCAGTTTGTCGGCATCCCTTGTGGGATCATGGACCAGTTCGCCAGCCTGTTGGGGCGTGGCGGCCAGGCGATCAAGCTGGATTGCCGTTCTCTGGAGTACGAATACATTCCCCTGGAGTTGGGAGATTACGAGCTGGTACTCATTAATACCAAGGTGCACCACGAGCTGGCTTCTTCAGAATACCCCGTCCGGGTAAGGGAATGCCGGGAAGGGGTGGCTATTTTGCAGCAGTTTTATCCGGAGGTGGCAAGCCTGCGGGATGCTACCATGGAGATGCTGGCGGCTCACCGTGCGGAGTTTCCGGAAGTTATTTACAAACGCTGCGCCTACGTCATCCAGGAAAACGGCCGGCTGGAGGAAGCAACCATCTCCTTGAAAAATGGCAATATGCAGCGCCTGGGTGAGCTCCTGTACGCTACCCACGATGGCCTGCGCGACGAATATGAGGTTAGCTGCCCGGAGTTGGACTTCCTGGTGGACTTCGCCCGGAAATTTGACGGAGTAGTGGGCGCCCGCCTGATGGGCGGTGGCTTCGGCGGCTGTACACTCAACCTGGTCAGTAAAGAGGCCAAAGAAAAATTTCTCAGAGAGGTTACCAAAGCTTATTTCAGGCAGTTCGGCATCCATTCGGAGTATTACTTCGTTCGGCCAGTAGATGGCACGGCCCTGGTGCGGGAGGAATAGGTAAATGGTTATATTGTTGGCTTTAATAGTGCCTGGGAAGGTAGTTATATTGTTAAATTGGGGCAGGGTTTGGCAATCATTTAGGGGACTGTTTGCCATTCGCCGTTCGCAAGTTGCTGAAAATCAAGCGGCGTTTTTTTAGAAGACACGGTATATCAGTGTTGCGGTATATCAGTGTTGCGGTGTATCAGTGTATCTGCATTTCTGATGAACTGATAAATCCTATAACAATATGGCCCTATAACCATCCAACAATGAGGGCACTCCGGAAACTCCAGGAAAGGAATGAAGGACTGAATTAGCGAGTGATTGAATATTTTACATATGTAATTGATTCCGGCCTTCAGGTTCAAACATATTTTATTCCTATTCATTCCTTCAATCCCTCGTTCCATCATTCCTTCCGGAGGGTTTCCGGATCGCCCTCAACAATATAACCCTAAACCCAACCCTACCCCGCCCCCAGCAAAGCCCTCAGTACATACGCCAGCCCAATGCCCAGATAATTGCCGATGGCATAACCCAGCAGCCCCACAGCGATACCTGAAAAGATGAGATGCCGGTTGCCGGTAATACTGGCAATCTGGCCGATAAAAGCCGGCCCGTAAAGGGCGGCCACAGAGGTGAACAGCACTGTGTCGCGATCGATGCGGAACAGGGCGGCGCCCAGGAGGTGCAGCAAAACTGTGCCCAGAAAGGCAAAAATAGAGAAGGTGATAACGTCAGGCCCCTGCGACAGTATTTCGGAAAAATCGGCGAGCATACCGAGTGCCACACAAAACATCAAGAGGAAGTACTCTCCGGTTTCGAAAGTGTTCTCCCAACGGCGGACCCTGGGAACAAAAGAAGCAGCGATGCTCAGGGTCGTAAGCAGCAACATAATAAAAGCTACATTTTCCAGGCTTCCAAATGCAAGTCGGCAAATGCCAAGGGTAAGGCCGATAATGGCCAGAGTAAGCAGGATGGCCTTTAGGCTATCGCGGTAGTTGATCTTTGTTTGATCTTCAGGAGTTTCAGGCGAGCTATTTTCTTCCGGCCCTTCTCTTTTGAAGGGAGCCAGGAAAAGCCCATATACCGTTGGGGCAAAGGAGGTGAGAAAGAGCAGATAAATGCCGCCGATCAATACGTCGGCTGCATTCAGCAGGATGATCGATTCCTGGCTGGCGTCCAGGGCCAGGCCAATGGCCTGCATGTTAGGCGTGCCGCCGGTGTAGATACCCACCAGCATACCAGACAGGCGCCAGGTACTATCGAGCTTATGGGCATAAACAAAGGCAAAGGAGGCCGTGGAGGCCAGGCCCGCCGCTACACAAAGGCCAAAGCTGATAAGCGTGCTTCGAGCATGGCCGAACCATTCATTTAACCGGGTGCCATAGAGTAGTAAAGGGATGGCCAGCACGATAGTGATCTCCGTTAGGGTAGTTGAAAGCTTGTTGTCGAGAGGTAAAAGGCGGAGGTTACTCAGGATGATGCCCAGGGCGTAACACAAAACAACCGGGCTAAGCCAGGACGGCAGGAACTTTCGGTTGTACAGCCAGCGGCTTACGAACGGAAAAAGGCCGATCAGGGCCAATTGAAGCAGGGCCCAGTACATCATGGATGGCTTTGTTGCTCAATGGTAATGGACAGGCTATCCTGGTAGTCAATCAGCAAGCGGCACCGTTCCGCCCCCGGGTGTTTCAGCATCCAGTTGGCAATAGGAGTCACGATGGATTG
Source organism: Phaeodactylibacter sp. (assembly GCA_020436535.1). Taxonomy (GTDB): domain Bacteria; phylum Bacteroidota; class Bacteroidia; order Chitinophagales; family Saprospiraceae; genus JACJXW01. The sequence continues at coordinate 5,764 of JAGQXQ010000405.1, forward strand.
CTCGATGGCGCGCTGCAGGGGGCGTGCGCCGTACCGCACGTCGAAACCAATGGCAGCGATCCGATCGACCACCTTGTCGGAAAAGTGGACATCGATCTGGTGTTTGGTAAAGCCCTCCCTTTGTTTGAGTTCGCCGAGTTCCTTTCGGGTGATGGCTCGGATATCTTCCTGGTTGAGGCTGCCAAAGACCACTACTCCGTCCAGACGGTTGACAAATTCCGGGCGGAAATGTCGGGCAATAGCTGATAAATAAACGGCCTCCTCATCCTGGCCCTGCCCAAAGCCGATGGATTTTTTGCCGGTAGCTCCCAGATTGGAGGTCATGATCACTATCGTATTTCTAAAGTTGGTTTCCCGGCCATAAGCGTCGACGAGCACTCCTTCATCCATAAGCCCCAGCAGGGCGTCAAAAATGGAAGGGTCGGCTTTTTCCACTTCATCGAGTAAAAGGACAGAGAAAGGCCGTTCGCGGATGTCTTTTACTAATTGGCCGGGCTCCCGTCCGGCGCCAATAAGCCGGACGATCTGTCCTGGATACTGAAACTCGCTCATGTCGATCCGAACCAGAGGCGATTTTCTTTGCCCTTTCCCAAAGAAGTAATCAGCCAGTGCTTTGGCGCTAGCCGTTTTCCCGATGCCGGTCGGGCCGGCAAAGAGCAGGGTATTAATGGGTTTATACGGGTTGTTAAGGCCCGCCTTGTAGACTTTGACCAGGCTGCACAGTTTATTGACCGCTGCCGGCTGTCCGATGATCTTTTGATTGAAATAGTCTTGTAGCTCTTCGATGTCGAGCAGCAGGTCATCCCTGAGGAAGAGTTCCGGCAGGCCGGTTTGGCGGACGAAGTTGTCGAAAACGGCTTTTTTATTAACCTTTTCGGCCCGGCGCAGTTGTGCTTCACTTACGCACTGGCCCAGAAATTTAATGCCCTTTCCGGGAAAACTCTCATAGGGGTAATAACGAAGTAGCAGGCGGTAGGAGAGTTGGAGGGCTTCTTTGGTAATCGGCATCCGCAGGTTCTTTTCTGCATAGCCGGCAAACTTTTCCAGGACGCTGAACACCTTTTTTTCATCCAGTTCATCGATGAAAACAACCTGGAAAGCCTCGGCGAAGCCCGGCAAGAGCCGGCGCATACTTTCCAACTCCTGGGGGGTTGCTTCTCCCATCATCTGAAGTTTGCCCTGCTGCAGGAAAGACATCAGAAAGGCTGCCACACTGTCTTCCGGGCCTTCACCACCGATCTGCAGGAGCCGGACGACATCTTCCACCCACAGGATGCCATTGGTGGTATTCAGTTCTTCCACCAGTAGTTCGACCAGCTCTTCCCATTCTCCCAGGTATTTTGAGCTTGCTGTGATCCGCTGGGGAAGTATACGCCAGAAAGTATAATCGAGTTGTTGTTTACGAGACCGGGTAGTGATCTTTTTAATCGCCTGCCGCAGTACGGCGCTCTTACCGGTTCCGGGCCTGCCGACCGCCAGGATGTTGGAACGAGTGCTGATCAATTTGTCGATGGCCTCGGTTACCTTTTCTTCCAGCTCCCAGGCTGCCTCCGGAAGAGCGCTCATGTTGCGGCGGATGTTCTTTTTCTGAGGTGCTTGCTCCGCCAGGCGATTCAGTACTTTATATTCCCGTTTGTATTCGATGCCACTCCAGTAGACGTCCCGGTCATAATTAACCTTGAGCGGCAGAATATCCAGGCTCGGGCGGGGCAACATTTGAAAGCGGTAGATCTTTTCGGGGGTGTACCGGTCGAGCAAAGTCGCGACGATATGCTGGACCAGCGCGTCAAACTGTCTGGGGTCGTAATAATAGAAACTCTCCCCAAATAGCGGCAGGTAGCATTCGTAATAGCCCTGTTCGGTTTCACCAAAAACAACGGGTACGGATACTTTCTGTGTGTTGGAAAGAGGATAGGAACCGGTGCGGTTCCGATAGGCGGGCCGGATGGAAGCCTCCACCATGCGGAGGCGAGGGTCCAGGATATCCATTAGCGGATAATCGTCGTATTTTTTATATTGCTTTTGAAGATGGTCCAGGAGCGCGCTTCGGACACTTCGGAGGTCACTGTCTATTGCTTCCAGTTCAGTTCCTACCAGAATACCCAAAACAGCTTCCTCCTGAAATTCAAAATACAACAAAGGGTAGTTGATCTTATCCATAGGCCAGGCTTGTGTAAGCGCCACCGGGTGAAGATAAGTATAAAGCCCAAAATTAATGTGGAATCAGAAGGAGTTGTTGCGTTGCATTGGCACTTTCTCCATGCGTTCTACTTTCCGCAAGACATCCAGTACCCTTTGGTGCTGCTCTTGAAGGTCGTTGTGAAGCCCTATTGGGATGCCCCTCAGCGCCAGTGCTTCCTTGTAGTAATTCGATATGTCTTCCTCACTTTTTTTACAGGTTTCTAATATGTTGCCTTGCTTTCCGTGGGCCAGTGCGTCCTGAAAGCTTGTCCAGTTATTGTGAAGGTAGGAACGCACCCGCAACGATACCGGCGCGGGGGAAGGAGGCATATCTTCCAGCCATTGCCGGTTTTTCAGGTATAAGCTTTCGCGGTACTTCGCCAGGCTGGAGAGGAAATCTGTCAAGCCTGGGTTGTTCACAGCCGCTGCTGCTTCTCGATATTTTTGGGCAGCATCTTCATGGCGTTTCAACAAATTGGTTAATATTGATATACTTGACTCCTTATTCATATTTTCTCTTTCGTTAAAAAATCATTTTTCCAGCTTAGATTTAGCTTCTTTCAGCTCGTTTTCTACATTAGCCTTTAGTTCCTCCCAATTTTCCTGGGTGTTTTGTTGTAGTTGCAGGGCCCTCGCATTTAAGTTATCCCTCAGTTCTTCCAGTTCTTTCCGTTCCTCCTGCAGCTTTTCTCTGGTTTCTCCGCTTGCCTGAGCCATTTCTTCCTTCAGTTTAAGGATGCGCTGGGAAATAGACTGTTGGGCTTTGCCAATGTCCTGTAAAAAGGATTGCGATTCCTGCCGGACCATATTCCTGGCTTCTTCCGAAAGGCCTTGTATTTCCTCCTGAGTACTATCCAGCATCTCCCGGGCATCTTCCTGAGCATCCTTTACTTCTTGTCCGGAATTATTGCAGGCCGGTATCAGGGCAAGCACGGCCATGAAAAACGCGAATGTCAATGTTTGCTTAGTCATGTTAATTTAATTGGTTTTGCATTGTGATTATTCATCCTGCCCTTTCGTCATCACCTGGATGAGTTTCCAGTTGGATGCCAACAGCTGTTCCAGAATATTCAGTAAGTTATCCAATTCTCCGCCGGCTCCGGCATATTGGGAATTTGCACCATTTTCTATACCTGAAAAGGGAGAAGCCGGGGCGCCCAACTTTTGAAATTCCCGAAACCCTTCCAGCACCTTTTGCATTTCCGAAGTGTGATGAGAAAAACGGCTCAGTATATTTAATAACGCTGTTTCCCCGGAAGGCTGGTTTTGTTGGGGCGCCACGAAGTTGGCGGTTAGGTCTTTTCCGAATAATTCACTGGGTGAAGCTTCAAAAAAGATAGCCAGTTTCAGGAAGTTGATGGCTTTGGGCTCGACAATCCCTGCTTCGTAAGAAGCAATATTGTTGCGTTTGAGCCCTAGTTGTTCCGCAAGCTTTTGCTGGCTCATGCCCCTCATCTTACGGAGGAACTTCAGATTATTGGCAAATAGGCTGGTCGGCACGTTTTTCTTAATCGTTGCTGATGGGGACGCAATTTAGTCAATAATCGTCAATTTGTTACTCGCCTTTTACTATTTCACCCTCAAATGCGTGAACTCGGGGTGGCGGTTCATATACCCAGACATGAAAGGGCAGCTTGCCTTGATGCGATATCCTACTTTATCGGCAAAGCGAACCGCTTGAAGGGCCATCGCATCGGGGATGCCAATGCCTTTGAGTACTTTGGGAACGTAGGTCTCTGTGAATTCAATAACATTGGGATTAGAATCGGTATGCAACTTGTACTTGAGGTACACTTCTTCTTCACCCTTCATATCAAAGTGAAATTTGCTGTTTGCAGTATCTTGTCTGATGTCCAATGCTTTGGTCGTAATTTCCATAATGTAACAGTGTATCTTTTTAGAAAAAATAAAATCTGATCACCAGGCTCTGTGCTTTGAACGGGCCTGTCACTCTGTTTCTTTCAATTGTTAAAACAGGGGTGAGATGGTGGATGTTCGATAGGGGGGATGGTTCGATTGTTATCTGTGGGTGTGGTTGCAACCTGCGAACAGCGGTGTCCAACACTAGACGGACAGCCTTAAAGACACCAATGAATCAATCAACCAATGCCCTCTATCCATTCACCTTTAACCCCTGGCCGTTGTAATTCTTGATCTCTATGATAGTACCGGGCAGGTTGAATCCAGCTGCATCCAATGCTAAGAGGGTACGCTCCACCGCCTGGTTTTTGACTTCCAGCCCGGAAACATTATGGTCGAAAGTGTCGAGCCAATAGTAGGCTTTGAGATTGAGGGAGCTACTACCCAGTTCGCTGATCAGGACGCTGGGAGCTTTTTCCTTTTGTAGAATACCGGGTACCTTGGCCAGGGTGCCCAGAATGACCTTTATCGCCTGGCTGATATCCGAGCCATAATCCAGCCCGATATCAAACTCCTGCCTTAAAAAACCATCAATGGTGTAGTTGATGATCGGATTTTTCAGGATCATACCATTGGGGATATACACATCTTTGCCATCAAAGGTTTTGACCTGTGTATCGCGGAGGCTCAGGCCGATGATCGTACCTTTGATGTCTCCCGACTCGATAACATCGCCGATCCGGAAGGGGCGCTTGAACGCCATGAGGATGCCTGCGAGAAAGTTCTCGCCAATATCCTTAAAGGCAAAGCCGATCACAAAAGCGGATATGCCGGCGCCTGCCAGCAGTGATCCGGCTGCTTTACCCAGGCCCACCACCTGAAGGAAGGCCAGCAAGCCGATGGTAAGAAAGGTAGCTTTTACCAGCCGGGAAAGAAAAACCGCCAGCAAAGGGTCATCCATTCGCAGTCGCAGCCACTTACCTGACCAGCGTTTGAACAAACTGGACAGATACCAAAAGACGAGAATAATGATAATGCCCAGAACCAGTTTGGGCATCAGGGCTACTATTGATTGATAGTAGGCGCTTACCTGATCCAGCAGGTCATTCCAGAAATTTTCCATATTGTATTCTTCAGTAGTTATTATTGATGCGGTTCGTCTTCTTTTCAGAACGAAGTCTCCAGTTCCCTGCTCACTTTGATGATCAAAATTTCGGTTTCCTGTTCCAGGAGCATCCAATCTCCTGTCAGGCTGTCAGCAGTGAGGCTTTGGGCCTGTTGTTCCAGCTTTTCATAGGAACGCTCCACAGTGATGATCTTCTGGTTCAGGCGCCGGGCGGCCGCCTTGTCAGCATCATAGGCACGGTTGCGCATAGCTTCCACCCGCCGGTTGATTTCCTGCTGCGCCCGGCCGATGCGCAGCAGCAACTCATTCCGCATGGAGTCTCTAACCGCAAAGACCTCCTCGCGGCCAGGAGGCTTCCGGTTGTCCTGGCCTTTGCAGCTGTAAAACAACAGGAGCCCTATGAAAAGGCATTGCCACATTTGTTTCATCATCATTGCATTTTCCCGAAATTTAAGAAAAAGTAGCCTCTTCTTTTTCTTGGAGATGTTTGGAGGCCATCTCTTAAAGGGCTCTTCCATGTTATTGGCGCTTCCTGATTTGGTTTTATGAGGGCCGGGAAGGTAACTTTGGGGCGAATGTTCAGGACTGTATATTTGTACAATTGCCGGAACGTAAAGGTGTTCATACTTAAACTGCATATCTTGAAATTTCTAAGAGTATGTTTGGAGGCCGGA
>JAGQXQ010000406.1:0-6897 GCA_020436535.1 Phaeodactylibacter sp.
GTTCGGAATTCGGGAGGACGCTCTGAGTACTGCGGTGTTCGGTATTCGGAGGTTCGGAATTCGGTAGGACGCTCTGGGGACTGCGAACCTGCGAACCGCGAACCAGCGAACGGCGGTCTTCGGATTGCGCCCGTCCTCGATCCTTGATCGGGTAGGCTTCCCATTTCCGACTTCAAAAGTTGGTCCAAAAAACTTCAAATCCCTCTCCGGTTATCCCGCGAATTCGCATCGATCAGCTTATTATAGGGATCGACGCCCACTTCTACAGGCATTTGATCTACAATAAAAGTCAGCCGGTTTTGGATGGTGTTGATCTTGTGTTTTTCCAAATATAACTCCACCTGCGTTGTCTCTCCGTTTATAACTTCATTTCCGAAGATGCCCACTTCTATGTAATCCGCCAGAGGAAGAGACAAAACGGGCGTTTTCATCTGATCCGTCTGATAAGACAAGGAGTTTCCGGTTGCATCCGTAAAAAAACGTTTCCCTTTGCCATCGCTTCTGTATTTACTGACGACAAACTCGATCTCCACCTGAAATTGGCCATTGGCCAGGGGGGTGATTTGGGTACTTGCCACCCGGTTGTCGTACAGTGTGATCGTTTCGAACAGGTCTTTGATCAGGTACTGTAAAGAATCGGGCGTGGCCCGGCGGATGTATTCCATCATTTCTAAAGAGGTAGTATAGGGGGCTTCCTGAAAGGACACTTTTGCCAGGTAATCTCTTATAGCGCCATTCAGTTTTTCCTCGCCAATATAATCGCTCAGGGCATAGAAAGCCAGGGCTCCTTTTCGGTAATTGATGTAGTCCTGGTCGAGTTCTGCGAACATCAATGGCCGCTCTTGTTCGCGTTCTCGTCCCCTGCCCCGCAGGTAGAGGTCGAGGTCCAGCTGCAGAAACTGGCGCATCTGGCCTTTGCCATATTCTTTTTCCAGGACTTTCAACGCGGTGTATTCCGCCATGCTCTCGGTAAGCATCCTGGCGCCCAGCACATCGGCGGGAATGAGCTGGTTGCCCCACCATTGATGGGCCATCTCATGGGCGGATACATAAAATGGGAAGTCGATCGTTTCTTTTTTCGTGCTATCTACATCCGCGATGAAGTGGCCCTCCGTGAAGGGGATAGAGTTGGCGAAGGTCGTCGCAAAGCGCCCTACTGTTATCGGAAATTCTATGATACGGGCCTGCTTGTGCTGGTAGGGGCTAAAGTATTGGGTATTATAGGCCAACGCGCCCTTCAGGCCTTTCATCATACTACCTAAATTGTAGTCGTGCCCTTTGTGGAAATATATTTCCAGATCGATATCCTCCCATTTTTCCCTTTTCACTTCAAACCGGCCGGAGTTGAAACCGTAGTAATCTTTGATCTTACTATCCATCTTATAGTGAAAATAACGGCGCCCGTTTTCCACCCATTCCTTCTGCAGATAACCGGGAGCGATAGCTATCTGATCCTCGGATGTGCTGACAGTGGCCTCGAATGCGATCCAGTCGGCATCCCTGGAAGCATACGAATTGCTCAGCGCAGTGCTGTCTGAGGGATGGGGCCGCTCGTTGTTCCGGGGCGGCAGCCCGTATTTGGCGCGTTTCCCATTATTAACCAGTTCTACCGGGCGGTATCCCAAACCCGGAAAGACGCCGTTATTGAAATAGGTGCCATTATACATAACAGGGGAGCTCGTCCGGAACAGGCCGTTAGGCTCGTTCCACACTTCAAAGTACATTTTCATACTATCGCCCGGCGCCAGGCCCGGTTGGAGGACGTGGATGTCAAACCGGATGAAAGTGTCTTTGCTGAGTAGCCGGGCCGCTTTGTCAAACCGGTATTCAGTCTCCTCATCATAGCTGTAATTGACCATTAGGGTGTCAATCGTTTGAGTGGATCGGTTCACCAGCGTATAGTGTCCCTTTGCTTTAAAGTCGCGGGTTTCCGGGAAGATGTCCATATTTACGTTTACCGCCACGATCCGGGGTTGCACTACCGGCTCGTATTGCTTGTATTTCTTCTCATTCTCCACGGTCCAAAGCTCTTCCTCTTCCACTGAGTTTATTTTTCCATACCGGTAATGATCCTCGTAGTAAATGCTAAAGCCGAGCGCCAGAAAACTCAGTAAAAAGAAAAGAGTGGCGGCAGCCGTCCTGCCCTTAAAGCGGGCTTTGGCTATCCTCAGCCGTTCCCAAAAAGAAAATGGCAGCCCCCTTGTCCACAGCAATAAAGCTCCCATCAGCAAAAACAAACCGCCCAGCATCCAGTAGGATTTGTAGAGCAGCCAGGGGGGTAAAGTAGCGCCAAACCCATCGAGATCGGAATAAGTAAATGACGGGCCAAGATTGAAGCGGAACACAAAATGATCGATCCCCAATTCGGGTAAGCCGGCCACGCCCATGGAGCCAAGGATCAAAAGGAACAGTCCCATATATGGATTGGTGAACAGGGTTTGAACGAACAGGGCGGCAAAGGCCCAGATGATAAGCCCGGGCAGGTACAGGCCAAACAATTGAAATAAATACAGGCCGATTTCCAGCTTGTAGTAGCCATTGCCCAACTGCACCATTATTCCTCCGATCAGGATCAGGGACAGCAGAGCCACCTGCATCCGGATCAGCGCGATCAGTTTTGAAAACAGGAATACCCAGTTGGGAGTCGGGCTGGAATCCACCAACTGGCCGGACTGGGCTATTCGGGTGCGATGCACCAACATGCCGGCGTACAAAAAGGTGAGCAGGTGCACGACGCCTAAAAACATATAGGCTGGGACCATGAGCATCTTCCAGGTAACGGGCAGGGTCTTAAAGCCGAATTGCGGATTCATCTGCGCCTGCTGAAAGAAAACCATCGCTATGCCTCCTATGAGAATACTGATGAATAACCAACTCTTGAGAATGTATTTAAACTCGAACCCCGATAGCGCCCACATATTTTGCAGGTGCTGCCGGAAAGAATGATCGAAACTCACTTTTGACAGCTTTACCCTGGTGATGCTGCCAAAGTTATTTTTCACGCTTCTTTCTCCTGCTCTTTTCTTTAAGCCAACCGGCCGGGCATGATGATGAAAAGCAAAGCTTTTATATCCCAATCCAAAGATGATAGCGGCAATGCCCATCCATAACAAGCGGTTGTATACCACCACTCCTTTCACGGGCAGCAACAGCTCATTGCGCTCGGAAAAGGTCCAGTAGCGGATATAATAGGAACTCGCCGCCTGTCCAAAGGGATCGAGGATGGCCATGGTGAACCGGTGGCCCCCATCCCCCAGCAAGCTTCCCGCCAGCACCTGCATCAACAGCAAGAGTACAATGGTAATAAAGCCGGCGTAAATATTGCGGGTGAAGGCCACCACCGCAAAAACAATAGCTCCGAACAGCAGAATATTCGGCAGGATGTATACCAGATAGGCTTGCAGATAAGCCATCGGCTGAAAAACTCCTACCAGCGCGGGATCTACCCAGGGCAGGCGGGCGCCAATAATAAACCCGATGCCAATGGTAGAGACGATACCGGCTAAGATCAAAAAGGCACTCAAGAATTTCGCCAACAGGAAACTGCGCCGGGTAAAGGGATAGGAATACAAAAGCGTATACATGTTGCTCTTATAGTCCCGATAAATAGACAGCCCGATAATGGCCGGTATCAGGAACAGGATCAGTTTCAGGAAAAAGGCCATCATTTCGTGGATCGATAAGGGGGAGTTGGCCAAAGGCTCCAGGCCGGGAACCGCCAGCCGCTCGCCAAAAATGCCGGCCTGCGCCGCCATAGAGCCGGTGGCGATCAAGAGGAAAAGAGCGGCGTAAATGTAAATGGAGGGCTGCCGGAACCAGTATTTGAGTTCGTAGAGGAAGATGGTGGTGAACATAATGGATGGGTGTTTCGGTATTAGGGTGTTTCGGTATTAGGGTGTTGAGGCCAGGGAAGCGCCAGGTTTAACGGTGGGCTTACGCCAAGGGGCTGGCCAACAATGTGCGCCCATAGTATCGGCCGCATCAACCCCCATTTTTCAGCGCCATGAAATACACATCCTCCAGTTGCGGTTCGGCAGCGGTGAAATCCGGGGAGGGGCGATTGGCAGCCCTTACCCTGATGTTGATGGAAGTGCCGGAGGCGTAGCTGGAGGAAAGGACATTATACTGTGCTTCCATGCTTTCCAGGGCTTCCCGGCCTACCATCCTCGTCCAGACCTGCCCCTGGAGGGCGGCTGTGGCGGCGGCCGGGGTCGTATGTTGTAAGATGCGGCCGCCGTTCATGATGGCCATCTCGTTGCACAACTCTTTTACATCATCGACGATATGAGTAGAAAAAATGACGGTATTCCGGGCGCCGACCTCCCGGAGGATATTGAGAAAGCGCTTTCGCTCGGCTGGGTCCAGGCCGGCCGTGGGTTCGTCCACGATGATCAGCTGGGGATTATTGAGCAGCAACTGGGCGATGCCAAAGCGCTGTTTCATACCTCCTGAATAGCTGTCCACGTACTTTTTTCTCACCTCAAACAGGTTGGTGACCTCCAATACCTCTCCGATCAGTTTTTTTCGATCGGCCCGGGAAGCCACTCCTTTGAGGGTGGCGAAATAATCCAACAGGTTTTCCGCCGATACTTTGGGGTAAACGCCGAACTCCTGGGGTAAGTAACCCAGGACCTTGCGCAGCGCCATCGGATCGTTCAGCACATCAATGCCGTTGAAGGTAATACTTCCGGCGTCGGGGCTTTGCAGGGTCGCGGCCATTCTCATCAGGGTGGATTTGCCGGCTCCGTTGGGCCCCAGCAGGCCAAACATACCGGTTCCGACCTGGAGGTTGAGGTGGTCGACAGCTTTTACGCCGTTGCGGTACACTTTGGTGAGGTTGGATATGGCTAATTGCATGACAGGTGGTTTTTGTTTGTGGAGTGAAAGTAATACCGCCTTAGCCCACAGCCAATTATCGATGATGAAGGAGGGGGAAGCCATGATAAACAGACAAATATCCTTTATCTTTGGAATATTCCCCCTTCATCACCGGATACCTGCCCTTGGCCATGGAGATTTGAAATTCCGAATCCTTTTTAGTTGGTTTGAAGTCGAGCAAAGCGACGTGTGATTAATAGATATCCAGTCAAATTCACTTCATGAAAAGATTAACCAAACAGATCGAGGAGTTCATTTTATCCAATACGGTTTGGATATTCTTCACGGGCATACTCTTTACCGGCATCATACTGGTGTTTCAGGAAGGCCGGCACGAATGGCTCGTTTACCTGTCGTATGCCGGTAGGATCAGCCTGTTGTTTGCACCCGTTCTGTTTTTTTGTGGCTTCAGGAAATGGCTCAGGCGGCAGTTGCCTGCTATTCCATTGACCCTGCTGTGGATTTTCTGCTTTTTAGCATATCCTTACTTGATAGAATTTCTGGGTTGGCAAGCATTGATCGCTCCTTCTGATTTGGGCAAAGTAGCGGTACGGATCACCGGAACCTGTTTTTTAGTCGCTGAACTCGCTATTCAGCTGAATAACTACTGGTTAAAAATCGAGGGAGCGCGGCAATGGGTGAAGCGTATAAGCCTGGAAAAAGCCATCCTGCTATTGGCCGCTCTTTTTGCCATATTTTATGCAATCCTCTGGTTTTCAGTTCCGGTCAACGCCAAGAGGGACGCCTCCATATTCCTGATAGCCAGCTATGCTTTTCAGGTCTATATTATCCTGTTCCTATATTACGGTTTTTATTGGGTCAACCATTATTTCCTGATCAACAGGATACTGGCCCAAAAGGGGGTCATTTATTACAGTTTTGGGTTTATCGCCACCATCATAATTTTTTATCCGATAGCCGCTCAGTTGATCTCCTGGTTGCCGATGGTTCGACAATCTGATATCCATCCCGTTCACAATGGCTTAATTTTTGAAGACATCAATGCGTTGGTGCCTTTCTTTGGTATGTTGCTCAGTACTCCGTTCATTATAGCGATCAAGTGGTTCCGCCAAAACAGTGAGATGGCCAACCTCGCCAAGGAGAAATCGGAAACGGAATTGAACCTGCTGAAGCAACAGATCAACCCGCATTTCTTCTTCAACACCTTGAACAACCTCTATGCCCTCAGCATCACCCAGGACAAACAGACACCCGAGGTCATCCTCCAGCTTTCGGAACTGATGCGCTATGTGATCTACAAAGGCAAGGAAGAGAGCGTTTCACTCGCCGAGGAAGTAAAGTATTTAGAAGACTATATCCGCATCCAACAAATTCGCTTGCACAAGCGGCTCGACTTTCGGTTCGATCAGGCTATAGCCGATGAAAAACGGCACGTTCCTCCCCTATTGTTTATTACCTTAGTGGAAAATGCCTTTAAACATGGTATCGAACCGGCGGAAAAAACTTGTTTTTTGCACATTGATTTGAGGAGTGACGAGGAAAGCCTGGTGTTTTCCTGCGAAAACTCTTTGGAAGATAACCCGGCTGAAGAACAAGGGATCGGGCTGAGCAACCTGAAACGCCGGCTGGAGTTGCGCTATCACGGCCGGTATGAGCTTACCGCCGAACGAGGGCAAGACACCTACAAAGCCATGCTGAAATTAAATTTATGACCAAGCTGCGTGCCCTGATTATTGACGACGAACCGCTGGCGCACCGGGTGATCCTGGAATACGCCAAAGATGTGCCTTTCATCGAGATAACCGGCCAGTGCTATTTAGCCACGGAAGCCCTGTCTGTTTTGAATACTCAGCAAATCGACCTGATCTTCCTCGATATCCAAATGCCCAAATTAAAAGGACTGGACTTTCTGAGAACCCTCAACAAACAACCGATCGTTATCATCACCTCCGCCTACCAGGAATATGCTCTGGAAAGCTTTGAACTCGACGTCTGCGATTACCTGTTAAAGCCTTTTCGCTTCGGCCGCTTCCTTAAAGCCGTCAATAAAGCGTATGA
>JAGQXQ010000406.1:6972-7264 GCA_020436535.1 Phaeodactylibacter sp.
CAGATATTCATCAAGGTGGACAAGCGGTTCGTTCAGGTCAACCTGGCGGACATTTTCTACCTCGAAAGCTACGGCAACTATGTGAAAATCTGGTTGAAGGCCGAATACCTGCTCACTCCCCACACGCTATCCGCCTTCGAAGCGGAATTGCCGGAAAGTGACTTTTTTCGCATACACAAATCGTACATTATTCACCGGACGTTTATAGATTATGTTGAAGGCAATACCTTGTATATGAAAAATGAAAAAGAACTACCCATCGGAAAAAGCTACCGGCAACAGGTTAAGCAGA
>JAGQXQ010000407.1 GCA_020436535.1 Phaeodactylibacter sp.
GCCGATGCGGTCTACGATTACGTCAGAGTGCAGTTCCGGGAGCAGTATGGCATCGACTGGCTGCAACCTCTGGGCTTCAACAATACCTATGCTTTGATGATCCGCGAAGAGATGGGCAGGCAGATGGGGCTGAAGAAGGTAAGTGATCTGGTGCGGTGAGTTTTTGGCTCCGCTCCCACATTTACACACTCCCACTTTCTCACTTTCTCCCCCCAAACCTTATCTTTGCGCCACATGAATTTCGAACTCTTCATAGCACGGCGGGTAGCCGCTTCGGGCCAGCAATCCTTTTCGCGGCTCATTCTTCGGATAGCGGTGGCGGCGGTGGCCCTCAGCGTAGCGGTCATGATCTGCTCCAACGCGTTGATTGCCGGATTTAAAAAGGAGATCAGTACCAAGATCTTTGGCTTCTGGGGGCACATTCACATTACCGATACCGACATCAACCGCTCCCTGCTGGAAGCCTATCCCATCAGCAAGGATCAACCCTTTTATCCTTCCCTGGATACCATACGCAGCGTGGAGTATATCGCGGAGGAGGAATGGCTGGGGCGCAGTATAGAGCGCAGAAAGACCACCAAAGGGGGCATTCGGCACATTCAGGTTTTTGCTATCAAGCCGGGTATTATTGAAGCCGGAAAAAAGAAAGACAAGGAGATTGAAGGCATTATTCTGAAGGGGGTAGGGGAAGACTTCGACTGGGCCTTTATGCAGCAGTACATCAAACGGGGGCGCGCCATCTCTTTGCCCAATTCGGCCATGTCGGATGAGATTCTCATCTCAGGCCAGACGGCGGCCCGCCTGCAGGTGGATACCGGCGATACCTTTATCATTCATTTTGTGGAGAAGGGGGAACAGCTGAAACGCCGGTTTAAGGTGAGTGGTGTCTACCGGACCGGGCTGGAGGAATACGACCGCAAATTTGCACTCGTTGACATCCGGCAGATCCAGCGCCTGTTGGGTTGGGAGGAGGATCAGGTGAGCGGCTTCGAAGTATTTATCGATGATCTCGATGACCTCGTCCCCATTACAGAGTACATCTACTTCGAGGAATTGCCGCCCGAGCTATATGCAGAAACCATACGGGAAAAGTTACCCGAGATATTTGACTGGCTCGACCTGCAGGACATTAACGAGGCCGTCATTCTTTCCCTGATGGTTATTGTCGCTATTATTAATATGGTCACCGCCCTGATGATCCTCATCCTGGAGCGCACCAATATGATCGGCATCCTCAAAGCCCTGGGCAATTCCAACTGGGGCATCCGAAAAATATTCCTTTACTACGCGGGCTACATTATTGTACTGGGACTCTTTTGGGGCAACCTTATCGGCATCGGCCTGTGCTTGTTGCAGGACCACTTTGAGTTGATCACCTTGTCGGAGGAAAACTACTACCTCAGCACCGCTCCCATTGACCTCAATTTCTGGCCGATACTGTTACTTAACCTCGGTACGCTGGCCATTACACTTTTCTTCCTCATCATTCCTTCTTACCTTGTAACCAGTATCAGCCCGGTGAAGGCGATACGGTTCAAGTAAGTAAGTTCCCATGAGAATTTCCGGAAAGTCTTTCCATTTCGACATTCGGGGGCGGTATGTGCTGTACTTGCTGGGAGTAAAGCTTTTAGCAGTCCTGCTGCGGGCTATCGACGCCTTTCGCTTTCTGCCGTCGCGCCTCCGCCGGGCAGGCATGCACCTGTTATTAGGTGGACAAAACCTTCAGCAGGCGTATGATGAAGGGATGGTCAGCCGTATCCTGGGAGGGCGCATCGTGTACTGGTGGCTGGAATTTATTTTGCTCTTGTTGGATTGCCTCGCCATTGGCGAATGGTACGAAACCTTTATCGATTTTACCAAATTTAACAGCCGGCCTCTGTATACCTGGGAAAAAAAGCTCGCCTCATCTATATTTGGTATCGCCATCAACTATCCGCGCGTTCGCATTGATGAATATTCGGTTGCCGGGCCGCGTCAGCTCCGTCTCTGTTATGTTAGTTTTTACTGTATCAACTCCTGGGGAAGGATGGACAATAGCCTGTTGATCCATGAATTGGTGCACGTCTGGCAGTATCAAAAGATAGGCATTGTATATATCCCCAGAGCCCTGAAAGCCCAGCGCAGTCCCGAAGGCTATGATTACGGCGGCGCTCAGGGGCTGGAAGCCGCCAGGCTGGCCGGGCGATCCCTGCGGAGCTTCAACCTGGAACAGCAGGCTGATATCATCTCCGATTACTACCGCATTCGGGAGGGGTATCCACCTCGTTGGGGCCGGGCTTCGGTCACGGACCTGCCTTTGTACGAGTACTTTGTGGAACAACTTCGCAAGGAAGGCCCGGTTACATAGTGGTATTGTCATTATTTTCGGAATGGCAAACTTCGGCTGACAGGACTGACAATGCCAGCCATATAACAATAAAACAATATAACTTCCCCCCATTTCCTCATTTGCGAAGCCAGCTTATTAATCGTATGTTTGTGCCGGATAATTTCACACTCTTTATACTGTCAGACGATGATCCGGTATTACGCAAAAGAGGAGGGTAAGCTCAAAGAGCTGGAAGAACCGGAGGTTAGTTGTTGGGTCAACATCTCTCCCCCTTTCAGCCACGAGGAGTTGGAGGAGGTAGCCATGCAGTTTGACGTGCCGATTGACTTCCTAACCGACTCGCTCGACATTGACGAGCGTTCGCGTTACGAGCGTGAAGATGACGTGCGGCTGATCGTTGTCAATACTCCAATACTAAATGAAGCGGAGGAAGAAAACGACGCCATTTACATAACCGTGCCGATTGGCCTGATCATCACCATTGAGCATGTGATCACCATTACCTCCTATGAAAACCCGGTCCTTCAGCTCTTCCTCGATGACAAGGTGAAAAATTTCAACATCTCCGATGAATCCGCATTTGTACTTCAGATCCTTGAACAAAATGTTTATCGTTTCCTGACTTGCCTGAAAAAACTCAACCTCAAGCGCAATCTGATCGAACAGGAGCTCTATGATTCCAGCCGCAACAAAGAACTGAAGCAACTGCTCAGCATCGAGAAGAGTCTGGTCTATTTCGTCAATACCCTGAGTGCTAACGAACTGCTCAAAATGAAGATGAAACGGACAGACTTCCTGCATATCAGAGATGATGAAGATAAGGCCGACCTGTTCGAAGACATCATCATCGACAACAGCCAGGCCCTGGAAATGGCCAACGTCTACACCAATATCCTCAATGGCACCATGGACGCCTATGGCTCCATCATTTCCAACAACCTCAACATCACCATCCGCCGGCTTACTCTCATTACTATTATCCTGATGGTGCCTACTCTGGTCGCCAGCTTTTATGGCATGAATGTGCCGCTGCCTTTAGAAACTAAAGGTTACGCCATCTACATTATTATGTCTATCTCTATCGTGATGAGTTTACTGCTGGTGTGGTACTTCCAGCGCAAGCGGTTGTTTTGAGTGAGAGGTGCTATTTGTTTGGCATCCGTCTAACACCGAACACCGAAGTCCCCGGACGGATACCCATTTGTTTCCAATCTCATTCGGTTCACTGTCATTTTCCCTTACAACATAACAAGTGGGCGGGAACAGTGTACCTCCAGCTCATTGAGCTTGCCCCTCGTACTCATGGGGGGCAACCCGAGCCTGCAAACGGTTTACTATCAATTGCCGACTGCCTGGATAGTTATCGTTAAACACCTATTGGCTGGGCGGCATGAAGTTTTCCACAATTGAGTTTTCCACATTGTGGAAAAAACAACTAACATTCAATTGGTTTTGACAATCAATAACTTAGGTTGCTTATCAACACTTTGTTGGTAACTTTGACTGCAATGAATGGGCGATCTTATTAATTTAGAGCTGACAAGCAACACATACTATGGGAGGATAGCCACACCTGTCTGCGTAAGCTATATTTTTAGCCATCGCCGCCTCTGTCGCCGGCGCCTTATGAAACGCACAGGCAGAAAACTCCCGAAAGTATTCAGAAACAGCAGGTTTAAAATTTTAGCTTCCCGGAATGGGCTCACTGCCTATATCCGGACTTAAAGTTCTATGCTTTTTCGCAAGTAAGCGACGCTTTATTTTTGAAATTTCCATCTATAAAAATAAAAAAAGAGTATTTACAATGACCCAGCAAGTAGAGCCAATACTTCAGGAAAACCCCAACCGTTTTGTTCTTTTCCCCATTAAGCACGACGATATATGGGCTTTTTACAAAAAGTCAGAAGCCAGCTTCTGGACGGCCGAGGAGATTGACCTCTCGTCTGACCTGGTTGACTGGAGCGAAAAGCTGAACGACGATGAGCGCCACTTCATCAAACACGTACTCGCCTTTTTTGCCGCCAGTGACGGCATTGTCAATGAAAACCTGGCGGAAAACTTCGTAAGTGAGGTCCAGTATACAGAAGCTAAGTTTTTTTACGGTTTTCAGATCATGATGGAGAATATCCACTCAGAGACATACAGCCTGCTGATCGATACTTATATCAAAGACCTGAAAGAAAAGGATTACCTTTTTAACGCAATTGAAAACCTGGATTGCGTAAAGAAAAAAGCCAATTGGGCACTTCGCTGGATCGACAACGGGAGCTTCCAGGAGCGCCTCATTGCTTTTGCCGCTGTGGAAGGCATCTTTTTCTCCGGTTCCTTCTGCTCAATTTTCTGGTTGAAGAAGCGCGGCCTGATGCCCGGCCTGTCCTTCTCCAACGAACTGATCTCCCGCGACGAAGGCATGCACTGCGATTTCGCCTGTCTGGTCTACAACAACCACGTAGACAATAAACTTTCGGAAAAGACCATTCGCGACATGATCACCGATGCCGTGAACATCGAGAAGGAATTCGTCTCAGACGCACTGCCCGTCAATCTCATCGGTATGAACGCCGAGCTAATGTGCCAGTACATCGAGTTCGTTGCCGACCGCCTGTTGGCAGCGCTGAAACAGCCGAAAATTTACAAGGTCGAAAACCCCTTCCCCTGGATGGATATGATTTCCCTGCAGGGCAAGACCAACTTCTTTGAAAAGCGCGTGGGCGACTACCAGAAATCCGGCGTTATGTCCAGCCGCGACAAGCAGGTCTTTAGCCTGGATGAAGATTTTTAATTTTTCCAGGTCTCCTCGATTTGGAAAATCTATTAACTAACCGATAACCACCAACCCAATGGAAGTCATA
Source organism: Phaeodactylibacter sp. (assembly GCA_020436535.1). Lineage (GTDB taxonomy): Bacteria > Bacteroidota > Bacteroidia > Chitinophagales > Saprospiraceae > JACJXW01. The sequence continues at coordinate 5,182 of JAGQXQ010000407.1, forward strand.
AAAAGAAGCGGTAAGCGCGAAGACGTCAGCTTTGACAAAATTACCGCCCGCATCAAAAAACTTTGCTACGACCTCGACACGAGGTACATCGACTATATCGAGATCGCCAAGAAGGTGATCCTGGGCCTGTACGATGGCGTTACTACTACCGAGCTGGATAACCTGGCGGCTGAAACGGCGGCCACTATGGCTCCGGAGCATCCGGAGTACGCCATCCTGGCAGCGCGTATCGCCGTTTCTAACCTGCATAAGAATACAAAAAAGTCCTTCGCCCGTACGATGAAGGATCTCTACAACTACATCGACCCCAAGACGGGAGAGCCCGCCGGGCTGATCGGTGACGAAGCCTTCGATATCATCTGGAAGTATCGGGATGAGCTGGACTCTGCCATCATTTACGACCGCGATTACAGTTTCGACTACTTCGGGTTCAAGACCCTGGAACGTTCCTATCTGCTGCGCATGGACGGGCAGGTGGTGGAACGCCCGCAGCACATGATCATGCGCACGGCTGTAGGCATCCATGGGGAAGACATCGAAGCGGCGGTTGAAACCTACAATCTGATTTCAGAGAAGTGGTTCATTCACGCTACCCCGACGCTGTTTAATGCGGGGACGCCGAAGCCGCAGTTGAGTTCCTGTTTCTTGCTTTCAATGACAGACGACTCCATCTCCGGCATCTTCGAAACCCTCTCCCGTTGCGCCAAGATCTCACAATCTGCCGGCGGTATAGGCCTGAGTATTCACAATATTCGGGCGACGGGCAGTTATATCAAGGGCACGGGAGGTACTTCCAACGGGGTCATTCCCATGCTGAAGGTATTTAATGATACAGCCCGCTATGTAGACCAGGGCGGAGGCAAGCGCAAAGGCGCCTTTGCCGTTTACCTCGAGCCCTGGCACGCCGACGTTTTCGAATTCCTCGAGCTTAAAAAGAACCACGGGAAGGAAGAAATGCGCGCCCGAGACCTCTTCTACGCTATGTGGATCCCTGACCTGTTTATGGAGCGTGTAAAACAGGATACAGAATGGTCGCTGTTTTGCCCGAATGAAGCGCCGGGCTTATACGATTGCCACAGCGGTGAATTCGAAGCGTTGTACCATCAGTACGAGCAGGAAGGCCGGGCCAGGAAAACCGTCCGCGCCCAGGAGCTTTGGTTTGCCATCCTGGAATCTCAGATTGAAACCGGCACACCATATATACTGTACAAAGATGCGGCCAACCGGAAGTCCAACCAGAAGAACCTGGGTACTATTCGTTCCAGCAACCTCTGTACAGAGATCATGGAGTACACCGCCCCCGATGAGGTGGCCGTTTGCAACCTTGCCTCCATCGCCTTGTCCAAATTCGTCGATGAAGAATCCCGAACGTTCCATTTCCAGAAGCTGTTTGATATTAGCCGGGTGGTGACGCGCAACCTCAACAAGGTGATCGATATCAATTATTATCCGATCCCGGAGGCGCGTAATTCGAACATGCGCCATCGCCCCGTCGGTATTGGGGTGCAGGGCCTGGCCGATGCTTTCATTCAGATGCGCTATCCCTTCGATAGCCCGGAGGCGCGGCAGCTCAACCGGGATATTTTTGAAACCATTTACTTTGCTGCGCTCACCGAGTCCTGTGCGTTAGCCGAACGAGATGGCCATTACGAGACGTTCCCGGGCTCGCCGGCCAGTAAGGGAGAACTGCAATTCGATATGTGGGGTGCGCAGCCCAGTGCCCGGTGGGATTGGGTGGGCCTTAAGAAACGCATTAAGCAACACGGCCTGCGCAACAGCTTGCTGCTGGCCCCCATGCCAACAGCCTCCACATCTCAGATTCTGGGAAATAATGAATGCTTTGAGCCCTATACTTCCAATATTTATACCCGCCGCACCTTGTCCGGAGAATTTATCGTAGTGAATAAGCACTTGTTGCACGACCTGATCGGGCTGGAACTGTGGGATGACGATATGAAGCACCGCCTGATGGCTGCCAACGGTTCTATACAGGAGATCGATGAGATCCCACAAGATCTCAAAGAGCTGTACAAGACCGTCTGGGAAATCAGCCAGAAGGCCATTATCGATATGGCGGCTGACCGGGGTGCTTTCATTTGCCAAAGCCAGAGTATGAACCTCTTCCTCCAGGATCCGAACTTCGGCAAGCTGTCCTCCATGCACTTCTACGCCTGGCAGAAAGGATTGAAAACAGGCATGTACTACTTGCGCAGCAAAGCGGCTACGGACCCCATTAAGTTTACGGTCAAACAGTCCGCGCAAAAGAAAAAGGTAGCCGCCCCCGTCGAGGGGAGGCAAGAATCACCGGACATGGAAGCGCTCAACGGCCAGGCGCCGGAATCGGAATACAACGAATCGACTCGCCTTCCTGAAGATACCGAATACAGCGGACAGGCCTGTAACCTCGACGATCCAGATTGCCTGATGTGCGGGGCCTGATGGTTGATTAGTCGGCCAGCTTTGCGAGCCGGTTGAAATTTTGCTGGTCGGGCTAATAGGGGTGATTGGTTTACAGCTCAATAATTTGGAGTTGTTCTACCAACTTTATCGCCCTATCAACCGAATCAACCAATAAAATTGGCTTTTCTCTCTCTTAATATTAACTTGCTGAACCTATTGGCGAGCTGCTCCGGCGGCTCGCCATTTTTTTTTTAAACTTCATTAAAGTGGATTTTTTATATACTTTTTTTGTGTATAGACTTTGTCGCCTTATATTAGATGTGATTTTGGTTGATGTTTTCCCCAATTGGGCATCAATTGCGGTCAAAAGTCCACCTACCCCCTCAACTCAATCCAAGCGTCCAAAGTCTTAACAGTATTTCCTGTTAATGGGCCTGCCGCCCCGTTTATATAGTGTAGGCCCTCGTTTCAAGGGGCATACTGACTAATAAATGGCTGGCCAATCAAATGTGGAGGTCTTAAACTATTAGTAATTGCTGGGAGGCCTTACTAAAAAACAGGATCCAAAATTGGCCGGTTATCTGACTGCGTCGAATCTTCGATTTTATTCCGCTTGCACCCGGAAGTAAATAACTGCTTGATGAGGCTACACACACTATGCACATACTTAATAATGCTAATGGGGCCGCTTGCGCTGCTGGCGCAGCCAAAGTGGGAAACCGGATTTGGCATTGGCGGCGCTGGGTATCAGGGAGAGCTGGCCCCCGACTGGCACCCGGAATGGGAAGAGGCGCAGGGCGCCTATGGCTTGTTGTTACGCCGCCATCTCTCCAACGAATGGGCCTTGAGGCTCAACCTAACCTATGCCGAACTTACCGGCAATGACCGGAACTTTTCCGATGAGAGGTTCGAGATCCGTAACTTCAGTTTTCAAAGCCAGGCGGGCCAAGCCAGCCTGCTCGTAGAATGGGAACCTTTTGGGAACCGGCGCTATCCGGATACGGTATACTTCAAAGGGCTGATCTCCCCCTACTTTTATACGGGCGCCGGATTTTTATACCTGAAGGCCAGCGCCGATTTTTCACAGACCGGCCTGGATCATTTATTGCCGCTTATTAAAACAGACCAGAAGGCGTTTTTTCCCCAAACTCGCTTTGCCGTCCCTTTTGGTATTGGCATTAAACTGGACCTTAGCCCTGGCGTTGCAGTGGCCCTGGAAGCCTCCACCACCACCGCCTTTACCGATTATATTGATGGGATCAGCCAGGCTGGAAGATCCGACACCAATGACTGGTATTCATTTGTCGGCGCCACTCTTTCCTTCCGCCTGATCCCCAAAGATACGGATCGCGACGGCATTGCGGACAAAGAAGACGCCTGCCCTCAGGTTGAAGGGCGCCTTTCAGCCCAGGGTTGCCCCGATCAGGATGGCGACGGTGTGGAAGACCTGGAGGATATCTGCCCGGCCGATGCTGGCCCCCGTTTGCTCAATGGCTGCCCTGATACGGATGAGGATGGTGTGGCCGACCATGAAGACCTGTGCCCGCTTACTCCCGGGGTAATACCTACCAAAGGGTGTCCTGATTTGGATGAAGACGGCATCGCCGACCAAGACGATGTATGTCCCCTACTTCCCGGCCCTAAAGGGCGCCTTGGCTGCCCCGTCCTGGATTCGGNNATTCGGATGCCGATGGAGAACTGACCGATGAACCTGAAGTTTGTATGCTGGGCGCCGAGGCTGCGTTGGTATTGCAAATAGACCAGTACCTTCAACCTGCCTTTTCCCTCCTTCGCCTGTTTCGCCCCCTCCTGAAGCAAGAATACCATTCCGAAAAACAGGATAAGAAGGAAAAACAGGACGCCGTCGACTTTTTCGATTAAGGATTTACATTTTTTTTTTGAACTTTAGGCGTTGAAGTAAAAAACGCATCAGATAAAATGAGTAACAGAAGAAAATTCATTGCCCAGGCTATATTAGGGGCCCTGGGGATATCTATTGGCCGCACTGCCGGCGCCTCTCAGCCGTGGAAGAATAGGGAGGTAAAGCCACCACCTACCGTGGTTTCTACCTGGAACAACCTTACTGCCAATAAAAAAGCATGGAAAGTGATCAAAAAAGGAGGGCGGGCCCTGGACGCAGTAGAAAAAGGCGTCCGGTTGGTCGAGGCCGATCCTGATGATATGTCGGTAGGATACGGAGGCCGGCCCGACCGGGAAGGCAAAGTGACGTTGGATGCCTGCATTATGGATGAAGAAGGCAATTGCGGCTCCGTTTGTTTCCTTCAGGATATTAAACATCCCATTTCCGTGGCCCGCCTGGTAATGGAAAAAACACCTCACGTGATGCTGGCCGGGCAGGGCGCCTTGCAGTTTGCCCTTGAAAATGGCTTTAAGCGTCAGAACCTGCTGACGCCAAAGGCCGAGGAGAGCTGGCAGGACTGGAAGGAAGAGTCCCACTATCAACCAGTAATCAATATTGAAAACCACGACACTATCGGTATGCTGGCCATCGGACAGGACGGCCGTTTTTCCGGCGCCTGTACCACCAGCGGAGCGGCATTCAAACTGCATGGGAGGGTAGGGGATTCTCCTATCATTGGCGCTGGCTTGTACGTGGATGATGAAGTGGGAGGCGCCGTCGCCACCGGCTTGGGAGAGGCTGTCATTAAAACGGCTGGTTCTTTCCTCGTCGTGGAATTGATGCGCCAGGGCATGGAGCCTCAGGC
>JAGQXQ010000008.1 GCA_020436535.1 Phaeodactylibacter sp.
TTTGATAATAGAGTTCTCCAGGTGTGGAAACCAGCGCCGTTGGGCCCACCTGCCCATTGGACCAGAATACCGGCCCCTGGCCAGCCGTGGCCTGAAAAAGCAGCGTATCACCCGGACACCCCCCAGCTACCTGCTCCAGAACAGGGGCGACGGTGATGCTGGATGTACAGTTGCGAAGAATCACCAAATGGTTGTGCTGATTATCGAGGTTATCCTTGGTGATAAAGGCCAGTTTGCCTGCTTCGCCCCAGTTCACCAAATCCCATACAAGGCCGCCCAGGTTGAGCAACTCCTGTTCGTCGATCTTGCTGTAAGTATTCTTATCAAAAGTTTGCAGGGCCAGCCAGGGGCTGTAGGTCGAATTCAGGAAATAAACTACATTGGAATCGGGCGCCACTTCCACTCCGGCATTAATAAGGTTAAAATCGTTGTCGAACTGACCTGCCAGCGTTGGCGTATCGCCGCTGATGTCGATCACCTGCCCCAGGCGGGAATACAACTTGCCTTCGGCGTATTCGATCTCGTCCTCAAACTTGTAGAAAAGGCCTTCGGTGACGCTCAAAACGCTCACACCCTCCGCGTCGACGGCCATTTTCCGAAGGCCGAACTCGGAGCTTTCGTTGTTAAATCCATACAAAATCCCCGTATTCGGGTCGAAAGCGAGGCTGTTGCTTCCGGTGTGCACCGGAGTCGTGACAGGGCGCCCGACCCCATTGTCGTAGATGGCCACACCGGTGTGGCGGGGGCCGGTTAGCTGGCTCATGAGCGATACGGCAACAAGATTAGGAGCGCCTGGCATCACGGCGATGTCGTCGGCAAAGTTAGGGCCGTAGGGCGCGCCGGCATTGCCCAGAGAAAAACGCTGGCCGATGGCCTGGCTCTCCAGGTCAAACCGCACCACTTCCGGGCTGGTGGTGAGGCCGATATAAATGTACTTTTCGTCATCAGAAGCGGCCAGTACCCCCGGTGAGCCGCCAATGGAGTAGCAAGTTTCGATCGTCCCAAAGTAGGGATTCACTACGCAGAGGCTGTTGCCGTACTCATCACCCTCGGGGGTGGAAACGTACAGCCTGTCTGTAGTTGGCAGGTAAATAACGTCGTTCGATTTCAGGTTGAGGATTTTTACATCCTGCGCGGCAACGACCCCGCTGATCAGTAGGAAAAAGAGTAAGGTTCTTTTGCACATTGTTGTGATGAAATTTCGTGCAATGTAGCCTGTAGAATGATACTGCGATAGAGGGTGTGCGCAAAAATCGACGAATACAATATTCGAAATATAATGTTGAAAATCAATTATTTGTGATCAAATCATCAAGTCGGAGGTATTCGGGAAGGATAATTTTCGACGAAAACCCGAAGGCAGATTAGATATGGAGTGATGGCACACTGATCTTTCAGGATAAATTTGGATCTTTCAGAGTCGTAAAATGGCTTCCAAGAAGCCAGACAGATCAATCAATCAGTGTGCCATCACCAGTGGAAATATATTATTGTACCTTTTCAAATACGGTATTATCATAACGAAAAGAGGCCACTTTATCATCCTTCACATCGAATAGAATAACCTCTCCGCTACCCGGCACCAGTTCAATCCGAATAGAATTCTCATCGGTGTAGGGTGTGGCCGTACAATGCAGGTTGCCAATGCTAACTTCCAGCGCGTTATCGGCATTCGCCACTTTTAAAGTACCCAGGGAGTCGTTATAGTAAACGCCGGCATAGGCCTCGAAGGGCAGGGCGAGCTGCCAGGTGCGTTCGGCGCGTTTGGCTCGGCCTTTGGCCACCATTTCCCCAACTTTTTCCATTCTTTTGGTGATTTCGTCCAGCCCTTTTTGCCCGTTTTTTTCAGCTTTCTCCCGCTGCAACCACCAGTCGTACGCATAAGCTGCCAGCAGGTTCATCACCCGGGTGCCGGCTACGGCGTCGTTGACCATTACGGCTACGCCCAGGCCTTCTTGCGGCAGGAAGGAAACATGGGTGGAAAATCCGGCAAAGCCGCCGAAGTGGTGCAGTTGGGCGAATTTATCGTATTTCCCGATGTGCCAGCCCAGGCCGTAATGCTCGCGGGTAAAAGGCGGGAATTCGCCGCCCGTTTCCGCCAGGCGGCCATGGGTGGCTTCAAAAAGCGCGGCCGGAAAGATCTGTTTGCCATCGAGTTTTCCCTTTTGCAGATTGACGGCCAACCAGCGCCCCATGTCTTCGGCGGTGGTGATCAGGCCGCCAGCGGATTGCATGGTGTTATCCTTTTTCTCCAGGTAGATCCGTTCTATATTCCCGGGAATGCCGGAGTAGGGGGCGGCAACAGGCCATCCGTTCTTCTCAGCCTTCGACATGTAAGCGGTAGTGCGGCTCATTCCCAGCGGCTCGAAGAGCAGCTCTTCCATCCATTGCTGCCAGGGCTTACCGGTTTTTTCCTCCAGCATTATGCCGTAGAGGTTGTAGCCAAAATTGGAATACTGGTAATGGCCATAGCCTTTCTCCGTTGGCTCGCAATATTGCAGCAGTTGCTTCAGTTTTTCGTGGCTATGGTCGCCGGTGAAGGCCAGGCGCATGGTAACGGGCCCGTTCTCCATACCCATAGTGTGGGTAAGCAGGTCGCGGACTTTGATCTGCCTGGCGTTGACCGCATCCGGAAATAGTTCCGCCGGCAGGTAGGTGGTGATGGCCTCGTCGAGTTGGATGAGGCCTTTCTGATCCAATAAGGCGGCCATCAGGCCTGTAAAGGACTTGGTGGAGGAGGCGATATAGAAGGAGGTTTGTTCTGTGGCCTTGACCCCATTTTCCTTATCCGCATAACCGAAACCTTTGGTGTAGATGGGCTGGCCATCCTTCACCACGGCAACAGAAATGCCCGGAATAGTAGGGATAGCCTCCATGGTAGTTTGGATAAATTGGCCGAAATCTGATTCAAAGGCATTTTCGGCGGCTGGAGGATCACTGGCCATAGTGCAATAGGAAATGAGTAAAAATCCGAATAAATGAAATGTTTGCGTTAACATAGTCAGGTGGTTTTGGGAGCAAAGGTAAAGGTTGGGCAGGAGGGAGTCTTGAACAAATGAAACCTGGGCCAGGGCCATACATCCTTCTTTAATAGAGATTCGATAGAACCGGAGCTTTCGGAAACCGTTTCTGGATCTTCGGTAATATAAATACCGTCTTTAACGATAGTTTTGTAGCCAGAAGGTGGTGTTCAGTTGATCTTCCGGAGAAGTTCCCGGAACTGTCCCGGGCTCAGGCCGGCCTCCCGTTTGAAGGTGCGGCTGAAGTGAGCCTGGTCGGCGTAGCCGAAATCATACGCAAGGTGGGACAGTGAAGCCTCCTGACTGGCCAGATGGTTTAAAGAACGCTGCAGGCGTTGCCGGTGCTGGTACTCTTTCACCGAGCAACCATAATGTTTTCGGAAAGCGCGGGCCAAATAAACAGGATGGACACCCGCCTCTTCAGCCAGGCCCTGAACCAAAAGGTTTTCGTGGCAGTTCTCCTCGACTCGCTCAGCAATGTATTGCAACCAAAGAGGAGGCGTTTTTTGCTTAACCGGCCTTTCCGGAAGCAGGCTCGCCATGAGTTGTATGGTTTTTTCTTTAACTTCCTTTTCATCCGCCTCATTGTTGATGGCAATCAGCAGCTGCACGCTTTCCCGGGCAGCCTCCCAACTATGAAACCACTGCCAGGCGGGCAAACCGGCGGCTTCGGCAAGAGGCAGGAAGGTTTCCTCCTCAAAAACGATGGATACCAGCCGGGCGCCACGGCTTCCAAAACGATTGCGATGCGTAATACCTTCCGGCTTCGCTACCACGCTGAACGGGTGCGCCCTGGCGCTGTATTGCAGCGTATGTTCTTCCAGTTCACCAAAAACCACAATGCTCAGACGGGGCGCCGGGTCAGTGTGAAAAGGCATCTGTGAGCCACGGGCGTACGAGCGGAAAATGATTTTGAAATCGGCGTACTCAATGTCTCTATTCGGTAGTAGTTCCATAGACATGGTGTTCTATTTATCAATATGGGCAAAAATATCATAAGTGGCCTGTCTCCTCTAATTCTTTCTGCGAAAGGGTGAATATTTTTGCCGAAGCAGCACCTTCCCACTTCACAGCATCCTGATACACTGCCCCATTTGTAACCTCGCCCTATCTCTTTCCGTCGAACCACATGCTCTAATAGTCTAATGAAATTAGCGGCCCATCTTCTATTCATTATCATTGGTATCGATTTGCAACCCTCTTAACAAAGATTTTTTATGGAATTGACGATCAACCACCTCAGCAAAACCTACCCCAACGGGGTCCAAGCCCTTAAAGACGTTACTTTTTCTATCCCTACCGGCATGTTTGGGCTCCTTGGCCCCAACGGCGCCGGCAAGTCTACCCTGATGCGCATCATTGCCACCCTGCTGGACGCCGATTCCGGCGAGGTGCACTTTGGGGATATCGATGTGCTGAAGCAAAAAGACGAAACCCGGCGCATTCTGGGCTACCTGCCCCAGGAGTTTGGGGTGTACCCCAAGGTTTCCGCTCTGGCCATGCTGGATCACATCGCCATGCTCAAAGGCGTGGCCCACCGCAGCGAACGCAAAGAACTGGTCGATGCGCTGCTGCATCGCGTCAACCTGTATGATCACCGCAAGAAAGCGGTAAGCAGCTTTTCCGGTGGCATGCGGCAACGTTTCGGCATCGCGCAGTCCCTCATCGGCTCCCCCCGGTTGGTCATCGTCGATGAGCCCACCGCCGGCCTGGATCCAGGTGAACGCAACCGCTTTTACAACCTGCTATCCGAGATCGGCGAGAACGTCGTCGTGATCCTTTCTACTCATATCGTACAGGATGTCAAGGAACTCTGTACCAATATGGCCATCATCAATAAAGGAGAACTGTTGTACACCGGTGCTCCGGATGATGCGTTGGAAAGCATCAGCGGCAAAGTTTGGGAGAAGTCCATCAGTAAACCCGAACTGGAAGTCTATAATCAACAGTATCAGGTAATCTCCACTAAGCTGGTCGGTGGCAAGCCGTTGATCCACATCTTTGCGGATGAAAAGCCGGAGGAGGGTTTCGTTCCGGCGGAAGCCAGCCTTGAGGACGTTTTCTTTTCCAGGATCTTTGGCCTGAACTAATTAGTTGCCTGTTATTTGTTCCCGTCAACCAACAACTAACAACCATAACAATCAACCCTTCGCCCCATGCTACGCAACATACTCACCTTCGAATTACAATACTGGATGCGCCGCCCCATGGTGTATGTTTTTTTACTGATCAATGTCCTGCTGGTCTTTTTTGCTGTTACCAGCGATGATGTGACCATTGGACAGTCCTACGGCAACGTTCATAAAAATGCGCCGTATGTAGTGATTGGCATGTACGCCAACATGTCGGTCATTATACTGTTGATGACGACCGCATTTGCCCAGGCGGCGGCTTTGCGCGATTTCAGTTACAATACCCATGAGATTGTCTTCTCCACCCCCATCCGGAAGTATTCCTATTTAATGGGGCGTTTTTTAGGAGCGGTAATCGTGGCTTGTATTCCCCTTCTGGGTGTCTCCCTGGCCTTATTGCTGGGAGGGCTGGCTCCCTGGCTGGAAGCCGATCAGGTAGGGCCGGTATACTGGAGTGCACATCTCAACGGATTTCTCTTTTTCGGGCTGCCCAATACCTTCCTGATTGCGGCTATTATCTTTTCTATCGCGGCGTTAACTCGAAGCAATATCGCCTCCTTTATCGGGGCATTGGGGGTTGTAGTGGCCTATGGCGTAGCGCTGAACCTGACTTCCGACCTGGACAATGAGCGCCTGGCTATGCTCGCCGACCCCTTTGCTTTGAACACTTTCAACATCCTCACTAAATACTGGACGGTAGCAGAAAAGAATACCCAGGCGCTGGGGTTGGAAGGAATGCTGCTGCTCAACCGTTTGATCTGGTTGGGAGTGGGGGCTATTATCTGGATTGCGGCCTTTTTCCGGTTTTCTTTCTCCACTCGTAAGCATCGGCAGAAGCGGAAGGATACAGGGGAAGAAACAGACTTGGCAGCGGTTCCCGCTGCGCTGGGAGCGCTGCCCCCGGTTGAGCTTACAAAAAGCTATTCCAGCGCGGTTAGCCAAGTGGCCAGCCAGGCGAAAGTAGATTTCCTGGGAATCATCAAAAGCATTCCGTTTCTGGTCATCCTTTTATTTGGCATGCTAAACATGAGTATTGGCATTTCCACTGCGAAGGATGCCTATGGGCTTACCCTATACCCAGTTACCTACAACATCATCAGCACCATACAAGGGACGATGTACCTGTTCACGATTGGCCTGCTCATTTTTTTCTCAGGTGCGCTGGCCTGGAAAGAAAGAGATGCTAAAGTGGATGAGATTTACGATGCCCTTCCGTATCCCAACTGGGTGCCGGTGGTTTCCAAAATAGCAGCAATGATTGGTATCCTTTTTGTGCTGCAGTTGCTGGCCATATTGACGGGAATAATAGGTCAAACGCTGATGGGCTACACCAACTTTGAAGTGGGAGTATACGTTTCAGAGATGTTGGTGATCGACCTTTTCCGCTTCACTTTCATCGCTGTGATCTCCGTCCTGATCCACACCTTAGTCAATAATAAATATCTCGCCTATTTTGTGGTCGTTGCCTTTTTGATCGCCAATGCTTTCATTTGGACGCCGCTGGACATTCAAAGCCTGATGCTGCGCTACGGAGCGCTGCCCAGTTTTACCTATTCGGATATGAATGGCTTTGGGCCTTTTGTGGCGGGCATCACCTGGTTCAATATTTATTGGTTGTTGTTTGCGTTATTATTGGTTGGGCTCACTGTTTTATGGTGGGTCAGAGGCAAAGATACGGCTTGGAGCAAGCGAACCCACAATGCCGGAATGAGGTATCGGTCTGGTTCCAAAGCGGTCTTTTTCAGTATGATCGGGCTGTGGGCGGTAGCAGCCGGGTTTGTCTTTTACAATACCCAGGTGCTCAATACTTACCGGACGCCAAAAGAAGCGAGAAAGCTGGGCGCTGCTTATGAAGAAAGGTACAAACAGTACCGGGATATGTTGACTCCCTACGTTACAGATATTGATTATACCATCGACGTTTTTCCAGAGCAGCGGGAATTGAAGGTTAAAGGGCGGCTTACCCTGGCCAACAAAAGCAGCCAGCCAATAGATACCCTTTTCCTCAATTTGTTGCCTTACATCACACTGCAAATGGATATAGAACGGGGAGAGGTACTTTGGGAGGATGAGGAACAGAACGTTCGCTTCTACTCTCTGAGTCCGCCTCTGGCGCCTGGAGATTCTATCGAGTTCCGGTATACTGCCGCACTGGATAACCGCGGCTTCGAAAACGAAGTGCGGTTTACCCAGGTAGTACCGAATGGATCTTTCTTCAACAACACCGATATTACTCCTCAGTTTGGCTATCAGGCCAGCCAGGAGATCAGTGAAAAGCGGTATCGGAAGAAGTACGGCCTGCCGGAGCAGGAGGCCGTTCCCCCACTGGAGCGCAACTGTTCAGAAAATTGCCGGAGGCATTACCTGGACACTAATTCGGACTGGATCAACATGGAAACCGTAATTAGCACTTCCGGAGATCAGATGGCCATTGCGCCAGGCAGTTTACTCAAGGAATGGGAAGAGAATGGCCGGCGGTTTTTTCACTACCGGTTAGACCACCCATCCCTTAACTTTTACTCCTTTATTTCAGCCGATTACGAAGTAGCACGGGAAGAATGGCAGGGAGTAAAGCTGGAAGTATACTACCACAAAGGACATGAATACAATGTGGAGAACATGCTCCGGTCCATTCGGCGTTCGCTGGAATACTACTCTCAAAACTTATCACCTTATAAACACCAGCAGGCGCGTATCATCGAATTCCCGCGTTACGCCTCCTTCGCTCAGGCCTTTCCGGGCACGATGCCCTATTCGGAAGGCATTGGCTTCATCGCTCAGATCGAGGACGAAGAAGACATCGATATGGTGTTTTACGTTGTAGCTCACGAGATGGCCCATCAATGGTGGGCGCATCAGGTAATTGGCGCCAAGATGCAGGGCGCCACCTTGCTTTCTGAAACGATGGCTCAGTATTCTGCCCTTATGGTCATGGAAAAGGAATACGGCAGGGAGCAGATGCAAAAATTCCTCCGCTATGAGATGGACCGGTACCTCCGGAGCCGGGGGCGGGAAACGGAACGGGAAAAGCCGCTGATGAAGGTCTATCCCAATCAGGGCTATATCCATTACCGCAAGGGCAGCGTGGCGATGTATTACCTCAAGGAGATGATCGGGGAAGAGCAAGTCAACGCCGCTTTGCGCACCATGATCGATTCCTTTGCTTACAGCGGGCCGCCATACCCCACTTCCCATTATCTGGTGGATGCCTTCCGCGCCCACACGCCGGACTCTTTGCAGTACCTGATCACGGACTTGTTTGAGACGATCACCTTGTTCGATAACCGCATGGGGGACCCTGTCTATCGAAAACTGGACAATGGAAAATACGAAGTATCATTTGAGGCCCATACCGGCAAGTTTCGGGCGGATACTCTGGGAACTGAGACTTCAATTCCAGTCAATGACTGGATAGATCTCGGCATATACGCTAAGCCGGAGGAAGGGAAAAAGCGGGGTAAAACGCTTTATTGGGAACGTCATCTGATCGGAGAATCCGATCCAAAATTTACAATAACCGTGGATGAACTGCCTTATGAAGCAGGTATTGACCCGAACTATTACCTCATCGACCGGATTCCGGACGATAATGTAAAAAAGGTGAAGGAAGGGAGTTGAGTGTCAGTGTAGAGGCGATTGAGTGAACTGCCGGGAATAATTTGGCAGGCGGGAACTCACTCTTCATCATATTTATTTTCTGAAAGAAGCTTCTGAACCTCTGCAATGGGAAGTTCAAGGGCTTCAGCAATTTCTTCGATTGGAAAACCTTTTTCACGGAGATTGTGAACGCCAATACGGGAACGGCGCCGGTCTCCCTTTTCCATTCCCTTTTCCATTCCCTTTTGCATTCCCTTTTGCATTCCCTTTTGCATTCCTTCCTTCAACCCCATTTGCACAAACCGGTCATAAGTACTTTTGGCAATTTCTTGTAATGGTTCCGAAAGCTTTTCCATAATTTCTTTTGTTTGTTCAACGTTAAAATTGGTGATTTTATAATAATATACAAACATTGCTTCTACGAAGTTTCTGTCTTCCACCGCTTTTTTATTCACTTCTATACTTGAAAAAATGAGGGAAACCGTTTTGAATAAATAGCTTTCATCCCAGGCATGTTTCAGCAGAAGCAATACATTAGCCAGAAAACTCATTTTTATTTTAAGTATATCTTTATCACTGAACTGGCTAAG
>JAGQXQ010000408.1 GCA_020436535.1 Phaeodactylibacter sp.
AAGATATTTATTTTACAGAGTATTTAGTAGCGAAGTTCGATACATCCGGCAGCCAATCCTGGTACATCATCGTCGACGGGCCGGAAGAACTCAATGATTATGGCGTGGCGCTTCTGAATGCCGATGCCGAAAACCTGATGGTAGCAGGCTTGTCATCCTCTTCCGAAGGCGGGCAAGACATCCTGGCGGTTATGGCCAACGACGAGGGCGACGTCGTTTGGCAGTCGTATTACGACTATGCCCAGAAAGACGATGCTCCTATCTGCATTGAGGTTTATGACGAATCCAATTTAGAAATACTGGGCGCCAGCCAGGATGCAAATGGGGATTGGGAGATTCTTTCGTGGCGCCTGCCCATTGACGACGGAGAGCCGGGAAGCGATTACCGCTATCCTTTCCCCAAACTGGATTATGAAAAAGGGATGTATTATGAAAAAGACAGCCAGGGCAACTACTACGTTAGCGGCGCCAAAACTTCTGAAGCCGGCGGGCTGGATATTCGATTAACAAAACTGGACCCCAGCTTCGAGTTGGAATGGGCGAAAGAAATAGACAGCGGTTTTGGAGACGACGCCGTTTTCAGCACGGCCTTTTCCCATGGGGAAGCAGCGTTTACCTGGGCGGCTACAGCGCCAACCGCCAAGGCGGGCAGGACATGTACGTGGCCTCTTTTTCTGCTGCCGGCGACCTATCAATAGAGTACAGGAGGGTAAACAACCAGCCGGCTGCCAAAGTTGCCACCCGTGCCATCCGGCTTGCCGCCGACGGGGATGTATATGCGGCAGGCGAAGCACAGGCAGGAGGCGATAAAGCACTGGTGATCAACCGCTTCGATAAAGAAGCCGGGCAACTGTGGGAAATAAACGCCGGGCTGGTAGCCAATCCCGAACGGCAATCTTTTCCCCTCTTGGCCGACGGCCAGGGAAGGCTCCTGTTCTCCGGGGCCGTTTAGGAGGTAGAGTCTCAAAAGTACGTACTGAAGGCCCTGGAAGAGCTGGATTTGGATAGAGAGGTGGTCTTTTCGGAAGACTCTATCCCCCATTACATCAAAGGAGAAGTCATCATCCGCTTTGCCTCCCCTGTATTGGATAGCAGTTTTGTAGACAACACAAAATTGCACTATGGCCCGCTTTGCGAAGTGGTGACGGATACCGCCCTGTTGCATGAAATGGAGCAACTGTTGGAACCTGCCCCAGGGGAAGAAGCTTGTGACTGCCAACTGGTCAAAGCCTTCCCCGGGCTGACCACAGAAGAGCTTTGTATCACTACCCTGGACGGCAACCCGCTATACATCCCTCCATTCTGGACGACGATGCTGTTGAAAAACTGCACCACCGGAAAAAACGAACTCGCCGTCAGCGCCGGGCTGGACAGCATCAGCGCCGGAAGGATCGTCTACGCCCACCCCAATTTTGTCGGCACCGGCAATGCAGATTGCGAAGACCCGCTGTGCGACGAACAGCATTCATTATGGGATACACCCAATACTGATTACCCGGAAGAGGCTTCCATAAATATCCTGCCTGCCTGGGATCACAGCACCGGCAAACCGGAAGTAAAAGTGGGCCTTTTTGATTCCGGCATTTTTTACCAGCACGAAGATTTTGGTTATGGCTCGGTAGTAGAAGAATCCTGGGACTTTGTAAATGGAAGCAGTCAAAATGTCATTACAACATCCGAAGACTTACTTTCACATGGCACCCGGGGAGCAGGTATTATTGGCGGCCATACGGGCACCTCCGCCGCTGCGCCTCACGCCACCGGCGTCGCTGCCTTACTGGCCTCTGCCAGCGAGCAGGTGCGGTTGTCTGTAGAAGACCTGGAGCATATCATGCAGTACACGGCCGACGACCTGGAATCCCCCTTCTACGACCAGAGAACCGCTTGGGGCAGGCTGAACGCGGGAGCGGCGCTGGAATTCATACAGGAAAACCGCGTCCTGCACTTTTCCGCCGAGCCGGATGTGGTAGAATATTGGTGCGACCATTCTCTGTTGAATTCCGTGTGCGGGATAGAAATGCAGGGCAATTATTTGTATGACGACTCGGGATTCGCCATTAACACCGGTGACCAGTTCTATAGAATAGATGTGGTTCGGCACACCTGGAATATCGGTCTCGACATCTGTGCTTTAACCAATGACCCCAACGCCCTTATTGTCGATAGTGCAGAAAAACCAGGTTATTGGGTGCGCAACAGTGCCAGTACGCTTTGGGGGATGCCGGAAGACTTATTGCCACCGCCAGACCCACCCGATTTGGGGTATTATGGCGTACGGCCTTATGCTATGGTAGATTTTGAAACGTCGCCCACCATCAATGGCTGCGTTTTTCAGGGGCAGCTCTCGGGATACAGCTACGCCATTTATGATGCAACCGGGCAGAAACTACTGGGCACGATGCCGGCGTTCGACTGAGCTCACGCCGAAGTCGGGCCTGGCGCATTGCGAAAGCCCCCGCCTGGCCATATCTTTGCTGGCGCAATCCGAAAATCCAGTTTCAACCAGAGAAGAAGGCGGTGGCCTGCTACGCCTGTTCCCCAACCCAACAACGGGGGCAGTCGTCATGGACGGAATGGCGGAAGGACAGCTTGATGTCCGGCTTTTTTCCATGAGCGGCCAAAACCTGGGCCAGCTGTTCAATGGCTATTACGATGGGAAGAGCCCACTAAGCCTTCACCTGCCCGATATCCCTCCCGGGCTTTATTTCTGCCGTGTCTGGTGTGGGCAGGAGAACTATTCTATCAAATTGGTAAAACATTAATGTCGTGAAACAACATATCATTTTATTCCTCATCGCAATATTGGCATTTAGCGCCTGTTCCAAGCAGGACGATACTATTTTCACGCCTCCGGACAAGCAATGCAACAGTACCCTCTACGCCAGCCTGCTGCCCGCCGATACCTGTTTGGATTTCCCGGACTTGTCGGGCCCCAGCTATATTTATCACCGGGTAGGCCTGGGTTATTCGCTAATCGGCAAAAACCCTGTTAATCCGGATGAATGGCTGTATCTGATTAACCGGGAAGAGTCCGCTACAAGTAATGAAGGGTCAGAAATATGGAAAGTTGATACCTGTTCTGGAAGAAAACAATTCATTTTGGATAAGGTAAAAAGCCAACCAAAAGTTAATGAGCAAGGCTGGATGATCTTCCGCAGAACCTTCGATGGCTTGATGTACAGGGCAACCTTGCAAGGGGATAGTTTGAAGGCTGTATCCAGCTTGGTTGCTCATGACCTTTTTGACTGGTGCCTTAACGGAGAAGCTTTTTTCTACCGGGCGCGCTTCAAGGACATTGCCTATCTGGTATCTATTGATGGAGCAGTGTTGGATAGCTTTGCACTCGATTGCCACGCCATAGCCGGGCGGGACAACCGCATTGCTTTATCTCTGGACAGTGAAGTTTCTGCTAACCATTCCAGAATAGCCATCCTGAACCTTTCTACTGGAGGTTTGACGGAAGTAACCGAGACTGGGGGGATGGGTATAGGCGGGCCTCTAGCTTTGGCCTGGGAAAGCGATAATACCCTGATTGGGGCATTTGGCCGTGAAGGTCTTTATCGAATTCACATCTCCACCGGAGAAGTAGAGCCTATTGAGGAAACTTGCGAGAACGTGTATTATTATTATCCAGTCGTAGACCCTGAGTCCTCCTCCTGGCTGATCCTGGGCAAGCGGGATTATTCCTGGCCGGATACGGCCCAGGTTTATTTTACAACCAACATGGTATTGTTCAATACCGAAACGGGGGAGGAGTGGAAGTTGGATTTGGATCAGTGAACCTAAGCCGCATTTCCCTTATAGGGCTTTATTCCACCAACCGCACCACCCCATACACCGGATAATGATCTGAAAACCGGGCTCGCCCGATCCGGTGCCCCAGCACTTCAAACTCCGGGCCGGCCATCACATAGTCGATCCGCAGGGCGGGTATCCTTCCATTGTAAGTGACGCCCAGGCCCCGGCCGCTGGCTTTGAAGGCATCCTGCAGGCCCCGGGAGATGATGTAATAGGCATAGGACTGTGGGATCTCGTTGAAATCTCCGCACAGCAATACCGGATAAGGACTTTTTTCTATTTGTCCGACCACTTCCTCTGCCTGTTCGGCGCGCAGGATGGCGGCCCGTTTGTAGCGGCTCATCATACCGCGAATGCGTAGCCAGGTTTTTTTGTCCTGCAGGTTGGCGCCTTCTTCCGCTACCTGGTCGGCAATACCTGCCACCGAATTAGACTGCAGGTGGATGTTAAACAGTCGAATAATACGGCCTTCAATTTCCAGGTCGGCATATTGGTAGCCGTTGACCCGGTTGGGAAAATAGTGTGTGTCCTGAGCCTTGATTGGGAAGCGGGAAAAAATGGCCAGACTCCCCCCCTGCTGGTATACAGTGCGCTTCAAGGGGCTGTTGGCTTTGATGTGGTCAACAAAATAATTGCCATGGCGTGGGGAGGGGAATTCCTGGAAGCAAATGATATCCATGCCCTCTAAAGGGAAGGAACCCGGTAATTCATCTGTCGTCAACCGAACGCCGTTCTTTCCATCGTGGCGAAACCCATAGCAGTTGAAAGTCATGGCCCGGATGCTGCTCTCCGGAAGGCCAGGGGAGGTGAAATGCAGGCCGACATAGGACTGGAAGTGATTCCAGCCGAATAAAATGCAACCCAGGGAAAAAAGAAAGTAATATTTTCTCAGGATTACCCAGCCGATGATGCACAGAATATTGCCGAGCAGCAACCAGGGGTAGAGCAGGCCCACGAAGGACAGAGGCCAGAAAACAGCCGGGCTTATGTATGGGGCCAGATAAGCGAGGAGGGTAATAAGAATGAGTAAAATATTTGCCCACCGCAGCAGGCGGTAATGTTTATTTTTTGCTGGCATTGAAAAGGAATTCTTTCTCTTCCTTAGAAAGGCTGTCGTAACCCGATTTTTTGATCTTATCGAGGATACCGTCCAGGCGTTCCTGGTAGTCTTTGTTATCGGAAGCGGCCTCGCCGCGCTGCTTACTTGCCTGGCCACGGTTTCGATTGGGGTTGCGGTATACTACTTTGGGCCTGCCGCCACGGCGGCCGCTGAATAAGTTTTTGAAACTGTTGCTGATGGTTTCCAGCAATTTATTGACTGGCGCCGACCAGTCGTTGCCATTCCTCAGTTGAAGAACGAATACCCAACCAAAAGCCGCTCCTCCGAGGTGAGCAAAGTGGCCCCCGGTATTGATGTCGCCTGCCATACCGATCAAGTCGATGAAAACGAGCACGGCGACGATGTACTTCAGCTTGACATCTCCCAGGAACAACAATCGCATCACGTAGTCGGGAGCAATAGCGCCCGCGGCCACTACGATAGCCATCACTGCGGCGGAAGCGCCGAGGGCGTAGTGGGTGCCTGCGCCGCCGTAAGGCAGGAGGTTGACCGAAAGGAAATACACAATGCCGCCCAGTATGCCTCCAAGCAGGTAGATGGGAAGGATGCGCTGGTTGCCAATGAAATCACCAACGATGCGCCCGAACCAGTACATGAATAACATATTCCATAGGATGTGCCAGAAGCCTTCGTGCAGGAACATACTTGTGATGAGGACCCAGGGGTGAGTCAGGTTATGCATCCAGTCGGAAGACATCATAAAGAACTGCATGAAGCTATTGTACCATTCCGGCGTCGTCCACTGATTGCTTATTCGGGCAATTATCCAAACGATGTTCACTACTACATATACCGCAACGTTCACTATGATAATACGGGTAACCATATTACCGTAGCTAAATTCCCTCTTGACATCATCCCAGATTGACTGCAACATTATTTCTCACTATTCAGGTTATTAAAAAGGGGGAGCCTCCAAAGGTTTTTGTTTTCTGTTCTTAGAATTTTGCCCCAAACCGTTGCCAGTACAAAATTAATAAGAATCCGAATATTGCACCTCCTACATGGGCAAAATGAGCTATTCCTGCGCCAAAACCGCCAAATCCCATAAACAATTCAATACCGCCATATATTAGTACGAAGTATTTGGCCTTCAATGGGATGGGCGGGAATAACAATTGGATGACCTGATTGGGGAACAACGTTCCGAAACCGGCCAGCAAGCCAAAGATGGCGCCGGACGCACCCAATACCGGGATATTGATAATGCCCGGGGAGGCGCCCAGGAAATTCAGTTCAATAAACTTGACGAACAAGTGAAGGGCCATGGCCCCGAATCCGGCAAACAGATAGAAAAACAGAAACCGCTTGGGCCCCAGGGTCGCCTCCAATGGTGGGCCGAACATGAAAAGCCCGAACATATTGAAGAACAGGTGGGTAATGTCACCATGCATGAACATGTGGGTGACGATCTGGTACGGTTGGAAAAACGGGGAGGTAGGGTAGAACAGCGCCAGCTGTATCCTGCCCAGTTGATCATTTGTGGGGTCGCCCATCAGCAGGGTACCGAAGTACATCAGAATATTGATGATGAGCAAGTTCTTTACGACGTCTGTAATCCTAAGCATAAAAGTGCGGCTGTAAATAAATTATGATAAGGGAACACTTCAACCCTCAAATCGTTTGGCCAGGCCCTCCAACTCCAGTGTAATGAAACAATGGCGGCCCGAAGGGCTCTTATAGGGCGCCTGGCAGGCAAACAATTTATCGATCAGCGCCTGCATTTCGGTGGCGGTGAGCGATTGCCCTCGTTTTATGGCGGCGCTACGGGCCATAGCGCGGGCTATATTTTCCTGAATATCAAGTTTCATATCCAACGCCCCTTTATACTGTTCGAGCAGCGATTCGATCACTTCTATCTCATCTTTTTTACCAGCCATTTCCGAAGGCAGCCCGTTGATCACAAAAGTATTGACGCCAAACTCCTGAATGTCAAAGCCCAGGAGGTTCACCTGTTCGAGGATATCCTTGAGCAGGGCCGCGTCGTTCGGAGAAAGGGTAAGCGTGCGGGGGAAGAGTTGTTGCTGAGTGGACGCCTTTTGCTGGTTCAGTACATCGAGGAAACGCTCATAGAGGATGCGCTCATGGGCCGATTGCTGATCGATCAGCAATACGCCCGATTTGATCTGGCTGACGATATAAGTATTGTGTACCTGATAAGGCTCTTTTCTCTGCTGTTGTTCCGCACTGATCGAATTGGATTCTCCGGACTGTGGAGGTTCCTGATGCCAGTTGCTCTCCAACGTCAGTGGAGTGGAGGTGGAGGGCTCGTCTTCGCTATCGAATTCATCCAACCCTTCGTACAATTCCTGCCAGTTTTTGAGGTTATTGGCCCGCAGAACGTTATCGCCGGCCGGATTGGGGGAAGAAATAGGCTGGGCG
The DNA here is from genome assembly GCA_020436535.1 of Phaeodactylibacter sp. Taxonomy (GTDB): domain Bacteria; phylum Bacteroidota; class Bacteroidia; order Chitinophagales; family Saprospiraceae; genus JACJXW01. Next base: position 7,301 of record JAGQXQ010000408.1, read on the forward strand.
GAAGCAGAACGCACTGTTTCGTCTCGCCTTGGCCGGGGTTTGATCTGTGGGGAGCTGCCAAAGTTGGTGTCTATTTCGAAATCGAGCGTTGGCATGATGCTGTATTGCCCGAGAGAATGGCGGACGGCCACCTTGAGGTAATTGTAAACCAGCCGTTCGTCCTCAAACTTGATCTCCTGTTTGGTAGGGTGCACATTGATATCGATGTG
>JAGQXQ010000409.1 GCA_020436535.1 Phaeodactylibacter sp.
TTCGGCGCCTTGTCTAACCAAAAAATGAACTATTTTCATCTCCAAAAACGAAATTTGAACGCACTCTAAGTAACCGCCGCATCATGGCAGTACTATGCAACCCCCGCACCCGTAGGGCCGGGGAGCAACGCAGCATGGTGGAAAAACAGCCGCATCAAATGGGGGTTATTCTTCGTCTTCCCCAATTGACCGTCCAACGTCCAGTAAATGTCCGGTAGGATGAGTAGCCGTTTGTTTCCCCAAACAATTATTGGTTAATCTTTTTTTTTATGAAAACGTTAATTTTTCCATAACAAGTTTTTTTGTCAATCTTTTCTAATTTAGTGGTTCTAAACCACTCTATTCAAACCACATTGTATAAAAGAGCGATTATGAAGCAATTGTTCCTGTTGACAGTACTCTTTGCCCTCTTTACCTCCGCCAATGTTCAGGCGCAGCATTGTCCTTATTCCAAGACTGGAGAAACTAAAGCCTGTCCTCATTCGACGACGGCAGCTAAAGCGGCATCGCTGGATGCCAGTGTTGAAAAGCGTGTCGATAAAAAAACAGGCCAGACCGTTTTTGTCCGAAAAGAAGTGAGTCCCGTCAGCGGTAGGGTAAACTATACCCCGGTGGAATACTGCAGCAAGTCGGGTAAGTTTGTCAATGTGTCTCCACGGGAAAAACAATGTGTTAAGTCGAGAGCCAATTGCACATCTAAGGGCGTCGGCGCCACTAAGGTGTCCAATACTGAAAAAATTAACTGCACAACAGCTCAGAAGGCCGCTTGCGCTAAAGCCTGCGCCGGAGGCCATAGCAAGGCCGGTGCCTCCAAGGCCAAGCTGGTGAAAAACCGGTAAGGAGAAAATCGAAAATCGGAAGTGGGAAATCGGAATAACCTTCCCCTTTCCCACTTCCATTCGCGTCTTATTTCTTCACATACTCTGAGTAAAAGAGCCCCTTGCGGTATTCTTCCAGGACCAAGCTTACGGTTTCCGTGAGGTTGCGGGGCAGTTTGTCCAGGTAGAACCATTCGGCCTCCTTGAACTTGTGTGTTTCTTTGGCCTTTAGCATTCCCTCCCATCGGTAAGCTTTAAAATAGAGGACCAAGCGGTGCTCATCACCGATAACCTTATGCAGGATGTGCACCAGTTGGAGATCTTTTTCTTTAAGGGTGATGCCTGCTTCTTCGAAGCTTTCCCGGATAAGCGCTTGCCGGGCAAATTCCCGTTCATCGATATTTCCCCCTACCAGTGTATAGTTTCCCCCGTTGGGTTTCGTTTGCTTCAGTAGTAGTATTTGGCCTTTGTGATACAGGATGAGACGGGCCTTCAGCGATATTTTTGAGTTTGCCATAGTCATTGGTCTTTTACCCCACGTTGGAATAGCTGTAGCAATATTCCTGTTGGGGTACCTCCATATTTATAATTTGCATAATGTAATGTTGCCTCCTGAGCTTTTGTTTTACAAGAATACTAGAACTTCTGACAGGGTTTGGGTATCTTGCTCAACAGCAGGACTAAGGCTCTTGTGCATGAAAACAGGCCGTTGTTCTGTTCTCTATTGCCGATAATCTTTTTTTTTTGCTCCTTCATTATTATTATTGCATATTACTTTGCATTATTTTGAAACACCCAACCAAACGTCCTTTAACAGGCATTTGTTTGCAGTGTCTGTCCAAGATAGTCAAAAGAACATACTCTAATCTAAAAAGCCGGGTAAAGCGCCAGATTAGAGGTCCCAAAGGCTTTATATAGGATTCACACTTACTTAACATCAAATTCAGTATGAATTTATAATTTTGCCTTGTAAATTAAGAGGTGAAAAAATCCTTTATCTGACAAAAAGATTCTTAGCAAAATAAGCTAGCATATATGCGATACGAAAATGTTTTAGCAACAATCGGCAACACTCCGCTTATCAAGTTGAGCCGAATCTGTGAAGATATTCCGGCAGCGGTCTATGGGAAGGTTGAAGCCTATAACCCAGGCCAATCGGCCAAGGACCGGATTGCCCTTTACATGGTGGAACAAGCCGAAAAGAACGGCAAGATCAAGCAGGGAGACACCATTATTGAGGCAACTTCTGGTAACACCGGCTACAGCCTGGCTATGGTGTGCAGCCTCAAGGGCTACCACTGTGTGCTGACCGTTTCCAGCAAAGCTTCCCAGGAAAAGCTGGCCCTGCTTCGCGCTATGGGCGCCGATGTGGTGGTTTGTCCGGCGGACGCCGAACCGGAAGACCCCCGTTCCTACTATTCCCGGGCGGAACAGCTGGCCCGGGATATTCCGAACTCCTTTTACCTGGGGCAAAACTACAACCTCGACAACTCCCTGGCCCATTATCACTCTACCGGCCCGGAGATTTGGAGGCAAACCGAAGGGAAGATCACCCACTATGTATGTTGTGCAGGCACAGGGGGCACCTTATCAGGAACGGCCCGTTACCTCAAAGAGCAAAACCCGGATATCAAGATCATTGGGGTAGACGCCTATGGCTCTGTCCTTAAAAAATACTGGGAGACCGGCCTGTTCGACAAGAGTGAGATCTATTCTTATAAGGTGGAGGGCCTGGGTAAGACCATCATCCCGGATAATGTGGCGTTCGACCTGATCGATGAGTTTATTAAGGTGACGGACCGCAGCAGCGCCCACCGCACCCGGCAACTGGCCCGACAGGAAGGGTTGCTGGTTGGCTATTCCAGCGGGGCGGCCATGCAGGCGGTGTTCCGGATTAAGAGTGAACTCAAACCTACGGATCTGGTAGTCGTCTTGTTCCCGGACCACGGCACGCGCTACCTCGGTAAGGTCTATAATGATGAATGGATGAAGCAACAAGGTTATATGCGTGAACAAATGCCGGATGATTCCTACGCCAGGTATCGCAAGATCTACCGGGCGTACCGGATGAAGTACAAGCGTTACCTGCGGCAAACGCTTAAAAACCTGAGTTGAAATTATACAGTCCTCGCCGGCAGGCGGCAGGCCCTTATTTTTATTAACCCCGCCAACTTTGCCAAGGCCTGCCGGCAGGAAATGATCCACCATCAGGCGCTACCGGTATTTTTTCCGGAGTGCCAGGAACCTATACGTGAAGTAACCTTGTTTAATTTAGCATACTAGAGTTTATTAAAGCAAATTTTGT
>JAGQXQ010000066.1:0-1656 GCA_020436535.1 Phaeodactylibacter sp.
TATTTCCAACATCAATGAAATTGGCCTGATCCTTATAGTTATTGTAACGAGTGGCATTCTTCTCTTTGTAGGGAATCAAAGTTTTTATGATTACCTGACTGTATTCGCGCTGCTTTCCATCGGCCTGTATATCTGGATCGGCCGGATGCAGAGGAAAAAGCGGGAGAGCGAGTTTGACCGGTCAATGCTCGGCGAGCTCGACCAGGCCCTGGCCAACGTAGATCACGAAACCAACCGGGCGAAAACCTTTTTCTGGTGGTTCCTGCTGCCCGTTGCCATCCCGGCCTTTCTCAACATGGCGCAGGCCGGAACCCCTTCCTGGAAATGGTTCGTTGTCCCGGCCGCTTTTGTCCTCTCCTATTTTGTTGTGCAGTGGGGCCTCAAGCGGAAGCAACTGCCCCGGAAAAAGGAACTGGAAGCATTGCGAAAAATACTGGCCGATGAATAATAGTGTTATCGTTTGTAAGCCAAGCCTGTATCGAATGGCATTGGCATCACTGGCAAAGCAGGTGGCATTACTTTTCCTTCCCAGGTTAATTTATGGTTGTATTTTTTAGGTTTTCCGTTTTCTGCCGGGATGTTCTCCTTAATGTCCCTAAATTGAGCCAGATAAAAAAGGGAGAAAATGATAAGTATACGGGCCTATGCGCCTTCCGACCGGAACGCCTGTCTAACCATCTTCCACAGCAACCTGCCGAAGTACTTCGCTCCGGAGGAGTTGCCGCTGTTCACCAATTGGCTGGACCAACCCGAGTTGGAAGACTATTTCGTGCTGTCAGTGGAGGGGGAAGTGATCGGCTGCGGTGGCTTTTATGGGTTGTCAGAACATAAGCAGGCCATCCTGGCCTGGGGCATGATCCACTCGGCGTATCATGGGCAAGGCTACGGGCGGCAGCTAACGCTTTACCGGGTGGAACGCATGCGGGAGCGATACCCAGGTTATGCACTCTGCCTGAGCACTTCACAGCACACCTTCGGCTTTTACGAAAAGCAGGGATATGTGGTTCGGGAGGTTATCAAAGATGGTTTTGGCGAAGGATTGGATAAATATATCATGGAAAAGTAGGAATGGGAGTATTGGCACTTTTTATGATTATTATTCTGGCGGCGGGCATCTTCCCGCTGTCCTTATACCTGGTGCGCACCATGCAGGGTGAAAAGCTCCGCGAGGGCCGCACCCTGGATGAAGAACTCACTCGCACTCCCAGTAAGGATGACGCCTTTGATTGGTGGGAGGCACAGCGGGGAGGCTTCAACCGCGCCCTGCTTTTTGTCGGTATTATGGTGGTCGCCCTGTACTATGGGATCATACAGATGGGGCTGGGCAAATACCGATTTGCCAGCTTCGAGTTCAACTGGTGGAGCCTATTCTTTCAGGCCGTGCTCTTCCTGATATACATGGGCATCGCCAACCTGTTGTACAACATCGGGCTGATCGCGGAAAGTATACGCAAACCGCATGCTATTCTGCCCTTTCGCCGGCGGGCTTATCATCTGATTTTCTGGTCGGGCATGGTGGCGCCGTTTCTGTTCCTACTGGGCTTGGCGTTCCTTTAGCGACGTGCGATCAATAAGTGTCAGATTTCCTAGGAACGCTTTCGGCTTTACCCTTCGTTAAAGAACCGCCTTCCTTAGCTACGGCTAAGGTCGGGAACC
>JAGQXQ010000066.1:1677-20238 GCA_020436535.1 Phaeodactylibacter sp.
CCCTACTAAACCCGACAGTTATTAACCTCACGTCGCTTAGCCGATCGGATTGGGAAGCGGGGGGGGGAGCCGTCCGTTTAGTCAGCGTTCGACTGAGCGTTCGAACGCCGAAGCCGGTTAAAATTGTTAGATGGTTATATTGTTTAATTGTTGACCCGGAGCGTCCTCACAAATGCACTTAAACACAAATGCACTCAAACACTGATAAACCTCTTCGCATCCTCCTCACCGGCTCCAATGGGCAACTCGGCCGGGAGTTCCGGGAGCTGGAGCGCGCCTATCCAGCCTTTCAGTTCACCTTTACCGGCAGAGCAGAGCTGGACGTGACGCAGGAAGGCGCCATCTCGGCGTTCTTCACCGCTCATACCTTCGATTACTGCATCAACTGCGCCGCCTACACCGCAGTAGACAAGGCCGAAAGCGAGCCGGAAGCCGCGCAGCTTGGCAATGTTGACGCGGTACGGTGGCTGGCCGAAGCCTGCGCCCGGCAGGGCATCCCGCTGGTGCATTACTCTACCGATTATGTGTACCACAATCAACAGAATACGCCGTTCAAAGAAGGGGATCTCACTACCCCTCAAAGCGTTTACGCCCGCACTAAGCTGGCGGGCGAGCAGGCCGCTCAGGCGGTTCATCCGCAGACGCTTATCCTGCGCACCTCCTGGGTGTATTCCTCCTTCGGGCACAACTTCGTGAAGACCATGCTCCGGCTCGGCAAAGAACGAGACGAGCTGAAGGTCGTCTTCGACCAGGTGGGTACTCCTACGTACGCCCGGGGACTGGCCCGCGCCACCCTCGAGATGATCCGTAAAGTGGAAGGGGGGGAAGTGCCACGTAACCAACTGCAAGGTATTTATCACTACAGTGACGAAGGCGTCTGCAGCTGGTACGACTTTGCGCTGGCCATCTTCGAGCTGGCGGGCCTCGAATGTAAGATATGGCCCATCGAGACGAAGGACTTTCCGACGGCGGCGGCAAGGCCGCCGTATAGTGTGCTGAATAAGGGGAAAATCAAGGCGGTGTTTGGGTTGGAGTTACAGCATTGGCGGGTAAGTTTGCAGGAAATGATCACCCATCCTGGTATAAAAAGCTGGCAAAACCGAAGGCTTTAGATATTGTAAAAGAGCCTCCACCAAGTCATAAACCCCTAATGATCCAGGCGGTTTTAAACCCGGCTTAGCCCGGAAACAGCCATAAACAACCTAAAGGAGGCACAAATGCAATGCCCCCCCACGCCTTGTCTGCTGAGGCAGAGCGGTAGCCACCTCGTTCCCAGCTTGTACCCCCTCAATTCTCCCTCACCAAAAGAATCTCCTCAATGACCCCTGCCCTGTTCATCTGAAACAGGAGCGAATCATTTTGCAATTTAGCGATCTTCACTTTTTTCTCTGCTTTCCCATCTTCTACGGTATGCAGATTCTCGCCGGAGATCCAGTACTTCCCTTTTTCGGAAGAGGCGCCCGAACTGGCTTCGTACCGGCCATCTGCATCAAAGGAAAAGGCAACCGGCGAATCTATTACCCTGTCATTGGTCACATCTTTCCATTCCACTCCCGCCCACTTACCTACCAATTGATCTTCATTATATTTACCCGAGCATCCAAGAAGAGAAACCAGCACTACTACAATTACCTTTTTCATGGCTCTTTTTTACAATGATAAGGATAAAACAGGAGTTTTCGTTGGATGCAGTACGGAGTCATAATGAGAGCATATACGCTTTGGCATTTGCCGGAGCGGATGGCAAAAGGCCCATTCCAGTTTCATTATTGGTTCGTTAAATCGAAAACAGCTCCAGAGTTCCAGAAACTTGCTGCAAGACGTTTTTTGATACCGGTTCTTACCCATTCTTTGCCCAAAAAACTAAAAGTCCCTGATCGAACTGCACTTTTGTGGCCAACTTATTTTCTCTTAATTTCAGGTGTATCCCTTTCGAACAGTTAGTTCAACGTCTTTAGATAATCTCTCGGAGACAGACCAAATTCCGCTGAAAAAGACCGTGAGAAATAAGTCACATCGCGAAAACCTACCTCAAAAGCTACTTCGGTGACGTTGCAATTCGTGGTGTTGAACATTTCCCGGGCGCGCATCAAGCGGAAACCGCGAATATAGTGAGAGGTCGACCGGTTGGTGAGGGCCTTGATCTTCAGGTGGAGCTGGGAACGGCTCATGCCAATGGCTTTGCATATTTCCGGGATGCCGAAATTTTCATCATCCAGGTGTTCCTCTATTGTTGCCTGAAGCTCAGCGATAAAGGCATCTTCTTTTTGAAAAACGGGATCATCCGAGGAGGCTAACGGCGCCAGGTTTTGATAGCGTTCCCGCAGCCTGCGTCTCAATTCGATCAGTTGTTCCAGCCGGATAAAGAGTTCCTCCCGGTTGAAGGGCTTGATCAAGTAGGCATCGGCGCCGCTTCTAAAGCCATCATTACGAGCTTCCTGATCGGCCTGGGCACTCACCAGTATGATGGGGATATGGCTGGTCCGGTTATCGGCCTTTAAAGTATGGCAAACTTCGTAACCGTTCTTTCGGGGCATTTTCAGGTCACTGATGATGAGATCCGGAACACTCTCCAGTGCCATTTCCAGGCCTTCCTCCCCATCGCGGGCAATGGCTATCCGGTAATGTTCTTTCAATAAAGCGGTGGTGTGTCGCACGACATCGGGATTGTCCTCAATGAGGAGCAAATAGGGCAGTGCTTCCGTTTCCCTATTGGCCGGCATTTCTTCATCTGCCTGGGAATCCTGCACCCGGGCCAGCGGCATGTGCAGCGGGCCGGAATCGGCCTGAATGGGCGCCTGGTTGGTGATCGGCAATTGAAGGGTGAAACTCGCCCCTTGCCCCGGTTCACTTTGAACCTCGATGGCACCGCCCATTAGTTTGGCCAACTCCCGGGTTAGGGCCAGGCCGATGCCGGTGCTTTCTTCCCGCCGGTAGATCCAGTCGTCCAACTGGTAAAAACGGTCGAAGATATAGGAAAGCTTGTCTTCGGGAATACCCACCCCCGAATCTTTCACGGTAAAAAAGAGCTGTTTTTTTTCCTGGAGTTCCCGCCGGACGATCAGGTAGATATCTTTTCCAACAGGCGTATATTTCACTGCATTGGAGACTAAGTTCGAAACGATTTGCATCAGTTTTTCCGGATCATAATCCATCACTATGGAGGATTCTTCAGCCAGGAAATGCAGTTTTTTCTTTTGCGAGCCTGCAAGGGCCTTATAGGACTCCATCAGATAATTCAGATAGGAGATCAGGTCTCCTTGCACCAGATCCAGCTTCATCTTACCAACTTCGAGCTTTCTGAGATCCAGGATCTGATTGACCAGCAAAAGCAGGTTATTGTTGTTTCTGGCGATCACCTCCAACGCCTTTTCAGAAGGGGCTTTCGCATACCGTAGTTCATGGACTGCTCCTTCGATAATAGTGAGCGGGGTTCTGAATTCATGGGCAATATTGGTGAAGAAATGAGATTTTATCTGGTCAAGTTCTTCCAGTTTGTTCTTCTGTTTTTCCAGCAGCTCTTTCTGGGTAGAGATTTCCTGATTTAAGCGGGCAAGGGCCTGGTTGGCCTTCCGTTTCATTTGAAAGAAAAAGAAAAGGGCCGCTAACAAACAACCCGCGAGGGCCAGGATCAGAAGGGTGCTTCGCAACAAGGCTTTTTCGTGCTGCAATTCCAGGGCATACGTTTGTTCTTTCTTTTCTTCCTCCAGGCCAACCTGCAAAAGTACTTTTTCGAAGAGGTGGTCGATTTCCTGCTGTTTGAGCGCCCTCGAATGAGCGAGTATAGATAGCGAATCCTGAGGGCCCGACTGTTGTTGCCGGTAGTAACAGAGGTCGATCTTTTCCTGTATATCCATCAATTGTTCCAATTCCCGTCTCTGCTCCAGTAAGGGTTTTGCTCTTTGCCAATAGGCTGAGGCCTGCTCACAGTCCTGGAATTCGAAGTGTATACCGGCAATAGTATCTAACAAACCGGCAACCTTTGCGGGATCGCCCAAGCCTTCCCTGATCTTCAAGGCTCTTTCATATACTCCCAAAGATTGGGCGCGGAAATCCAGCTGTTGATAGTATTGGCCGATCATCTCCAAGGAAAGAGCCTTTTGTATCGGTTCCGGGTGTTGAAGAGCCCGGAACTCAGCCTGAAGAAAATATAGAACAGCTGAGTCCAGCGTTCCGGAGGTATAATGACCAACTCCCTGATCGCATAGCTCCCGGATATGGACCGGCGCCTTTCTCTCTTCGGCCCACAATCCAAGAGCGCATACCATTAAATACAATACTGCCAAACGCTTCATCTGCTGATTTACTTTAAAGAAGAAGAGCTGTTTTCTTTTTTGAGCATTCCCATCCGGCTGGCTTGCATCAGGACAGAGATATCCTCTACCGCTAAATGCTTGCCGATGATGGTGCGATCCGGGCCGAGCAGCATGATCTCGGGAGTAGCCCAAACGCTGTAGTGCTCGTAAATTGACTGGTTATCCTGATCCGTCACGTTGATAAAGTTCATGTCATTACTGTCGATGAAGTTCTTCCATTCTTCCTCCGGCGTATCCATGGCTACGGCGACGACCTCCAGTCCCTGGTCCTTCAGTGCGGGATATTGCTGGGCCAGTTTCGGCGCCGTTTCGATGCAGTGATCACAATCGTAGTGATAGAAGAAGAGCGCGATGTAAGGAGATTTGACGTCAAAGAGGGCCTGCATCCTTCCATCCGGCGTTTGGGCTTCAAAATTGGCAGCCTTCATACCGGCCAGGCTGACGCTGCGGCTTTCGGCCCGTAACTGCCAGGCGTAGACCTTCATAGAGTCCGCCCACATCGCCCGCTCCCTGGCCAGGTAATTATTCGCCAGGTGGGTATAAAGGGCATCCGGGTCCATCTGCCCGGTAAAAGGAGGCAGGTAGTCGTCGGCCAGCCAGGTAGCAAAAAAGGCGCAGTACTCCGGATGATCCATTACTTTGCTCATCAGTATGTCTACCGCCTGGATCTTGATGTCGGTCTGATCAGGTACAAATTGGTTGAAGTACTGCCACAATTTGTCATAGATGACGGGCGTACTCAGCAGGCGCTCATTACTAAAGTCAACCTGATCCCAGAAGGTGCTCAGGATCAGCGCTTGTTTTTGCGCCGGATCCAGGCTTTGATCCGCCATCAGCCTATACAGTTCCTGTGGTTCCTGCTTGGCTCGTTCGTAGCTGGTAAACAGAGCGTTGGGGTATTGTTGGAAAGTGTTTTCAAGGAAGGCTTCCTTTTCAGCAAAGTACTTTTCCCTCAAGGTGTTGACCAGGGCTTGGTCGAGCTGTTGCGTTCCGTTCTGCTGGATAGCCTGGATCTCGGCCTGGAACCGATCCTGCAGCTCCATATCAAGTTGCATGTTTTTATACAATAAGTCGTTGTCAGTGCTTCCCTGAACTTTCATGGCTTTGATTAACTGTCCCATCTTGGTCTTCAGCGAGAAGGATTGGTCCTGATCCAGTAAAATGGGGAAAGAAACATCATCTGAAATAACCAGGTTATAGTACCCTGGATCGAGGGGCATTTCGTATTTAAAGAGGCCCTTCCCTTCAGCATCCAGCAAGGTGGAATCCAATTTTGACCTTACATTCTTGTGGATGCCCTGAAGGTAGATCCAGTGGGAAGAAAGCCCGTCGACCTGAAGGCTGATCTCCGTGTTTTCCAATTGAGTGCCTATGACAAACTGGCTATTGATAAAGAAAGCGTAGGCCCCAAGGAGAATGACTATCGGAAAGAATTTCATGATGATACATTTTTGTATTTCTCGAATTGAATTTTCTAATACAAAGATGAGCCATCTGAAGGGAGGGGTTTTGGACTATTGTTTCGCAATTCAGGAGTATTGTTTAAAGCATTTGGATTTCTTCTAAATGCTCGCTAAGGATGCGGAAGGGAAAGAAAAAATGTCAAGAGGGATGGATTGGAAGCAAATCAACAGATGTATTCTATGTTTCGAGTAACTGTTCAAGGACCTGGCTCAGATAGGCTTGCTCCCGGGTAAAGGCATTATCACTTTTGTAGAAAATGGGATAGCGTTTCATCAATTGAACTTTCAAAGAGAGAACCTTTTGAATGGCAAGAATCAGTTCTTTTTTCGAGAAAGGAACACTCAGAGCCACATCGGCATGACAGAGAGCCGGCTCATGACGGCCGAGGCCACCAGTTGTGATCAATATGATCGGAATGTGACTGGTGACCTCGTTGTTCCTAAGAACAGTACAAATATCCCAAGAAACATGCTGTAGCAAAACACTGTGAATGAATATGATATCCGGTACGGACGAACGAGCCAAAGCCCGGCCTTCTTCAAGATTAGTGACGTGCTTTAGCCGGTATCGGTTTAAGGCAAAATCCGACAATCGTTCCAGGATATGGCCGTTGCTGATCATCAACAATACGCTGATCTCTTTATTTTGCATGACAAAGTACTTTCCCCAAGTTAAGGAGCGGGTATATTCCTGGGAATCAGTGCCTCAACAAATTGCTGGCTGCCGTCCAAAACCTCCATTATCGTCACAGATTTGCTTGGGATGCGGCTATCCGGGGCAAAACTGATCATCCCGGTAACGCCCGGGAAATTTTGGATTCCCATCAGGGCCTGGAGCGTGGCTTCCGGGCTGAGGGTATCGGATTGTTCAATCGCCTGTATCAGTAGGCGTGTCGCATCGTAACCCAGAGCAGCAAAAGCACTGGGTTCTTCTCCGCCGTAAGCCTTCCCATAGGCCTGGCGAAATGCCTGGACTTCCAGGTTGGGGCTATCAGCGCCGAGGTAAGCATGCGTTGTAAAATAAACCTTGCCCAACTGGTTCTGGCCCTGCCAAACATCGGGCTCATCATAACTGTCGCCCCCTATGACCGGAGCGGTAAGGCCGGCTTGCCGAATGAGCCGGATACCCGGCAGCACATCCTGAGGGAGGGCGGCAAAATAGATGAAATCTGCCGACTGTGCTTGCTGGACGGCGGAGGCCATGCTGCCCGCAGAATAGGCATTACTGGAAATGGCCTGCCCTCCCAGTTCTTCAAAGGCATAGATGAAGTATTCGTGCAGTAAGCTGGTGTAGGTATCGGTAGAGTCATAGATCACGGAAACGGTAGTCGTTCCCAGAGTCTCATAAGCATATTCCGCTGCAGCGGCGGCTTGAACATTATCTCCGAAGCAAGCCAGGAAAAGGTAATCCAGAACCTGTCCGGGCAACAAGGGCGAAGTGGCTCCAGATGTTATAAAGGCCCGGTTGTTGTCAGCTGCTGCTCCGGCAGCCGCCAGTACCTGGTCGGTATCCGACAACCCTAGGAAGCCCAGGGTGGCGGGCGCTTCTTCTATTATTTCCGCTACCTTGGCCCTTAGAGTATCGGTATTGGTCTGCCCATTCTTCAATAGGAGATCCAGCCTATGTCCTCTGACCCCTCCGGTATCGTTGGCCTGCCAGATAGCCAGTTCTGCACCTCTGGAAGAAGGAATATCCAGTGCGGCCTGGCCGCCGGTCAAATTATAAACAGCGCCAAGGGTGATCGGCTGCGGGGCCTCATTTTGTTTCTCCTGCTTACAGCCCAGGCATAGGGCGATCAATAGCATCCAGAGTACTGATATGTTTTTCATGCTACAAGATTCTGTGATTTGACGTACAGCCTTCGGTTAAGAGTATGTTTAAACTTCATCTTTCGGTACAAAGGTGCGGAGAATAGCAGGAGCAAAAGCGGACTGTTGTTTCGTTTTTTAGGAGTATTGTTTAGAAATGGAGCATTCTTGTCTAATGCTACCTATTATCAGCCTTACATGCAAAGAAGAGATTCACCAGGAATAAAAAGACGTCCGGTATTTTTTCCAGGGTTGTGAACAATAGTCCAAATATTCCAAACAATAGTCCGCTTTTGGCGGCAGCAAAGGCAGGACCTTTGTAGTGGAAATAGTCATGCAACTTTGATGCTTTGACAAATCTCGTTTTCAAACCCAAAATTTTACAAACATGAACAATCAAAAAGATAATGTACTGATGGACAGGCTGATCACTAAAGGAAAGTTCGAACCCTTTGGCATGATCGCCAATCACATCGACGTGAACGGTATACTTCGCTACGCCCTGATGAGCAATAAGGACTTTGAAGGAGAGGGCTTCCACGTCGCCTGTCACGTGCTCACCAAAGATTACTATGAGGATCCCACCGATTTCGCTGTGCCACATACCCATGATTTCGATGAGTTCAACATTTTACTTCCGCTGGGGGCCGCGGAACTGGTTTATGAGATTGAACTCAATGGGGAAAAGCAAAACCTGAAAGCCCCGGCAACAGTCTTCATTCCTGCCGGCACGGAACACAATACACGGCCCCTGGCCGGTGAAGGGGTCTTTATCTGTATTCAACTGGATAATGAACGGCAAATGGGAAGGAGCGAATTAAAAGAGCAATTTGCATTTATTTGAACAGGCAACAACCTGCTAGATAACCCGGCCGGCAGCCCCCTCATGAAGGAATAACCTTCTGAGGATTCACCCCGAACTCTTCGGTAAACTTCTTGGAAAAGTAGCTCAGGTCATTAAAGCCCACTTCGGATGCAACCTGAGTGACATTCAGCTCGCCTTGCTCGAGCAGTTCTTTGGCTTTATGCAAGCGGATGGTGCGGATGAAGATGGACGTGGAACGGTTGGTCAGGGCTTTGATCTTCAGGTGAAGGTGAGAGCGGCTCATACCCATCGCTTTACAAAGTTGGGTGGGTCCGAAATCGGCATCACTCAGGTGGCCTTCCACAATCTTTTGCAGCCTGGCCATGAAGTCATCTTCCTTTGTAAAGTCTGCCGATGCTGCTGGTTGAACAGGGTCAGCGGGTGGGCGGAGATGCTGATACCTTTGTTGCAGCAACCGGCGCAATTCGGCCAGTTTTTCAAGGCGTATGAACAGTTCTTTTTCATTGAAGGGTTTGGCCAGATAAGCATCGGCACCTCGCTCCAGGCCCTGTATACGCGATTCCACACTGGTCTTAGCGGTCAGTAAAACAATGGGAATGTGGCTCGTCCGGTCGTCGTTTTTCAGCGTGTCACAAACTTCCAAGCCATCTTTCTTTGGCATCATGACATCGCTGATGATGAGGTCCGGAATGTGCTCCAAGGCCATATCTATGCCTTCTTCGCCGTCACTGGCCAGGTAAAGAGTGTACTTTGCCTCCAGTAAAGTGATGAGGTATTGTTGCACATCCTGGTTGTCTTCAATGATGAGTAAACTCAGGCCGCTCTCTCCGGAGGCGGCTTTTGTCGAGAAGGGACTAATTACTTTTTCCACTGCCGCCTGATCCACTGCCGCCATGCTCAGGCCTTCAACAGTTTGTTGTTCGATCTCTACTTTCAGGGCTTCCCGGCTCACCGGCAACAAAACGGTAAAAGTAGAGCCTTTACCCGGCGTACTTTCCAGGCTGATGGTGCCTCCCATGAGGGTGATCAGGTCTTTGGTAAGGGCCAGGCCAATCCCGGAGCCGGCTTTTCTGGCGTTGGAGCCGGGGCCACGATACTGATATTTCTTTATTGTTGATTCAGTATCTTCCACCTGATAAAAGCGGTCGAAAATATGGGCTTGTTGTTCCTGGGGAATACCGGTGCCGGTATCAGAAACGCTCAGGTATAGCGCCTCTATCCATTCTCCGGCTTCTTTTTCCAGCGTACTTTTTTCCAACATCAAATAAACTTGCCCGCCTTCCGGGGTGAATTTGATCGCATTGGACAAGAGGTTAGAGACAATGCGCAGGAGCTTTTCCTGGTCGAAATCCATGAAAAGCTCCTTTTCCTTAGGGATAAAGTGCAGTTTCACTCCTTTTAACTCCGCCATCGCCTCATAAGATGCCATGAGGTATTGGAAATATTGCACCACCTCTGCCTGGACCAGGTCGAGCTTGAGTTTTCCCAATTCCAGTTTACGCAGGTCGAGTATCTGGTTGACCAGGTTGAGCAGGCTGAGGCTGTTGCGCTTGATCAATTCCTTTGTTTTAACCGGCTCTGTGATCTGATCGGCCATACCACTGATGACGGTCAATGGCGTACGGAATTCGTGGGTGATATTGGTGTACAATTCGTTTTTGAATGCATCGAGGGCCTTGAGGTTTTCCGTTTCCTGCTTTTGCAGCTGGCGCCCTAGCTGATAGCGATACAGGCTGTAGATCAGTGCGGCAATCAGGATCAAATAGCAGGTGTAAGCCCACCAGGTTTTCCACCAGGGAGGCAAAATTCGAAAGCTGTAAACAAAGGGCTCACTCCATTTTTGGGATTGTCCCATCGCTCGCACTTCAAAGGTATGCCGGCCAGGAGGAAGGTTGCGAAAGTCTGCTTTTGTCTCTGATGAAGGCACACTCCAGGCCTCACCAGCATTTGCCATCCTGTAACTGTATTGGACCTTATGAGGGGCAGTCCAATCCGTGGCGGAGTAATGAAAGGTAAGGTGGTTATTCCTGTATGAAAATGTGGGATTGGATGGATAATTAAAAAAGGGAAGTACTTCGGTATAGTTAAGCCCGGAAGGCAAGTTTTCTTCTGTAGCGCGAAAGTCTACAGAACGCCCATTGATATCCAGGCGGTCGAGCTGTACGGATATAGGCGCTTGAGGTAATGTAAAATGATTAAGGCCCAATTGGAAAAACCTCCCATTGAGCAGGCCCGAAAAAACATTATTCTCATCTATGGAAAGCGTGTTCCAACTCACCATGTTATCTAAGAGGCCATCTTGTTTGGAAAAGGGATAGATCGTGTATTCGTTCTGTATCCACGCCTCCGTCGGATCTTCAATCGTATCAGGGGTTTGTTGATCCCCTTTCGGGACCAATACATTTAGCCCATTACCCGTCCCAACCCATATCTGATTTTTAGGCCCAACAATGATGGAAGTGACCATATTGTGACTTAGGCCTTCATTTTCAGTATAATATGTAAAACAAGTTCCATCATATTTCATCAGCCCTCTTCCGTCGGTACCCAGCCAGATATTTCCCTCCTGATCTTCCGCCATCGAAATGATATTGTTGCTGCTCAAGCCTTCTTTTTCTGAAAACACGGTAAAAGAAGCTCCATTAAATTTCACCAGCCCCCCGCCGGCTGAACAGAACCAAAGATTGTGTTGCTTATCCTCCATGGAATAATTAAACCTGTTAGGGGGCAAGCCATCTTGCGCTCCGTACTGGAGAAATTCTTCCCCGTCATATTTCACGATCATTCCATGATTACGGGCAAGCCATATATTGCCAAGATGGTCTTCTGTGATCGCCTGGGTAGTAAACAGGTCGCGGTTTGTATCGGCTCGGTAGTAAGTGATTCTTTGCCCATCATACTTTGCCAGCCCCCTGTAAAGCCCCATCCATACATTTTGATTCCTATCTTCCAGAACAGGGCCAATACTCGCTCGCGGATCACTTCCCGCTAAACGCCAAAAGTGCCCATCCTCATATTTACTTAATTCTCCCGGAGACACGATGATCCATCGCCTATTGGTTCCACCTCTTTTTGTTTGCCCATCAAAATTTGGTGTACTCCTAAATGAATTCTCATTCAAGATATAAACACCCGCCCCGGTAGTACAAAACCAAATATTTCCGGCCTCATCTTTTTCTATCCTTTCAATAGATGAGCCTTTAATTTCATCTGCAATAGCGTATTCCCAGAAGTTCTCCCCATCAAATTTATAGATATGATCATCATAAAAAGCTATCCAGATATGGCCGCTGGTGGTATCTTCTTCCCAGTACAACCTGAACTCCCGAAGGTTTGCAGGAAAGCGGGCAAAGGAAGTCCCGTCATATCTAAAAAGTTCATCTTCCGAAGAAAGCCATAAATGGCCATTGTGGTCCTCAAAGAATGGATTAATGTACCCGGTTCCTTCCGGATGCCTGATGGCAAAATTGGTAAAGGAAGCCCCATCGTACCTGCTAACCTTACCAAACCCTACCATCCAAATGATTCCTTCTTTATCCTCATAGACCCTGATAATTGTATTATCCACCAGCCCTTCTTTCGTCGTAAAATGGGTGAAGGCCTCTCCATCATATTTGGATACTCCATATCTTCTCATCACCCATATATTCCCTTTGGAATCCTCGAAGATGTCTCTGACCCCATTTCCGGGAAATCCTTCTTTCGCAGAATAATTGGTAAAAGACTGCCCGTCAAATACAATGACTCCCTCGTGAAGGGTGTTCAACCATAGATTTCCATCTCGTGCCTCCCATATTCCCCATAGATGGTTAGTCGGTAAACCTTCTTTCTCTGTAAAATGCCAAAAAGAATGCCCGTCATATTTACTCAGGCCCATACCTAAATAGGAAATCCACTTATTCCCGTATCTGTCTTCTGCCAGGCCTGAAGTAGTTTCCGAACTTAAGCCCTGATCTACTCCCAAATTTTTTAGATTTAATCCGCTTTCGAAATGCAGCTCAGGCGGGAGGCTCGAAACAGGTTGTGGGTATTTGACAGGAGTCTTTTTACCTTCAATCTTTACGGGTATTCCGGTAGGTATCGTATCTCCAATTGCACTTTTTAGTACATACGTATCATCTTTTACTACCGTCAAGGTGTCATACACCAAAGGCTTTTGAATGATATCAACCTGAATGGGGCGGATATTCGATGTGCGTTCCTTATCCAGTTTTCCCCATTGGGCAGGCGCCACTTTTGTAGGCTGTTGAAAAAATTCTTCTATCCTACCTTTTGCCGGGGTGGGTTTCATGGTTGCAAAAGGCATCCCATTTTGATCCAGGATCGGCTTAATACTGTCTCCTGTAACCGGGTTAAAGACATAAGAACCGGAAACATCCAAAGGCCGGCGAAGTACCTGATTTTCCTGAGGCTCTTCAGGTGGTGCCTCTCCCTCTGTATCTACACCACAGGAAACAACACTCAGCAATAGGTACAGTGAAAGTAAAAACCTTAATGACATAAGTTTTAGCAGGCAAAAAATGAACGAACATAAAACAGCTTCTGAGAAAACCAATAATAAAACCTCATGAAGATACGTAAAATGGAGCCGCCTAACAAGTGCTAACCCTTCTGAGCTCGACTTTAGCATTTGTGGTAGCCCTGGTGGCCAAGTAAATTAGGCGGCCGAGAAGGGATGCCCGGAAATTATTAACATCGCCCGCCAAATAGGAGGTTGAGAATTTCTGACTGCACAACAGGTTGCTGAGGTTTATCCTCAGGCTGTATCTACCGACCTGACCGAAGTGATACCCGACATCTACCAGCGTTCGGCGGGCAGCTACATTCATGGCGCTGCCGGCGGGGAGGCTCAGAATACCGACGTCAACGGCATGATCCCCGGGATCGGAACGGCCGTTTACCTGCCGGAAGATCGTGCTGCAATAGGAGATATGTTGTCACCTTAACCTTCTTTTTCAGTATCCATTCTTATGGGCGTCCCCCTTCAGGAAGGAACCACATTCTGCGGATTCATCCCGAACTCTTCCGTAAACGTCCGGGAAAAGTAGCTCAGGTCGTTAAAGCCCACCTCAAATGCGATCTGGGTGACGTTCAGCTCGCCTTTTTGAAGTAATTCCTTGGCTTTGTGCAGGCGGATGGTTCGTATAAAGATAGAGGTGGAGCGGTTGGTCAGCGCTTTGATCTTCAGGTGAAGGTGAGAGCGGCTCATGCCCATCGCCTGGCAGAGCTGAGTGGGGCCAAAGTTAGTGTCTTCCAGGTGCTCTTCCACGGCCCTCATCAGTTTAGCCATAAAGGCATCTTCCTTTGTAAAGTCTGCTGATGGCGCCGGTTGAACAGCATCAGCGGGCGGGCGGATCTGCTGATACCTTTGTTGCAACAACCGGCGCAGTTCGGCCAGTTTCTCAAGGCGGATGAAGAGTTCTTTTTCGTTGAAAGGCTTGGCCAGGTAGGCATCGGCGCCTCGCTCCAGGCCCTGGATACGCGATTCCACACTAGCCTTGGCGGTCAGTAAGACGATGGGGATATGGCTGGTCCGGTCGTCATTTTTCAGCGTATCACATACTTCCATGCCATCCTTTTCCGGCATCATGACATCGCTGATGATGAGGTCCGGAATATGTTCGAAGGCCATTTCTATGCCCTCCTGACCATCGCCGGCGAGGTAAAGGGTATACTTCGATTCCAGCAAGGTGATGAGGTATTGTTGCACATCCCGGTTGTCTTCAATGATGAGCAGACTCAGCTCACTGCTGCTCGCTCCGGAAATGGCGCTGGTCAACAAGGGCGCTGCCGTTTTTTCCACTTGTACCTGTACCTGATCAAGCGCCACCGTGGTCAGATCTTCAACGGTTTGTTGTCCAATGTCGACTTTCGTTGCCTCACGGCTAACCGGCAACAACATGGTAAAAGTAGAACCTTTCCCCGGCGCACTTTCCAAGCTTATGCTTCCCCCCATGAGAGTGATCAGGTCTTTGGTAAGGGCCAGGCCGATCCCGGAGCCGGTTGTTTCTGCGCTAAGGCCAGGACCACGGTATTGGTATTTTTTTGCTCTTGTTCCGGCCTCCTCCTCCAACTGGTAAAACCGGTCGAAAACATGGGCTTGTTTGTCTTTGGGAATACCGACGCCAGTATCAGAAACGCTCAGATACAAGGCTTCTACGCTTTGCCCGGCTTCTTTTTCCATCGATCTTTTTTCCAGCACCAAATAAACATGGCCGTCTTTTGGGGTGAATTTGATGGCATTGGATAACAGGTTGGAAACGATGCGCAGGAGTTTCTCCTGGTCGAAGTCCATAAAAAGCTCCTTTTCCTTAGGGATGAAATGCAGTTTTACCCCTTTTAATTCCGCCATCGCCTCATAAGACGCCAGGAGGTATTGGAGATATTGCACTACGTCTGCCTGGACCAGTTCGAGCTTGAGTTTTCCCAATTCCAGTTTGCGCAGATCCAGTATCTGGTTGACCAGGTTGAGCAGGCTGAGGCTGTTGCGCTTGATGAGGGTTTTTATTTTATCCTGGCCTTCGATTTGGTTGGCCATCCCACTGATAACGGTCAGCGGCGTGCGGAATTCGTGGGAAATATTGGTGAAGAACAAAGATTTTGTCTTGTCTTTCTCCTTTAGTCGTTCGGCTTGAGTTTCAATGATCGCTTTATCCTCCCGGATCTGTTGGGTGGCTTCATTGATTTCGATTCTCAAACGCCAGATCCAGATTATAGCTGCCAGGCCTGCCAGCAGGAAAATTAATGCATAAAACCAGGGAGATTTATAGAAGAACTCCCGGGCATGAATGTCCAGGGCAAGCGGCTCCCTGGCCCAATATCCGTTTGCATCCCTGCCTTTGATCAGTAAGCGGTATTTTCCCGGAGGCAAATTATTTAACATCAGTGTATGCTGACTGCCCAGGAAAGTCCAGTCACTATCAATACCTTCCAGCATATAGGCATACTGACTCTCTTTAGGTTTGAAATAACTGGAAAGGGCAAAGGAGAGGTTCAGATACCGATTCGCAGAAGGCAATTTGAACTTATCCAGATCATTCAGCCGGTCAGACTCCTTCCTTTTCGCCCCTTTTTCTTCATCAAAATATTCCAGGGAAGTTAAATAGATCCTCAGGTTGTTTTTTTGTTCAACCCGTCCTTTGATTATTTTCGGATCGATCAAATGAAGTCCGTTAATGGTACCAAAGAGCAATTTGCCGTCCTGGGTCCTTAGCGCAGCAAAACGGTTATTCTCTTTTTCGATCAACCCATCTTTCAAATTCAAATTAGTGATCAGTTCCCCATTACTATTGACGATGGAAATACCGTTATACGTACCCAGCCACCAGTCTCCATCTTCATCTTCCAAAATACTAGCCACGGTATTATTGGCTAATCCGGCATCACTGTTGACAATGATCATATCTCCGGTGTCGGGATCATAAATATTCAATCCCCCTAAAACCGTTCCCAACCATAATCTTCCCTTTTTATCCTGCTTCATGGAAAGGAAACGAGGGTCCACAAACGGTGCTTCTTTTCCCAACACTTCCATTTGCTGAGTAGCCAGGTTGATTTTCCAAAGGCCACTGTTGGAGGCCAACCACAATCGATCTTTTTGGCCGTAGATCATCCCGTTCGGGAAGCCGGGTATTTGAATAGGCTTCCCATTGTCCAAAAGAGGCGTAGCCTGATTGGTGGAGAAACGGTAAAGAAATAACCGGCCATCATTTGTTATAAGTGCATACTCATCAGGGTTGACAGGACAAAAACTCCTTATTGTTCCGATACCGGGAGCAAAAGATTCACAGCTTTGAGTTAGCGGGTCATATTTGATCATTAGATCACCATCGGACGTTACCAATTTTCCTGCCTGATCATAATAGAACGCGGTGCGGAAGTGTTGAACATCAAATGGACATCCCGGCACGCTAATTTTAGAAACGGTGTTGTCCTTTAGGCCTAACAGATCATTGCCAACTGTCTGGGAAGTGATCATGACCTTATTATCCGGCAATTCAACCATAGCTCTGATGCCCTCCCCGTCAAGAAAATGCCGGATACCAGATGTGTTGATCGCGTTCTTAATATGAATACCTTGATCTGAACAAATACCCACCTGATCTCTGAAGTCCTGTCCCCAAAGACTATAGACTTTGCCCCCCTCCAAGTCGGTAAAAAAAGTGGAATAATCGTAGCAAACACCTGCGGCATCCTGTAAAAATGCCTCGTGTTTTTTGTTTTTATCCTGAAACAGGAAAAGATAATTGCCTGAATCATCGCTAAAAACCAGACTGGTTGCCGATACGTTTTCAGGCTGGCGTTCAACCCTTTCGATAATGTCTTTTTCCTTATTGTATTTATACTGTACGACAGCGTTCTCAGCGGAAAGATCCTTCAAAAAAATAAAGACATCATCCAAAGGATTCACCTTCATTGCATCGGGATTGACTACAATTGTCCCGGTGTTGATTCCTAACTCCCTGGTCACGAAATCGGATAAAAAGTATTTTTTAACGGTATTGGTTCTGAAGTTGTAGCGAACCAGATAATTAGCTGTTCCCCCAACTGAGACCCATGCCTCCTGTTCATTCAAATAGAAAACCTCACTGTTATGGTTTAAACCTCCCAAATCCTTCAAACTGCCCAACTCTGTAAATTGACCACTTCTCCACTCGGCAATTACAAATCGATCAACTTGCTGGAATGCCAACAATACCCGTTTTTCCTCAAAGATGCCTCCCAATTTAATTTCCCCCTCCAAATGAATATCCTCAAAACGCAACCTGTGGTTCTGCAGATCATAGAAAAAGAGTCTGTTGGCTTCTGTCCCGGTGGAAAAACCTACTAAAGTGGTTTTTTGTGGGTCTAGCCCAATGAACTTTGGATCGACAGGGAGGTTTTCGATTTCTCCCCGAACAAATTTGAATTCATATCCATCAAACTGAAACAAATTAAGAGAAGCCTGCGTCCTGGCTGAAGCACAAGGTATTAACCATAGCCTGCCGTCTATATCCTGAAAGGCTCTTTCAAAACAAGTGGAGGGGAAACTACTGTAATCACTGAAATCTTCCGAATAGGAAGGGTATACCTTTGGAAGCCCATTGATATCCTGTGCCTGGAAAGGTGAGGCCGCAAAAAGGAAGCATAATATGATCAGGCCTGGAAATCGATTCATGATGGTCTCCCGAGGGTTTGCTTAGCATTTGTGCTATAAACAACAAAGCGGTCTCCAAAAGTGCAAATTTAAGATCAGATGAAGTACAAGTAAATCACATTCTTGTAATAAATTTCAATTTTCGTATTTTTTTCAGCCTGATGAGGTAGAAGATGAAGTTATACTGGAGTGAGCCGGGGGGGGATAAAAAAGCCCCGGCACAGTACGATCGCTGTGCCGGAGCTGCCTTGAGTTTTGCATAAAACGCTTACATCAGTTAGCGTTGTGCGCCAGGTCGAGTGTGTAGCGATGGGCGGTCATCGGCTCAGCCGCGAGTTGCGACAAAGAGTCTGCCAGTATTTGGCGATCCTGGTTCTGGGTCCATTCGTTTACGCT
Source organism: Phaeodactylibacter sp. (assembly GCA_020436535.1). Taxonomy (GTDB): domain Bacteria; phylum Bacteroidota; class Bacteroidia; order Chitinophagales; family Saprospiraceae; genus JACJXW01. The sequence continues at coordinate 19,624 of JAGQXQ010000066.1, forward strand.
ACTTGAAGTATGAAAAAAGGAAAGCGAAAGCACTTCGTACAAGTCCTGGTTCAGCGTGTGGTAACTGCGCCGTTTCTGCCCCGAATTCTCGACGGCTGCAGGAATGTCGTTCGTGACGATATCCACGGCCGTGTCGTAGGTGTCGGCGGTAAAGAAACCGTTGTAAACGACCACTTCATCACCCGGTTCTGGGAGGTATTCCGGGCTGTTTTCGGAAAAGTGCGTATCGTGGACTAAGCCGGTGGTATAGTTTTCCACAAGCAGGGGTTCGCGGTATAAGGGGTACAATTTCTGCAGAACAGCATCCCGCTCCTCACTGTTCAGCCATTCTGACGTACTGCTGGTCGCGTGGAAGAACGAGATCGCATACACCTCGGCACTATCGGGGTTGCTCATAAAATACGTGCGCCGGATCTGGCCCGAGTTTTCTATGGCCACACTAAATTCTTCCACTACGATGCGCTTGCCTTCTTCGTAGTCCGCCGGGTTAAATTTATGGGTGAAGGATACCGCATGGTTGCCCACCTCCGGAAGATAATCCGGGTTGGGGGAAGCATCTTCCTTATCGCATGCAGCAAAAAAAGTCAAGATCAACAGCGCAAAAAGGGGCAGGAT
>JAGQXQ010000067.1:0-7664 GCA_020436535.1 Phaeodactylibacter sp.
AGCGCCAATTGCTGAATAGTTAAAATCTAGAATCCAGATAATAGGGCAGCATTTTACGCCAGGAGGGCCAATCGTGGGGAATATCATGCCCCCAGACATCCAGTTCGTGAGGGATGCCTTTGGCGTTCAGCACGGCGGACAAGCGGCGCGAAGCATCGGGCTGCTCCCATTCGCCGGAGCCGGTAACGATATGGATGTGGCCGCTTTTTTTGATCAGCGGCAGATAATATTCATCATTGAGGTTGGGCAGATACTGTATAGGAGAGTTGAAATAGACATCTTCATCGTGATAGCCTTTTGTATAACTGCTCAGGTCGTAATCGCCGCTCATGGCAATAACGCCATTGATGAGGTCGGGGCGGCGGAAGAAGAGGTTGGCGGCGTGCAGGGCGCCAAAAGAAGCCCCGCTGGCAATAATGGGCGTTTCCTGGCTGGTCATATTCTTGATAAAAGGTACAACCTCGTTAAAAATATATTCGTTGAACTGCTGGTGGCGGATGGCCTTATGTCGGGGATGCATATACTGGTTGAGCCAGCTCTCCGCGTTGATGCTGTTGACCGAAAACACCTTCACCTTACCCTCGTTGATCTGCCGGCTGACGGAGTCGATCAGTTGAAAGCGCTCGTATTCCAGAAAATCCGCGGCAGCGGTGGGGAAAAGCAGCAAGGCAGTACCGTAGTGGCCGTAGACGGCTACTTCCATTGTCTTGTTCAGGGCAGGGCTGTGCCAGGAGTGGATCTCTCTTTTCATGGTTGAAGGCTGAGTGATTGAAAGAAATTTACCCGCCTCTGTGGGCCGAAGCCACTTTGGGGGGCGAAGGCCCGGCTGAACCCTTACGGGCAAAGACGGGGAGTAAATGAAGGGCGAAGATAATCTGTTTTTAGAAAATCATGTTTACTGTTCCCGCCAGATTTTGATACCAAAATAATTAATTCACAAAACAGCCCCCAAGGCTTTTCGCGTAATAACAAAAAAGTAGCGCCCACCACCATGATCTCCCGGTGATGGGCGCTACTTTTTTGTTATCATAGGCCCTTACCTTCCGCCTGCCATTGCTTTTGAGTTACCGTTGGAAAGGGAGGCATTGCTAAAAAAATCCTCCTGTCCAAGGCTATCGTAGAAACGCTCCAGGTAACGGGCCATTTCCTTGCGCGAACTTTTATCCAGCAATGGAAACGTTTCAACATAGCTGATCAGTTCTTCCTTTTTAGATTGAAAGAGCCGGATGGTTTTGTCGAGGTCGGAACGGGCGAATTTCTCTCCCATATAGACCCGCTGCCCCACAAATTCCTGGCCAACGTCCTGGTTGGGAATGGCGTAGTTCACATTGACCAGGCCGGAGAAGTCAAAATCATAGGGGCTGATCCAGTAGTCGCCACCATCAACCGGCTTCATGATCTTCAGGTTGCGCCCCATCGCCAGTGACCAGTCGGTATTGCCGATCATGTACTGGAACATGGCATGGGTGAGGTACACGTCCGTGTTGATGTTGGAAGCGCTCAGGCCGTAGCATTCTTCACACTCTTCACTATTGAGGCGGGCGGCCAGTTCATCGGTATCTTCCAACAGGATGCCATATTTGGTGAAACGAATATTGCTTTCGGTATCGATGTAGGTGATTTCCACCAGTTGAGCCCTGAAATTTAAAGGAGTCAGCTTGCCGTAGAGTTGGTAGGCCATATATTCGCGAAGTACGGCTTCCTGCCCTTCTTTACCTTCCTGGCAGTGGGTGACGAGCTTGAGGTCGTCGAAGGGAAGCAGCCCGCGGGCTTTCAGGTCTCGCTTGGAAAAGTCGATCTTGATGGGCGGGAATTCACACACGCGCCGGCGGAAACGGCCCCGGACATTGACATCCGTGCTCCATTCCTGGGCCTGGCCTTGCTTATCGATAAAACGAAAGACCGCGGCTTGCTCCGCATCCGTTCTCGCGTGGCTTTCTAAAGTAGCCAGGCTTAGCTCCAGTTCTACCTTCAGAATGCCTTCGCGTTGCAATTCATTGAAGAGCGTTTGGGTATTGGCCAGAGCTAAGCCGGGTACAAAAATAATCGCTGTCAAAAGAGCTTTAAAATAGGTTTTCATGATAAATTTTCACTTCTGGTGTCGGATGATTTGATGTGTTCAGGTGTCAAAAGGTTACACCAAAAGTGAAGTTATTATTGGCCAGGGGCAACTTTATTTGATTAACCTGGACCAATTACCTATTAAATGATCATTTCAAACGAATGAGTGCTGAAACAAGCTCTAATTAGCCATAGGTGCAGGGGCGATGGCTTGCGTCCGCCGCTGCAAAGTTTCCATAATTTCCGCTTCGGAAGTAAAGGCGCCATCGAGGTTAATGACATGGCTGGCCAGCTTTTGGTAGCGCTTATTCATCAGATAGTAGAATACCTGCAGGAAATCCAGGCCGTCAAAGACGATGGCTTTATTTCTGGCGTATTCCGTGGTGTTGTCCCTGAAACTTTCGGGGTGTTGAGTCCAGTGGAGGTTGGGGCGTACGTGGTGGCTGGTGTGATAGCCATCGTTCCAGCAACGTTTATTGTATTTTATATTAATGCAATTGATACTGTTTTTGTAAAAGTTATCCGGCTCTTCCGGGTCGATAAAGGAATGCTGAGTCCAGTTGCCCATCATAGTGAGGAACCTGAAAATGAAAAACGGAATGATGAAGGCTACGAGCGTTGCCTGGAAGTTGATAACAGACAGGACAATAACAAAAATAAAGAAGCTGCCTTCGCCGATCACCAGCCGCCGTTTGAAAGCATGGCGCTTTTTATGGCCGAAGTATTGATAAACATCAAGGGCGCCCCGATAGAGGAACCGCCAGTAGTAAGACATAAAAGACCTGAAGCTGTCGCGCTGATACTTCATCGTGCTGCTTCTGTCTTCCTCCATATTGTTTTCTGTATGGTGCATTCCAATGTGATGTACAAAGTAAGTTTCCGGAGAGTGCCCAAAAAAGGGCGCCAGTATCCAGGGCAGGTAATAGTTCATCCAGTTGTACTGCTTTTTAAAAAATATGCGGTGGCTGGTACAGTGCAGCATGAGGCCAAAGGGGCCCTTGAAATATAAATTGTTGAGGTATAAATAGAGCAGGGCGGCTGTCCACCAAACCCATCCCGGTATGCCTGGAATATATAAAACCACAGCCAGCGGTAAGATGGTCAACGTGATGGCCAGGGTCAGGGATGCAAATGGCAGGTCCCGCTCATCATTGATGAAATTCAGAAAAAACCGGTGAATAAAAGAATGCTTCTGTTTTTTTTCAAAAACAGGATCGTAGATAGTGCCTAATGTACGCATTATATGTTTGAGTTCATTGATGAATAAAAACCACTTTCTCACCCCATAGAAAAGCAGGGCCATTGATGTAATGGGTACGTTTTGAGGATAATCTCTTGGTAGTGAGATGTTTTGAGGGAAGTAGTATAGAATGAGGTAATGGATGCCAGCCCGAATATAAGGATAATTCAGGTATTATTTTTTAACTATTCAGCATCATCGAATACAGCGGCAGAAAATGCGTTTGTCCATTGATGCTGAATAGTCACATTATTTTTTTAATTCCTCAGCGAACCAAAGACAACTCACCTTCGTAAATCCGGCTGGATCCATCCACAAATTCTACCTCTGCCATCCAGACAAAAACAGCGGGATTCATCAATTCGCCCTTAAAAGTCCCATCCCATCCGGCCAGAGCCCCGGCGTCATCACTACTCGATTCAAAAAGCTGGTTTCCCCAGCGGTCAAATACCTGGAAACGGACAATACGGGAAACACCCTTGCCCGGATAGAGGGTGAAAACATCATTGCGGCCATCCTCATTGGGCGAAAAGGCATTGGGCGCAAACAGGTTGCGGCTGTCCTCCACCCTGATCTCAATCTGAAGCAGGCCCGGGCAACCGTTGGCGTCCTCTACGGCTACGAGATAGGTCGTGGACTGATTGGGGCGGGCTACCGGCGCCGGGCAATCGACACAGCTCAGGCCGCTGGCCGGCTGCCAGTCATAACCTACTAAGCTGTCCCCCAGGCTTTGCACCTGAAGCTGGGTGCTATCCCCCAGGGCGATATTCAAATTGCCAATAATACTGGCCGCTACCGGCGGCGGGTCGAGGAGCTGAACAGGCTCTGACCATTCACAGCCCGTAGCATCCTGGACGGCCAGTTGGTAGGCCCCCGCCGGCAGGCCGTTGAAAACACTGGTGTCCAAAAAAGGGCCACCGTTAAAGCTGAACAGGAAGGGCGGCGTACCCGCCTGAATATTCGTTACGCTGATGGCGCCGGAGTCGTCACCGGCACAGAGTGGGCCCAGTACTTCGACTTCGGGCGTAAAGCCTGCTTCCTCGATCAGGACGCTATCGACGGCCGTACAACCCCGCTGGCTGGTGACCGTCACGGTATAAGAGCCCGGGCTGCTTACCACCAGTTCGGAAAGAGCGCTTCCGGTAGACCAGGTATAGCCGGCAAAAGAACCAGAACCGGCAGTGAGGGTAACTGTAAAGTCATTGCAAAGCGGGCGCGCACCCTGAATCTCAAAATCCGAGAGATCTTCTACTGAAATCAAATAGGTGACGATGCTATCACAGCCCGCTACGGACTGTCCCTCGAAGAGGATGGTCGTATCCGAAAAAACAGCCTGGCCGGCAAAGGCATCGCCCCGGCAAAGTTCTACAGTAAGCTGCTGGCTGTAAGTGGGCAGGACGGATAGTTCCAGCGTGATGATGCTGTCGCAGCCGTTGCTGCTTGTCTCTACCCGTTCGTAGATGCCCGCCTGGGTTAGCGCCTGAGCGCCAAACTGGTAGGTTTCCCCTTCACAGATCGCCGCTTCCACGCTCGCGGCCGCCACCGGCAGTACTTCCAATTCAAGGGACACCAGGCTGTCACAGCCATGAACAGTCGTAAATGTAAACGGATAAATGCCGGGATCAGTGAATTCCTGGCCGCCAAAGGAAAAGCTCTCGCCTTCACAAATAGACTGGAAAGCCATACTTTCTTCATTCGGCCAAACGGTGAGCTGCAGCGTGGTAATGCTGTCGCAGCCGTTACTACCCATATCCGTGGCTTCATAACTACCGGCCAGGGCAAGGCTCTGGCCGTCAAAGGTGTAACTCCCGCCTTCGCAGATCTCTCCAAGAATGGTATCCCGCAATATCGGCAATACGGCGAGCGACAAATTGACGGTACTGTCGCAGCCATACTGGGTCTGATAAAATGCCTGGTAAGCGCCCGGTGCGCCCAGGTCCTGCCCGTCAAATGGGTAGGCCTCTCCCTCACAGATGGTGGCGGCAATATCGAGGGCCACATTGGGGTGGGCCACCAACAGCAAGGTGATGATGCTGTCGCAACCGTTGCTGCCGGGTTCGGTGCGGTCATAGCTACCCGAATCGGTGATCTGCTGGTTGCCAAAAGAATAGCTTTCCCCTTCACATATCTCTTCCATGATGGTGTCTCGAAGAAGGGGCAACACGGCCAGTGATAAGTTGAAAGTGCTGTCGCAGCCCTCCGATGTCAAATACTGTTGTTGATAATCGCCGGGCAGGGAGAGCTCCTGCCCCTCAAAAAAGAAGGACTCTCCTTCGCAAATGGTATCCGCCAGGTTGAATTCGTACACAGGATTGGCTGTGAGTAGCAGCGTAATGATGCTATCGCAGCCATTGCTGCCGGCGACGGTGCGTTCATAGGCGCCTCCTGTATCCAGCACCTGTGTTCCGAAAAGAAAGGATGCTCCCTGGCAGATGCCTTCCACCAGGGTATCCCGCAGGATCGGCAATACCGTGAGGGTAAGCCGGTAGATGCTGTCGCAGCCGGCAATTGTCTGGTAGGGTTGCATATAATCACCGGGTTGAGTCAGCTCCTGTCCCTCAAAAAAGAAGGACTCTCCTTCGCAAATGGTGTCCTGTTGGATAAATTCATATACCGGGTTGACGGACAGGTTCAGCAGGACCGTACTGTCACATCCATTGGCGGCAGTAAGCACTTCCGTATACATGCCGGCGCTGGAAAGTGGGCTTCCCTGGAAAGAGAAGGAATCTCCTTCACAGATCGAAGCAGCAAGCATGAACTGAGAGGTATCCAATACTGTAAGTGCCAGGGTGACAATACTGTCGCAACCATTGGCGGCTGTGAAATAGACGTCATAGGCGCCCATCTGGGTAAAGGTGGAGTCCCCGATTGCGAAGGTCTCGCCAGTACAAATGACGCCGGTAGCGTTGGTGGCGGGCTGGGGAAGGAAGGTGATGGTGTCCACGGCGGAGGTCAGCCGGCAGAAAGTGCTGTCCAGGTTTTCCGGAGCCGCCGCCAGCAGATAGCGGTACTGATCGTTAGCCATGGGATTGGGCAAGAGCAAGGTGACGTCCGTTTCTCCAGGTAAATCCGCCCAGGTGGCGCCATCATCCGTACTTTGCTGCCATTGTATGGCCGGCGACGGGAAAAGGCCTCCATCGAACAGCGCTTCCAGGGTAGCCGGTTCGCCAATGCAGATGGGGTCGCGGCTGATCTCTGCCTGCCCGCACATCCGAAAACTGATATTGTCCAGTATGAAATCATTGCCGCCGCCTCCGGGGGCGTTGTTCCGCAGGGCAAAGGTAATGGCATTCACTCCCGGATCGGTAGTAAAGGAAAATCCGTAGGAATTCCAGGTGCTGTCGTTTAGAATGTCACCGGTATTGAAAACCTCCGGGGCAATCTGCATCAACTCGAAAGGGGCCCCGGCAGAGCCGATCACGAAGTCAATATTCGGCAAAATGATGGAGTCCGTACCATTGGCATTGAACGGATAGAACCAGCGGCTATTCAGGTTGAGGATATCGGCGGAGAATTGATAGGTCGTATTTTCACACAAGCCATCGATGGTGGCGGTGTAAAAAATACCGGTTTCTCCCTGGGTGGCGTTGACCACCATGCCATAGCCCTGAGGGTCCGCGCTGTTATCCGTAATGGGGAGTATCCAGCAGGGCGTTGGAAAGAAACCCATACAAATATCCTCATCCCAAAAATTGATCAGCGAGTAGAAGCCGTCGTTGGGCCAGGTGATGTCCTGAAAGATCATATTGGTCGTGCCGGCGGGCAATTCCGGGCCGAACCCCTCCGGGCCGGATCCGAAATCTCCTTCGGGGAAGATGTTTTGGCCGTATTGTCCGCCACAGAGTCCTCCTTCCACGAGCACTGGCAATTCAAAGCAGCTGTCGATATCCAGGAGTTGAGGTTCCAGGACATTGGACACCAGATAGCAGTTCTCGCTTTCCAGGCTGGCTTCTGTCACGGCTATCAGGGCTCGTACCTGAGCATTCGGCGGAATGGAAGGAACCGTATAATTAGTGGACGTTGTCGCTGTGCCGCTATTTTGCCAGGTAAGCCCCCCATCGGTAGAATACTGCCATTGGAAGAATGGATTGTCCATCACCGGGCCTATATCTGCCTCAAAAGTTACGGGGTCCCCCGGGCAATGAGGGCCGGGGCCCAATTCGGTAATGGACACGGACGGGCCACAGGGCCGCAGGGAGATGTTATCGATCGCCAGGTCATTACCGATGAAGCCCTGCCCCCCCGGAGAATTGTTTCGAAGGGCCAGCGCCACTTCTGTCACTCCGGAAGAGATGGTGAACGAAAAGCGGTAGGAATGCCAACTGGAGTCGATCGGTACACTGCCTGTATTGAAGATGGCCAC
>JAGQXQ010000067.1:7769-10783 GCA_020436535.1 Phaeodactylibacter sp.
GGCTACAGTGTCCACAAAAAACAGGCCGGGGTTGCCACTGGCGTTGACGACCATCATGTACCCTTCCGGGTCCGGGCTGTTGTCACCAATATCGATCCATCCGTCGGCAAATCCACCCCAGGGCGTGGTGTTATTGGTAACCGTATAGGCGCCGTCATCAGGAGGTGGGTTCAACTCATAGATATATCCGGGCGCAAATCCGGGATCAAGAGGCAGTATATTATCCGGGCCGGCGCCAAAATCTCCATTGGGGAAAATATTAGAGCCAAGCTCTCCCATGCATTCATCACCAACCGAACTGATCACCTCGCTGCATTCAGCAGGTTCCTGGTATACAATCTCTATCGGCAGGGAATAGATGATGCAATTGGGGTTGTTCAAATCATCCTCAGTAGCAGCCATGATCACCCGGAAACTGGCGTTGGGGGGGATGTCATCCGTGGAGAATATTACATCATTGACGGGGTCTCCCAGTTTTACCCAGTTTTGTCCGCCGTCCGTCGAGACCTGCCACTGAAACCAGTAGTCCTGAAATTCGGAAGGAACGCCAATCTCAAACTCTACCCTTGCTCCCGGGCACAGGGGCTCCTCAAAACTACCCCGGATCTCAAGGTCCGGGCCACAGCGGTTGAGGGAAATATTATCGATCGCAAAACCATTGCCGAGCCCGCCGGAGAAAGAATTGAAGAGCTGGATCAGGACATCGCCTCCGCCTGGTTCTATGTAAATCAGTTTGACCAAATTGTACCACTGTCCGTCCTGAGGAAGCCCTCCAAAATCAGCGCGGACTGTATCATTCACCAGCACCTGGAGATTGGGAAGCGGAAGCTGCGCCGAATTCGGATCCTGCAGGTTGATGGCATCCACCGAGATCAGGTAAAAGGCGTCCCCGCAGAGGTTGATGGTTTGCTCCCAGAAGGCGCTGCTGTCCGGTGTGGCATTGACCACCATCATATAGCCTTCCGGATCGGGGCTGTTATCGGGTATTTCCAGCCAGTTCCCCGCCCAGGGCGTTGTATTGTTGGTAATGGTGTAGAAACCTTCCTGCGGAGGAGGGCTTAGGGTATAAGCAAACGGGGGAGGTGCGACGTAAGGTGTATCGAGAGCAATATTGTCGGGCCCTGCGCCGAAGTCTCCACCCGGAAAAAGGTTGGGCCCGAGGTTGGAACAATCCTGCGCGCTCAGGAAGGCCGTGGAGAATAGAAACAAGGCCGGCAAACAAAATTTCAGAAGATCCATAGAGTTTTGGATTATGGCTAGTTGGTTAGCTGCGCAATTTACAAGTATTTTGGGACAGACAAGTATTCTGTCGGAAAGCTCTGCAGAAAGCACTTTATCATCCATTTGGGAAAGTGCTTCCTGCTATCGTTGCATTTTGAACAAAAAATGGTATTTTCGGCTACCCGCCTGATACTGGACACACTTGATAGCCAGAAAGTTGCGGAATCCCCGGCACCATTCCGACTTCCGCTTTCCTGCTTTTGTCCAGCATTAGAACGGTAGCTGAATTTTCATTCCGGATAAAGCTTGATTGCAGGAGCCCGAAACCGAAAATAGAATGACAGTATCCCAGCCATTCCTCAGTTATTTTTATCATTGGGAAAAGACCAGCCCCGACTCGATTGGCTGCTCCGCCTTCCCGTTGTTTCCGTCCTGGTGAAAAGGAGGCTCCGTCGCGCTTTGGGATTGAACCGGGCCCGAATGCTGATCACCGCCGCTGCTCCTATGCCCGACAGCCTGAAAGCATGGTACCAACGCCTGGATATGGATATACAGGAGATCTACGGCCTGACCGAAACCTGCGGAGGCTTTACCATGACCCGGGAAGGCGAGGATACGGCCGGCACCGTCGGCAGGGCGCTGAAAGGGGCCGAAATGAAGATCGCCCGGGATTCTGGCGAAGTGCTGGCCCGCGGCCCCTGGTTTATGGCCGGCTATTACAAGGATCCGGTAAAAACCGCCTGCTGACACCTACCTTGAAGGTGAAACGCAACGAGCTGGCTCAGCGGTATGGGATGCACTTTGAAAACTGGCAGGGATCAAAGGAGCGGGTTGTTTGGGGATAAAAACGCCGGCTACCCACCCCGATGATCATCAATAAAACAGCTATGTGGAGAAAAAGCCGTATTCAGGCCAATAATCAGTTATGAACTTACCTCCACCGTTTTAAATACAGCCTCCAGTTGTGCATAGGCCGGATACTCCAGTACCTTCTCAGCCACCCCCAGCACCTGCCGGAAGAAAGGCGCCGGGGCATTAGCCTGCATGCCTGCGAGCAATTGGCGTCGTTCTTCCGGAGTCTGAGCGGGCAGGATGTACTTCATCCAGGCAAGCATAACCTCAGGAGGGATACTACGGATAATTTGCCCGTGTATCTGCAACATTTCCTCATCGTTGAAATGTTGCCACATCAGTGCCTGGGTGGCCGTTTCCTCTTCGAACATGTGTTCCAGATGGGCGGCGTGTAGCTGGGTCAATCCCTGATAGAATTCATATCCTAACCGGCGGGCCTGCTGATCCGGGATGCCGGGATCAAGCAGTTGCTCCAGTTGAGCGAGCAGGTTTCCCTGCAATTGCTCCAGGGCTTCATGATCTGCCTCATCGTGGGCGGAGCTGCCGGGCGCCCGCTCTTCCAGGGCGGGCAGGATGTATTTGTTTTCTGAAGTGGCGTGTTCTTCCAGTAACATGGCGATTTCTTCAAATTACCGTTTTAATTGGGTTACTTCCGTCCGGTCGGCATAATCGGTAGCGCCGGCTTGCAGGGATAGCTGAGATAGAAAATTGCGGATCCCTTTGTGGGGGGTAACTACGAGTGAAACTCTGGTTGGTTGATTCATGGTCTTTAATTTATTGGGCTTAAATGGTTGGTATGCGGGCGGCATGCCAACCATTCAAACCCGAACCTTCAAAACTTATTTCTTCCGGTAGACGGAGGTGAACGTGTAGGTAGTCCCCTCTTCGGTGACGGTGAAGTCCGCCGCCAGTTCAGTGGCGGTCAGCTTGGTGACCTTCCA
>JAGQXQ010000410.1:0-1249 GCA_020436535.1 Phaeodactylibacter sp.
TCGCCGACAACCTAAATAGTTACAAAAGATTTCTAATTGGTGTGATATCATTTACCTGATTACTTCTGAAATTTACATAACTTAAAAGGGTAAGGTTTTCAAGTGGAGTAATATCATTGATTTGATTGCCCCAGAATAGTAATTTGCCTAATCTGGATAACGATTCAAGTGGTGTAATGTCATCAATTTTATTACCACCCAAGTTTAAATAATTTAACTTTTGAAGTTTACTCAATGGCTTAATGTCGCCAACTTGGTTTTTCCATAGCACTAAATAAGATAAATTGATTAAATTAGAAAGTGGACTAATGTCTTTGACCTTGTTATTATTGAAGTCTAACCATATCAGTTGGGTAAGTTCTTCTAAAGGCTTGATATTACTGATTTGGTTGTAGCCGAAGTCCAATTTTTTCAGATGCTTCAGTACTCTTATCTCATTAGGTATTTCCGCCAGGAAATTTGGTTTTCCGGAGTTGGGCGGGGCTACTCCTTTTTTTCCCTCAATCCATTGCTCTTCATTACTCACCACCAACTCCTCCAACCACACCAATTCAAACAGCTCCATCGGCAGCTCCGTCAGCCCGCAGCTGCCGAGGTTGAGGCTTTTGAACTTTTTTGTTTTGGCTTCGCGGATGAGTTGTAGTGCTAGTTCGGACATGGACTTGGGGTTTTTTGTGGGAGGGTGGAACATGTATAGCCAAGACCTTTGAGGTTTTCAAAACCTCAAAGGTCTAGATATTTTATTCCTTGAACTCAGAAAAATCTCTCTTTACTGGAAGAAAGCTTTCAATTTCTCCTATTGCCGTATCTATATCAATGAACCAACTCTTTATCTCCCAACGTGGTGGTTAAGACATAGTTCTTTTATTTGATTTATATGATCATTGATGATTCTCATGCAATCAATATACAGTTTTTTCTTCATTTAACAAGTCTCCAGAAATATTCAACGCTTTATTTGCTTTGGCCTGTTTACCTCTACTGGTATTCCCTTTAGCCGGAGGTTGAGCCCCAAAGTGGAATTATTCGCACTGGCCCTCTTTTACACTGATACACTACAACACCGATACACATTATCCTTCCCCTACTTCCTCAAATCCCACACCCAATGCCCATCCATATCAAAATACCCGATCTTATCCCCCTGCTCCACGCGGAAGAGGCCGTCGCCGGCGTAGCTGATGTACTCGTAATCGGGCTGCACGATGAGGTCGCCATTGAGGCTGGCCAGGCCGTTGAAGCCCTGGAT
>JAGQXQ010000410.1:1300-11394 GCA_020436535.1 Phaeodactylibacter sp.
GGAATGAGCTCGATGCCCTTTTGGTTGATGATGCCCCATTTGCCGTCCACCTGCACAACGGCGACGCCGTGCTTGAACTCGGTGGCCTCTTCATAGTAGCCATCGTAAAGGTGAGCCTGTTCGGTGATGTAATAGAAGCGGTATTTATCGTCTCTGACCAGGCCGCGGCCTTCCTGAAAGGCCAGCATGCGGTCAACGCTGGGCTCGATCAGCAGCTTGCCCTGGCGGTCGATCAGGCCGGCCTTGCGGATGCCCTTGTAAACGACGGCCTTGCCGTCGGTAAAGTCCAGGCATTTTGAATATTCGAGAGGGATGACGATGTCCCCTTTGGTGTTGATGTAGCCACAGGCTCCGTCCTGCTGCACTGCGGCCAGCCCTTCGGAGAAAGAAGATACCTTGGAATAGACATCCGGGATCAGCAGGCGGCCAGTGGTGTCGATAAAACCGTAGCCGTCCTTGTACTTTACGGCTGCCAGCCCATCACTGAATGGCTGGATCTCCCGCAGGTGGAGGCTGGTGATGAGCTCTCCATCGCGGCCCACCAGGCCATAGCGCACGTTGTTGTTACCGTAGCGAACCACCGCCAGGCCGTGCTCGTTGAACTCCTGGATGTCAGAATAGCGGGGCCGCTGAGCAAAGTGGCCGAGCGTGTCGATGAGCCCATATTCATTGTTAACTACTACCCGGGCGATACCCCGGCTGAAATCAAATCCTTTATCAAACTTCGGAGGAACAATGAATTCGCCTTTGGAATTGATATAGCCGACCCCTTCTTCACTGTACACCCAGGACAGGCCATTCTGAAAGTTTCCCGCCCGGCGGTAGAGGAAATCCACTGACACATCGCCCTGCTTATCGATAAAGCCCCAGCTGTTGGCAAGCTTGGCGGCGGCCAGGCCATCGCTGAAGTTCTGCACTTCCCGGAAGCGGCAGGGGATTACCTCCAGCCCATCGCGGTCGACAAATCCCCACAGGCCATTTCGCTTGACGGCCAGGCGCCCTTCCCGGAAGGATCCGATCTCATCGTAAACAGCGCTTACGGTGAGTTGCCCCAGCGTATCGATCAAGCCGTACTTGGGTTCCCGAATGTAAACCCGGACGATCTTATTGCCGGTGTTTTCCAAAAACTGTACGCCGTCGTAGCTGCAGGGGATAAGAATGTCGGCATCCCGGTTGACCATACCCCACTTGTCATGGCATTCTACAATGCCAACATCATTGACGAAATCTTTGGCAAAAGTGTACTGTGGGGGGACAATCACTTGTGCGGCGGTGTCGATGTAGCCCCATTCACAGCCCTCGCAGGTCAGAGAAGCGTCGTGGCGGAAGAGCTGGTCGTATTGTGTATAGTCCAGCATAATGCTCGTTGTGGCCAACCCGTTGAGGTAGGTACGCAGCTTACCCAGGTTGCGATCCGGCTTCATACTGCCGGAGAGGCGCCCGGCGAAACTAAAGCGGGCCACCCCATCGACAAAATCACCGATGTAGGCCATATCTCTGCGCACGATGCGCCCGATCCGGTCGACCAGGCCCTGGCGGCCGTTGGAAAAGACACAGCGAGCCAGGGGATAGCCCCGGCGGAAATCGTCAAATCGCACATCCCAAAAGTCCATTTCGGTGACCAGTAACCCCAGTTCATTACTAACCAGCCCATAGGCCATGTCGAAGCGGAAAGAAGTGCGTTCAAATTCGTATCGTTCTGATTTTTCGATGCCCACCAATGTAAAGCCCAGGCTGCGTTCTACCTTCACGGTGTGGAACTTGGGGTCGATCTGAGCCTCGCCATCCTGCAGGCGCCGCAGGCCCCAGCGGTCTTCCTGAGGGGAGTAAAACCATTCAAACTGATCGAGCAGGTAATCGTTAACGCTATTTTCAGAAGTTGATTCGTTTTTCGAGAGATTGGTGCGAATATTGACCTGGAAATGATTTTGAAAGTTACTGGTGTCCCGGAGCTTACCCTCTTCGTCCAGGGTTAACAGGGTCAGGGTTTCTCCTTTCCCATCGGCCTGCTTGCGGTAGGCTCTGGCTTGATTGCCTTCCAGTTCTATCCGATGGTAGGCCGGCGGGGCTACCAGTTCTCCCCGGAAGTTGACCAGGCCAAAGCGGCCTGCTTTTTTCACAATACAGGCTTTGCCGCGCAGCGGAGCGATATAGTCATACTCAAAGGGGATGACGGAGACGCCTCCGGCCTGGACAACTCCCCACTGCCCTTGATAATTGACGCGAAAGAGCTTTTTGTCATAAGCCTGTATTTCATTGTAGGCCGGTGGCAGGATCTGGTTGCCACACCAGTCCAGCAAACCCAGTTGCCTTTTCTTCTTGGTGATGACATATCGTTTGGAGAACGAATAGTAATCGTCGAAACTGCCGTCGGAAATGATGCGGGAGCAGGGAATGGAGTAAACAAACTGGCCCTCATTCCGGGAGAGTTTGATGAAATTATCGGAAATACGGCTAAACGCCTTATATTCAGCAGGGATGACCCGGATTCCATAGAAGTCGACCGCCCCCCAGAGGTTGCCAGTGCGGTAGAAGAAGAGGCTGTCGCTGAAAAAGCGGATTTCATTAGCCTCATTGGGCAGTATTTCTCTGCCGATGCTCGATAGCAGGCCCAGGCGGCTGGCTCGGGTGGTGATGAAAAACCGGCCTTCTTCCGACTGGATATCATCGTATACCGGTTCGGCCAGTTTATTGCCAAACTTGTCAGTTAGGCCCCATTTCCCATTCTGCATATAAGCGAGATAGAAGCTGTTCCATACTTCCACTCGCTGGTAACCTTTTTCCAGGACGATATCCCCGAAGAGGTTGACCACCATCCACTGCCCCTGGTCCATTACTGCGACCAGCGTAGAATCCAGCACCTTGATGTCGTCGTATTTGGGCGGCACCAACTCTCGCCCGCCGTCGGCCAACAAGCCAACGTAGCCGTCTCGCTGCATGACCGCATAACCAAAGCGTTTAAACTCTCCAATCGCATCGTACACCGGGGGCAGAACGACCTGTCCGTCCGAATTGATCAGGCCCCATTTTTTATCGACTTTTATTGGAAAGTAACGCTGTGCAGATAGGCTAGAACAGAAAAGCACCGTTATTATCAATATCCAATACCTGTACCTGCGCATAGGTTAAATTGCAAATTAGGGGAAGAATAGTTTTTATTCCGGATGAACGGGAAAAACCTAGCCAAGCTCTTCTTGCCCGGTTATTCCTCTCAATCTCGTGCCGTGTTATCTTAACGTGAATCCAAACCGATAAATTATTTTACTTCTTTGACAAAATTCAGGGTCAGCATTAAACCGGAACAGATGGAAGACGGGGGCGGCCCCCAAGCCCGGCAAACCGGCACAAATTTACAAAAAAATGCCTGGGGTTTAGTTTATTAAGATAAAATTTATATGAAATAAATGTTAAAGTGTTTTTAAAGTTGGAGGTGACTAACCTACTTCCGGACATTTTTGTTTCGAAAGCATCATCTCCAAAAATGTGCTTAGAGTGCATGCGGGTGCGATTCTAGTCTGTACTCTCCTTAGTTTAGGAGCCTATTGAGGCCTGGCAGGGGGTTAGAGGCATATTTGAGGCCTTATTTGGGGTTTAGAAAGGTTTATCTTGCCGTTAGAGGGCCTCCTACAGGCTGTTTTAAACTCCTATGAGCTCCCGTCGTAAAGGCCTAACCCCCTTCGGGCAACGGCTGCTCTAAA
This sequence comes from Phaeodactylibacter sp., assembly GCA_020436535.1. Taxonomy (GTDB): domain Bacteria; phylum Bacteroidota; class Bacteroidia; order Chitinophagales; family Saprospiraceae; genus JACJXW01. Next base: position 4,999 of record JAGQXQ010000410.1, read on the forward strand.
CCCAGATTAGTTCAAAATAGCCTTAAACAGAACTAATGGGTACAAATGGGAATCGCACCCGTGCATGCCCACGGAGTCTTTAAAGAGTTGATAGTCAATTCAAAAAAAAGTTTATCATAAGGTTGGGGGTCAAACAACGCAGGACAGCAGTACTGCAAGCTGTCCTGGGGTTATCCGGAATATGGTATATATTTGTGGCTGCAAACATACTCTTAGCGTTTATTTAGGACAGAAAACGGGCAATATGCCTGTGAAAAGCAGTAAATCGCCCCAAGCGGTGAACAAATTTTTATTTTTTTACATTTGCATCTTTTGAACGGGGAGTGCTTCCATTTGAATCAAAGTGTCCATTTCTTCGTTACATCGTTTTTGAACAGGCTTAATAGAAGCCGGATGATTTTGAAAAAACCAATCTAGCATATGCCAAAGAACCTACTCATTGTAGAGTCGCCTGCCAAGGCGAAAACAATCGAAAAGCTTTTAGGAAAAGATTTCACGGTAAAGTCCAGTTTCGGCCATGTTCGCGACCTGGAAAAGAGTGAAGGCGCCGTGGATGTAGAGAACAACTTCAAACCCAAATATGTCGTCTCTCCGGAAAAGAAGAAAGTTGTTAAGGAGTTGAAAGCCCTGGTGAAGAAGGTTGACGAGGTATGGCTTGCAACGGATGAAGACCGAGAAGGCGAAGCTATCTCCTGGCACTTGTGCCAGGTACTGGGCCTGGATGAAACCCAAACCAAAAGGATCGTCTTTCGCGAGATCACTAAGCCGGCCATTCAGAATGCCGTTCAGAATCCCCGCAAGCTGGACGTTAACCTGGTCAACGCCCAGCAGGCCCGCCGGGTGCTGGACCGCCTGGTGGGATATGAACTATCGGGAATTCTGTGGCGCAAGATCAAAGGCAAGCTCTCCGCAGGCCGGGTGCAATCGGTATCGGTTAAACTGATCGTTGAACGCGAACGGGAGATTATCAATTTCGAGTCCAGTCCTTTCTTTCGAGTCAACGCCATTTTCGATGTAAAAAACGAACAGGGGAAAATAGTAAAACTCAAGGCGGAAAGCCCGGCGCGCTACGACACCGAAAAGGATGCCATGGCGTTTCTGGAAAGCTGCCGTGCAGCTACGTTCCGCATCGATAATATCGATGTGAAACCTCTGAAGCGCAGCCCGACCGCTCCGTTTACGACCTCTACGCTTCAGCAGGAAGCCAGCCGAAAACTGAGCTTCTCGGTGAAGCGCACCATGTCGGTGGCTCAACGCCTTTACGAAGCAGGACATATCACCTATATGCGTACCGACTCCACCTCGCTCAGTGAGACGGCCCTGATCAGTATCGCGCAGGAGATCGAGACGAGTTTTGGAAAGAACTACGTAAAAACCCGACGGTATAAAAGCAAATCGGCAGGCGCTCAGGAGGCTCACGAGGCCATTCGCCCCACCTATATCAACCGCCAGACGGTAACCACCAACCGCGATGAGCAACGCCTCTACGAATTGATTTGGAAACGGGCCATCGCCTCCCAGATGGCGGATGCTATTCTTGAAAAAACAATCGTTAAAATCGGCATCTCTTCCCTGCCCGATGCCTACCTCAAGGCAGAAGGCGAAGTGTTGAAGTTCGATGGCTTCCTCAAGGTTTACCTGGAGTCAACCGATGATGAGGATGAAGAAGAGGCCAAGGGCATGCTGCCACCGTTAAAGGTGGGCCAGGGCCTCAACCTGGACAATATGATCGCTACGGAACGCTTCACCCGGCCACCCGCTCGTTATTCTGAAGCAGGGCTGGTTAAAAAGCTGGAAGAACTGGGCATCGGCCGGCCTTCTACCTATGCTCCCACGATCAGTAAGATCATGGAAGAGGACAGAGGTTATATCGTCAAGGAAAGCCGTGATGGTGAGGAACGCGAGTACCTGGTGCTGACCCTCAATAATAAGGGAGACATCAGCAAGGAGAAAAATACGGAAATGACCGGTGCAGTCAAAAACCGGCTCTTTCCAACCGATATGGGCATTACGGTAAGCGACTTCCTGAGTGAACATTTCCAGGAGGTAATGGATTATGGCTTTACCGCCGATATCGAAAAAGAGTTCGATAAGATCGCTGAAGGGGGGCGCGAATGGACCTCCATGCTCAATTCGTTCTACCGGCCTTTTCACGATATTGTAGAAAAGACCCTGGCCAATGCCGAGCGCCCCACCCGGGAGCGCATTCTGGGAAAAGACCCTGAAACGGGGCGAACCCTTCTTACCCGCATGACCCGGCTGGGAGCGGTCGTACAGATCGGCGCTCCGGATGAGTTGGAAGAAGATGAAAAGCCCCGGTACGCCAACCTGCAGCCCGGGCAGTCGATGGAAACCATCACCTATGAAGATGCCATTAAGCTGTTTGCCTTGCCCAAGGACCTTGGGAAGTTTCAGGGTGAAGATGTAAGCCTGGGTATAGGGCGCTATGGCCCCTATGTCCGCCACGGAGAAAAATATGTCTCTATTCCCCGTGGAGAAGACCCCCTCGCCGTTTCTCTCGAACGCGCCACCGAACTGATTCTACTCAAGCAGAAGGAGGATGCTCCGGTTGGTACTTATAAAGGCCTTCCGATCACCAAAGGTAAAGGGCGTTTTGGGCCTTTCCTTAAGTGGAATGACCTGTATGTCAACGTTCCCCGCAAGTATAACTTTGAAGAGATCTCGCTGGAGGATATGCATGAACTGATAGAGAAAAAGGTGGAAAAAGAGGCCAACCGTTATATCCATAAGTGGGATGATGAGAAGATCTCCGTAGAAAACGGCCGCTGGGGGCCCTATATCCGCTTCAAGAAGAAAAACATCAAATTCCCCAAGGTGGATGACAAAAAGGTGGATGCTGAAATGGCTAAGGAGATGACCCTGGAACAGATCAAGCAATTCATCGAGTTGGAAGTGCCCAATGCATTTAGTAAGGGGAAGAAAAAGGTAAAGAAATAAGCCAGGAAAACCTTTGAGGTTTCGAAAACCTCAAAGGTTTCGAATTCACCCTTCCATCCTCAAAGAAAACAGATGAGGTACTCCGGGTAATTTTTTTGACCTGAACCTACCTGGTGCGATCTCCTCCATTTCTGGCCAGCAATCGTAGGGCGAATAGCTGTATTCCCGGAATTCCTTCAGGCCCAGGCCAACGTCCAGAAGCGCCATAGCGATATCGCTTAGGCTATGCTGCCAGGTAAATTCCTTAAGGCGGGCAACACTCTCGTATTTTCCGGCGTAAGAACCGCCATTTATCTCTGTTTCCAGAGGAGCTTCTTCGTAAAAATACGAGTAAACGGGTTGGACATTGTCCAGGTCGAACATCATAAGAGCCGGGTGGAATTCTACTATGAAAAAGACGCCGCCCGGTTTCAGGTAGTGGCGAATCGCTTCAGCCCAGGGCCGAAGATCGGGAAGCCAGGTGATCACCCCGTAGGAAGTAAAGATGATGTCGAATACGCCTTCCAGCTTACCCTTGAGGCTCAATACATCGGATTGGATAAATTGGGCGTCCAGTTCTGTAAGCTGGTTGAGCTTTCGGGCGGCCTCAATGGCTTTTTCAGAAAAATCTACCCCTGTCGCTTTGGCGCCGAGGCGAGCCCAGGAAAGGGTGTCCTGCCCGAAATGGCACTGTAGATGCAGCAGGCGCCTCCCCTTTACATCGCCCAGCGCTTCCAGTTCCACGGGCTTGAGCGAGTTTTGGCCGTTGAGAAAACTATCCATGTCATAGAATTCCGATTCCGGGTGAAACGAGGCCCATTCGTCCCATAGCTTTTGGTTTTCTTCCAGGTATTTATCCATGGTTTGTATAGCTTGTTTATAATTCCGATATTGGAGCTTTATACTAATAAAATATTCGTGAACATGTCAGATACAAAGAAAGGACAAAATCAGTTAAATATCGAATTGCCGGAGGAGGTAGCGGAAGGCACCTACTCCAACCTGGCCATCATCTCCCATTCCAACTCCGAATTTGTGGTGGACTTCATCCGTTTGGTGCCCAATGTGCCCAAGGCCAAAGTCAAATCACGCATCATCCTGACGCCTCAGCACGCCAAGCGCCTGCTTCGCGCCCTGGCGGATAATGTAAAGAAATTCGAAGCCCAGCATGGTATCATCGATGAGCCCGAACAACCGCCTTTCCCGCCGATGAGCTTTAATACGCCTAAAGCGCAGGCGTGAGTTTTTTCAGGATTTTCGGTTCAGGACACGTACCGGACTGAGCCGAAAACCTTGAAACCCTGCGGTTTACTTCTGTTCCAGGCCACCCATTTAGCTTCGGGCCGTATCAAACCGCTAATTTCGATATCCCGCCTGTCTTCGCCCGTACAGGCCTTGCCAGGTGAAATTCACTCACTCACTTATTCATTCATTCATTCATTCCATATACTTAATGCCTCTGTTCGTCGATTATTATTTCCCGCCCCTTTGCTAAACGCTACTTTTGCTCTCATCATCCGATTGTTAATCATAAACCCGATGTAATGAGAGCAATAGCTGCGTGCTATTTGTGGGCGCTGATGTGCCTGCTACCCACCTTTTCTTTTTCACAATATAATCAAAGCGCAAAAATTAACGGCAAAGTCGAAGGGCCAGATGGCGCCGCTCTGGAGTTTGCTAATGTGGTGCTAAATGCCGCAGCCGATTCCAGTTTGCTCAAAGTAGAGGTAACCGGCCTGGATGGCTTTTTTACCATGGAAGGAGTGCCGGAAGGGCAGTATTGGATCAGTGTGAGTTATGTAGGCTTGCCTCCCCTTAACACTGAACGCTTCCAATTGAAGGCCGGCCAGCAATACGAATTGCCGGTAATACAGATGCAGGAGGCCAATATTGAGTTGTCGGAGGTGGTCGTTACTGCTGAGAAGCCGCTGGTGGAAGTCCGTCCGGATATGATGGTATTCAATGTGGAAAATACCATTAATGCTTCAGGTAGCACCGCATTCGAGCTCCTGCGTAAGGCGCCGGGAGTCGTCGTCGACAACAACGACAATATCAGCCTGCTGGGCAGGGCCGGCGTGCAGGTGTACGTCGACGGAAAACCTTCTCCTCTTAGTACAGCCGACCTGGCGGCCTTCCTAAAGACGGTGCAGAGTGATGAGATAGAGGCTATTGAAGTTATCACCAACCCTTCTTCCCGTTATGATGCGGAAGGCAATGGGGGGATCATCAATATCCGCATGAAAAAGGACAAACGACTGGGCGCCAACGCTAATATCAACCTCGGCTATTCTGTAGGTAAGGTGGCGCAGTACAACGGCTCGGTCAGCGGTAATTACCGAAACCAACGCCTCAATGCCTTTGGCAGTTATAGCCATTCCGAAGGGGAGAACCGCAACTTCATGGAGCTCTACCGCCGGCAGCTGGGCATGTTCTACGATCAGAACAACCAGCAGGGGCACGAGTGGTCCAGCCATAATTTTAAGGCAGGAACGGACTTTTTTGTGGGTGAAAAGCACACGGTGGGTTTTCTGGCGACTGGCTTCCTCAGCAACAATAGTGGATGGAGTAACAGCCGTACCCCCTTTGGACTTATTGAACTCAACCGAGCTGATACCGTACTTTTGGCTCAGAGCAATGACAAGAGAGAACGCGACAACCTCAACTTTAACCTGAATTACCGTTTTGATAACAAGAATGGGGTAGTGTGGAATATCGATGCAGACTACGGTTGGTTCCGGAACGACGGCTCCGCTTATCAGCCTAATTATTACCTCGATCCTACTGAAACCATCATTTTCCGGGAAAAGATCAATACAAATGAAACGCCGACCGATATTGATATCTATACCTTTAAGGTGGATCATGAGCGCCCTCTGCTCGGCGGGCAGTTGGGAGCCGGCCTCAAGCTGGCCTACGTCAATACTGACAATACTTTTCGTTTCTTTGACGAATATGACGGAGCGCCGGTGCTCAATACCGGGCGAAGCAACCACTTTGTGTACGAAGAGAACATCAACGCGGGCTATGTCAATTATAACCGGCAATTGGGCAAGGTAGGCGTTCAGGCCGGCCTGCGGGTAGAGCAGACCCATTCATTAGGCGATCTGGCCAGCTTCAAAGAAGGGGAAGAAGGGGAGAACTTCGACCGTAAATATGTGGACTTTTTCCCTTCCGGCGGATTGACCTACGCTCCTAATGAAAAAAATAGTTTCCAACTGACCTACAGCCGTCGCATCAACCGCCCTTCTTACCAGGATCTCAACCCGTTCCTGAACAAGCTCGATGAACTGACCTACGAGCAGGGCAACCCTTTCCTGAAACCCGAATACGCCAATAATATTCAGTTGACCCACAGTTTCAACTACCGATTCAATACTACCTTCAGCTTTAGCCATACCAAAGACCTGATTACCCGCATTACCGACACAGCCGAAGTGAACGCCAGTTACATTACCTGGC